>CAZYLK010000014.1:0-56354 GCA_964648365.1 uncultured Phycisphaeraceae bacterium
CACCGCCGGCGGCATCGTCCTGCCGGACTCCGCCCGCGAGAAGCCGCAGCGCGGCCACGTCATCGCGGTCGGCCCGGGCAAGCTGCTCGACAGCGGCGAGCGCGGCCAGATGAGCGTCAAGCTGGGCGACGAGGTGCTTTACGGCAAGTACAGCGGCACCGAGATCGACTTCAGCGGCGACAAGTACATCGTGATCCGCGAGAACGACCTGCTGGGAATCGTGGAGTAGCACGTCAAACGCGTCGCGCGTCCGCGCGGGCTGAAGCCCGCGGCTCGCTCCAAAAGCGCGGAAGCTTCGCCAGCATTCGACATTCAGCATTCGACATTCCCAACGCCGGCGGCGTTGGAGCCTGGGAGTAGGCATATGCCAAAGCAGATGATGTTTTCCTCGGAAGCACGGCGGCAGGTGCTCGACGGCGTGGCCAAGCTGGCCAACGTGGTCAAGGTCACCATGGGGCCGACCGGCCGCAACGTGCTCTTGCAGAAGTCCTTCGGCGCCCCCCGCGTCACCAAGGACGGCGTGACCGTCAGCAAAGAGGTCGAGCTTGAGGACAAGTTCGAGAACATGGGCGCCAAGATGATCAACCAGGTGGCGTCCAAGACCAGCGACGTGGTCGGCGACGGCACCACCACCGCGACCGTTCTGGCCGAAGCGATCTATCGCGAGGGCCTCAAGAACGTCACCGCCGGCGCCAATCCGACGGCGCTGAAGCGCGGCATCGACATGGCGGTGAAGGCCGCGGTCGAGGCGATCAAGGCCGCGTCCGTCAAGGTTAAGAACAACGACGACCTGGCCAAGGTGGGCACCATCTCCGCCAACGGCGACGAGGCGGTGGGCAAGCTGCTCGCCCAGGCGCTGGCCAAGGTCGGCGACGAGGGCGTGGTCGAAATCGAGGAGGGCAAGAGCCTCGAAAACGAACTGGAAGTCGTCGAGGGCATGCAGTTCGACAAGGGCTACATCTCGCCCTACTTCATGACCAACCCCGGCACGCTGGAGTGCGTGCTGGAGAATCCCTACGTCCTGATCTACGAAAAGAAGATTTCCAACCTGCGCGACTTCGTGCCGGTGCTGGAGGCCATCGCGACCAGCGGCCGCCCGCTGCTGGTTATCGCCGAGGACGTTGACGGCGAAGCCCTGGCCGGCCTGGTCGTCAACCGGCTCCGCGGCATCCTCAAGTGCTGCGCCGTCAAGGCCCCGGGCTTCGGCGATCGCCGTAAGGCCATGCTGCAGGATCTGGCGATCCTCACCGGCGCGACGGTCATCAGCGAAGACCTCGGCATCAAGCTGGAAAAGGTCACGCTGGAGCAGATGGGCACGCCCAAGAAGGTGGTCATCACCAAGGATACGACCACGGTCATCGAGGGCGGCGGCAAGAAGGCGGACATCAAGTCCCGCGCCGACCAGATTCGCGCCCAGATCGAAAAGACGACCAGCGATTACGACAAGGAAAAGCTCCAGGAGCGCCTCGCCCGTCTGACCGGCGGCGTCGCCGTCATCCGCGTCGGCGGCGCGACCGAGATCGAGGTCAAGGAGCGCAAGGACCTGGTGGACGACGCGTTCCACGCGACCCGCGCCGCCAATGAAGAAGGCATCGTGGCCGGCGGCGGCACGACCTACCTGCGGGCCATTCCCGCGGTGCAGAAGGTGCGCGACAAGGCCCGTGGCGACGAAAAGACCGGCGTGGACATCGTGGCCGCCGCCCTTCGCGTCCCCACCCGCCAGATCGCCGACAACACCGGCGAGGACGGCGACGTGATCGTCGAGCAGGTGCTGGAGCGCAAGGGCAACGAAGGCTACGACGCCCGCAAGCGCGAGTTCGTGGACATGGTCAAGGCCGGTATCATCGACCCGGCCAAGGTCTGCCGCGTGGCACTGGAGAACGCCGCCAGCGTGGCGGGGCTTCTGCTCACCACGGAGGTGCTGCTGACCGATCTGAAGGAAGACGCGAAGGAAGTGCTGCACGCGATCCGCTGACGGACGCCTGCGGCAGTTGATGGATGATCGAGTGGGGGCGGGCGGAGTCGCTCGCCCCCTTTTTGATGGGTTGCCGGCACGAATCAGCGCCGGATCGGAACGGGGTCACGCATGAGCACAACGAAACGCGATTACTACGAAGTGCTCAGCGTCACCAAATCCGCCTCGCCCGAGGAAATCCGCAAGGCCTACCGCCGCTCGGCGCATAAGCACCATCCGGATCGCAATCCGAACGACCCCGGCGCGGAAAAGCGCTTCAAGGAGGCGGCCGAGGCGTTCGAGGTGCTCTCTGACCCGCAGAAGCGGCAGCGCTACGACCAGTTCGGTCACGCCGGGCTCAGCGGCGCCGGGCTGCACGACTTCTCCAACATGGGCGCCGACGACATCTTCTCGGTCTTCGAGGATCTGTTCGGCGGCCTGGGAGGCGGCGGCGGGCGGCGGCGGCGGCAGTCGCGCGGCGTCGATCTCCAGACCGAAGTCGAATTGCAGCTTGCCGAGGTCGCGACGGGCGCTGAGCGCACCATAGAGTTTCAGCGCCGCGACTTCTGCGACACCTGCGGCGGCAACGGCGCGGCGCCGGGTTCCGAACGCGTCACCTGTCCCACCTGCGGCGGTTACGGCCAGGTGGAACAGGTCAGCGGGCTGGGCGGCTTTTTCACGAGTCGCGTGGTCACCGTGTGCCCCGACTGCCAGGGGCGCGGCAACCGCGTCAAAACGCCCTGCACCGCGTGCCGTGGCAGCGGGCGCACGCCGAAGAAGCGGCTTGTCACCGTGCAGATCCCCGCGGGCATCCATGAAGGCCAGGTCGTGCGCGTCCGCGGCGAAGGTGAGCCCTCGCAGGACGGCGGCCACCGCGGCGATCTGCACTGCTACGTGCGCGTCGCGCCGCACCCGCTGTTGCAGCGACACGACGAGAATCTGCTGTGCCAGATGCCGATTTCTTTCACGCAGGCGGCGCTGGGCGCTAAGATCGAGGTGCCGACGCTGACCGGCCGCGCGGAAGTTACCGTCCCGGCCGGTACGCAGCACGGTCAGATGTTCCGCTTGAAAAACCAGGGCTTGCCCGATCTGCGCACCGGGCGGCGCGGCGATGAGGTGGTGCAGGTGATGGTCGAGATCCCGCGCAAACTCAATGCACGGCAACAGCAGTTGCTGCGCGAGTTCGCCGAGACGGAAGACCGCGCGGTGATGCCGGAGTCGAAGGGTTTCCTCGAAAAGCTGGTCGAATACTTCGCCGGAACGGAGAAAGGGTCCTAAAGTCCAGATCGGCGCGCTGATGGCTGCGACGCCGAACAGGATCGAGGGTGATGCGGATGAGCCAGAGACGACGAGTTCCAATCAGGGAGGGCGGCCGGGGCAACACAGACGGCAACGTCGGCATCGCGCCGGACGACGAGGGCGTCAATCCTGCCGACGACGGCGGCGCGGACGGCGCGACGCAGCCCGAGGCGGCAGCCGATTCAGCATCAGACTGCGACGTAAGCGCCGGTCCGCCCGCGCCTGCCGACCCCGAACCGCGGGACGACACCGCGAGCGACGCCGGACCGGCCGCGGCGCCCGGCGTCACCGTCGAATCGCTTCAGAACCAGATCGCCGACCTGAACGACCGGCTGCTGCGGGCTAGGGCGGAGGCGTCGAACATTCAACGCCGCGCCGCCGCCGAGCGCGCCGACGCCGTCCGCTTCGCCAAGATGGACGTCGTCAGCCCGCTGCTGGCCGTCATCGATGATTTCGAGCGATCGCTGGCCGTCACTGCGGAAGGCGAAGAGGCGACCAACCTGCTGACCGGCGTGCGGCTGGTCTACGACAAGCTGCTCAAGGCCCTGCGTGACCAGGGCATCGCGCCGATCGAGGCGACGGGTAAGCCGTTCGACCCCAACTTTCACGAGGCCATGATGCGACAGCCGACCGCTGACCTGCCCCCGGGCCGCGTCATGCAGGAATTGACGCGCGGCTACGTACTCGGCGATCGTGTGATCCGTCCCGCCCGCGTGATCGTCAGCGTCGAGCCGGCTGCCCCGTCCCCGCCGGCGTCCGGCGGCGACGCGCCGGCGGAATAGGACCGAGGATCAGACCAGGGACTGGAACGTCGCACTTGTCGAGAAGGGATTCCACGGGCCACGGCCCGGAGCGAACGAGTATGCCGACTTACGAATACGAATGTACGAAGTGCGAGCGCGTGTTCGAGCTCTTTCAGTCGATCACCGCCAAGCCGAAGAAGACGCTCAATACGGACTGCGAACAGTGCTGCAACAAAGCGCCGGTGCGACGGCTGCTCGGAACCGGCGGCGGACTGATCTTCAAGGGATCGGGGTTTTACACCACGGATTACCGCAGCGAGAACTACAAGAAGGCCGCGAAGGCGGACAACGGCGCGTCCGACGGCAAGTCGTCCGCGGCGGACTCGAAAGAAAAGCCGTCGGAGTCGAAGTCGCCGGACTCCAAGCCCGACGCTGCCAAGGCGCCGGCGGGGCCCGCCAGCGGGAAACCGGCATCGGGCGGATCGAAGCGGCCGTCGAAGAAATCGTGATCGCGTAGCGACGGCTGCGGTCGCGTTCCGCGCTTGCCGACGCCGCCGGCCGGCGCAGCGGCGGTCGATAGGCGCGACTTCGACGCGCTCAACGCCCGGCAGGGATCATGCCCACGTACGTCTGCCCAACCTGCCATAAGTCCACATCCGTGGAAGACCGTCTTGAGGCGCCCTTCCGTCCGTTCTGCAGCGAGCGCTGCAAGCTGGTGGACCTGGGTCGTTGGCTGGACGGGACGTACCGCATCAGCGACCCGATCAGCCCTGCGGATCTGGAGGAGTTCGACGGGCTTGACGCGGAATCGACCGTCGCCCCGTCCTCGCATCCGCCAGACGAAGACCCGGCCAGCCACTGAGCCGTCGACTCCTGCCCGCTGACCGCGTGTTCTCGCCCAACCGCCGTCGCCTGACCGCACGGCGAGCATGCGGACGGCACGCGGGCGTCGAAGCCGCGCATCCCGCACCCGCTCGACGCATCGCGACGCATCCGTTACAAGCGAAGCGGCATGGAGGCCGTCTAGAACGTCATCGGATGCGGAACCGGCCGGGAGTCAGCCGTGAAGGGAACACAACTCAAGGGGTTCGAGAAGGAGATCAACCTGCGGCCGCTGCGGCCCCAGGACTACGACGCGCTCATCGAGATGCAGTCCCGCTGCTTCCCCGGCATGGGGGTATGGCAGCGCGACCAGATCGAAAGCCAGCTTGCCATCTTCCCCGAGGGGCAGATGTGCATCGAACACAACGGGCGGATCATCGCGTCCTCCTGCGGGCTGATCGTCGACTTCGATCATTACGATCAGTGGCACAACTGGAAGGAGATTTCAGACAACGGTTACATCCGCAACCACGATCCGGAAGGCGATACGCTGTACGGCATCGAGATCATGGTGGATCCGGAATTCCGCGGCATGAAGCTGGCCCGCCGGCTCTACGACGCCCGCAAGGAACTCGCCCGCGAGAGGAACATCCGCCAGATCATTATCGGCGGCCGCATTCCGGGCTACGGCAAGCACGCCGACAGGATGACCGCGCGTGAATACGTCGAGCGGGTCATGAGCAAGGATCTGCACGACTCAGTGCTGACGGTGCAGCTCGCCAACGGGTTTAAGCTGCGCCGCCTGATCCCCAACTACTTTCCGACCGACTCCGACTCGCGCGGTTACGCCACCTTCCTGGAGTGGACCAATCTCGATTTCGTGGAGCAGACTGCCCGCTCGTTCCGGGCGGTATCGCTGGTGCGCATCTGCCTCGTGCAGTACGCGATGCGACGCGTCGCCTCGTTCGACGAGTTCGCGACGCAGTGCGAGTTCTTTGTCGACGTCGCCAGCGACCACAAGAGCGATTTCGTCGTCTTTCCGGAACTGTTCACGACGCAGCTTCTGTCGCTGATCCGCGCCAAGCGCCCGGGCACGGCCGCCCGAAAGCTGGCCGAGTACACCCCGAAGTATCTGGACCTGTTCACGCGGCTGGCGGTCAAGTTTCACGTCAACATCGTCGGCGGCTCGCAGTTCGACGTGGAAGACGGCCAGCTTCACAACATCTCGTATCTCTTTCGTCGAAACGGCACCATCGGCCGCCAGCACAAAATTCACGTGACGCCCGGCGAGAAGCGCTGGTGGGGCGTGGCCGGCGGGAACAGCGTCGAGGTATTCGAGACCGACCGCGGCAAGGTCTCCATCCTCGTCTGCTACGACATCGAGTTTCCCGAACTGGCCCGCATCGCCACCGCCAAGGGCGCCAAGATCATCTTCGTGCCCTTCAATACAGATGAGCGCTACGGCTACCTGCGCGTTCGCCACTGCGCGCAGGCCCGCGCCATCGAGAACCAGGTCTACGTCGCCATCGCCGGCTGCACGGGCAACCTGCCGCACGTCGACAACGCCGACGTCCACTACGCCCAGTCGGGCATCTACACGCCGTCGGATTTCCCGTTCGCCCGCGACGCCATCGCGTCGGAAACCACGCCGAACGTCGAAACGGTGATTGTCCACGACGTTGACGTGGAAGCGCTGCGCCGCAGCCGGCTCAACGGCACCGTCCGCGCGTGGACCGATCGCCGCACGGATCTGTATCGCGTCCGTTTCACGGACGGCGACGGAAAGACGATGGAAGTTTGACGCCTCAGCCGGCCCCGTCGATGCGGCGCCGGCTCGACTGACGCGCCGGCTGCGAAGAACGGCAGACGGCGCAACCCGGACTGGTGAATCTGCTCGAGACAACCCGAGGCCGGAAGGTGCTGTTCGCCGCGCTCTACGCGAGCGAAGGCGCGCCCATCGGCTACATCTGGTGGGCGCTGCCGACCAAGCTCCGCGCGGCCGGCATGGCGGCGGACGAGGTTACGGCGCTGACGTCCGTGCTCGTGCTGCCCTGGGCGATGAAGTTCCTGTGGGCGCCGGCGGTGGATACGTTGCGATCGCCGCGGTGGGGGCTGCGGTCGTGGATCGTCACGTCACAACTACTCATGGGTCTTACGCTGCTGCCGCTGGTCGGAGTGCGCTGGCAGGACCACTTGAGCCTCGTTCAATGGCTGCTCCTGGCGCATGCCATGTTCGCCGCCACCCAGGACGCATCCGTGGATGCGCTCTGCATCGCGTCCACCCCCCCGGATCAGCGCGGATCGCTGAACGGGTGGATGCAGGTCGGGATGCTCACCAGCCGCGCCGTCTTCGGCGGCGTCGCACTCGTGGTCGAAGAGTACGTGGGCGAATACGTTGTACTGATCTCCATGATCGCCTGCATCTGGTTTTCCATGGCTCTGACGTTGTTCGCCTGTCGCGAACACGCGCCGGCGCCGCGGAACTCTGAAGCCGCCACGTGGTCGATCTTCGCCCGGACGCTGGGTGCGGCGCTGTCGCGTTCCAGCACGTGGCTGGGTCTGGGATTCGCACTGATCGCCGGCGCCGGGTTCGAAGCGGCCGGGCTTGTCTCCGGGCCGATGCTGCTGGACGGCGGCGTTGACAAGGCGCGCGTCGGCGTGTTTACCGCCGGGCCGAAGGTCATCTGCATGGCCGGCGGCGCACTGCTGGGCGGAAAACTCGCCGATCGCCTGGGGCGCATCGTGACCAACGTGGCGCTGGTCATCGCTACGGCGCTGGCCGTCGCGGCCGTGGCCCTCCTCTCCACAGACGCCGCGCCGGAGTTCCTGAGGATGAACGTGGATGGCACGCCCGCGCCCGGAGCGCTCTTCGTCGGCTTCGGCGTTATTTACCTGTTAATCGGCGCACTGACCGCGGCCAGCTATGCACTGTTCATGGACCTGACCGACCCCGCCCTGGGCGCCACGCAATTCAGCGCCTTCATGGCGGCAACCAACATGTGCGAGTCCTGGTCCGGCTATTCGGTCGGAGTCCTGACCCGCAGCCACGGCTACCCGCTCGCGCTGATGGTTCTCGCCGGTCTGTCGCTGCTCGCACTGCCAATGCTGTGGCCGCTGCGCGTTCGTACCGGCGAACGTGAGCGTCGACCGGAGTAGGCAGAAACTCAGGCGATCGACCTCTGGACACCTCGACGCGCCATCGCACGGGCGAGAACCACCACAGGCACGTCCCGCCACCCGTCACCGGCCGATCCGCACAACCGGGAAGGCCGATTCGCCGCCCGCATCTCGCGTCAGGAACCCGCCGGCGACCACAATCGGCGAACCGCCGCGTAGTACCCGTCAATCTCGCCCGGCCCGGCGACGCACAGACCCAGATCGCACAGCAGGCCGTCCTTCAGGCCGTAGACCCAGCCATGGACGGACAGTTCCTGCCCCCGTGCCCAGGCATCTGAGACGATGTGCGTCTTGCAGACGTTGGCCGCCTGTTCGATGACGTTCAGCGCGCACAGCCGGTCGTGCCGGAGTGCTTCGGTCGGCAGCGCGTCCACCGCCGCCCGATTCCGCTCGTAAACCTGCCGCAGCGGCGCCAGCCACTCGTCGACCAGGCCCAGTTGCTGGCCCCGCAGCGCCGCCAACACGCCGCCGCAGCCGAAGTGGCCGCAGACGATCACGTGGCGGACTTTGAGAATGTCCACCGCGAACTGAAGCACCGACATGGCGTTCAAGTCGCCGTCACGGACGACGTTCGCCACGTTCCGGTGGACAAAAATCTCGCCCGGCAGCATGTCCACGATCTGGTTGGCCGGCACGCGGCTGTCCGAGCAGCCGATCCACAGGTAGTCCGGCCGCTGCTGCTGCGACAGCCGCGTGAAGAAATCCGGATCGCGCTGCAGCATGGTGGCCGCCCAGGCGCGGTTGTTTTCGAACAGGTGGTTGAGGATACGCACGGCTGGACTCCCGGACCGTATGTCCGCCAGGTCGCCGCCGCCACGCTGTGACCAGGCATTCCTGACGCTGCTGAACTCATCGCCTACGTCTCGCGGACACCTGCCGGCTTGCTCCGGCGCGTCGCCGAGCGCCACGCGAATTGGCGGTTCGGTTCCTCGGCGTCAGCGAGGCGCCGCCGATGGGCACTGAGTATATCGCTGCGAGTGACGATGGCCACGAGACGTCCGGTGGCCCGCTCGATGACCGGCAGCCGGCCGATCTCGTGGCGAACCATGTGATCCGCGGCGTCGCGAAGCGTGTTGTCCTCGTAGACCACCACAGGCGGACGGGCGGCGAGATCCCCAAGCGGACGCTGCGCCGGCTGCGATGAGTCCAATAGCGTTCGCCGAGTCACCACCGAGTGCAACAGGCCGCCGTCGTCGAGAACCGGAAATCCCTGATGCGTCGTTCCTTCGCCGCACGTCGCGATCCACGCGCGCACTTCGCCGAGCGTGTCGCGTGCGCGCAGCGTGACCGGGTCGCGACGGGCTACGTCGCGCACCAGCAACTGGTCGAGGAAGTCCGCCTCGTACTCGGCCGGAACGCGCACGCCGCGGCGAGCGATCTTCTCGGTCATGATGGTGTTGCGCATCATCAGCGACGAAATCAGATAGGCTGCCGTACATCCGCCCAGCAGGGGGAGCAGCCCGAGCGGTTGGAGCGTCGTCTCGAACGCGAAGACGACGCTCGCCAACAGAGCGCGCGACGCACCGGAGAAAACCGCGGCCATACCCACCAGCGCCGCGATGCGCAGATCCACGCCGGCGCCGGGGAACACGGCCTGCATCGCGGCGCCGATCACGACACCGAGGGCGCCTCCGATGGTGAACAGCGGCGCCAGCGTTCCGCCGGACGTTCCGCTGCCGAGCGAGATCGACCACGACACGAACTTCCAGAGCGCAAGGCTGCCGACCAGCCCAACGGCCATGTCGCCGCCGAGCAGTTCCGAGATATTGTAATAGCCGACGCCCAGCGTCCGCGGCTGAAAGTAGCCGACCAGCCCGACGGCCAGCCCGCCCAGCGTGGGCCACCACATCCAGTGGATCGGGAGCCGATCGAAGCCGTCCTCGATAGCGTAAATGGCCCGTGTGACCAGGACGCTGGCGACGCCGATGAGCGCCCCGATGCCGACGTACAGCGCCAGCGCGGCGCCGCCGGGCTGTTGCAGGTCGGGCATTGCGAAGACCGCCTCGGCCCCCTCAAACACCCAGCGGACGGCCGTGGCGGTCGTGGCCGCGAGCGCGACCGGGATGATCGAACGCGGGCGAAATTCAAAAAGCAGCAGTTCGATCGCCAGCAGCACGGCGGATACGGGGGATCCGAACGTTGCGGCCATGCCGGCCGCGGCGCCCGCTGCCAGCAGCGTCTTACGTTCCATCGCCGTTGTGCGCAGGATCTGACCAACCAGCGATCCCAGCGCCCCGCCCGTCGCGATGATCGGCCCTTCCGAGCCGAACGGTCCGCCGGTACCGATGGCGATGGCGGCGCTAAGCGGCTTGAGAAAAGTCAACCGCGGCGGAATGCGGCTCTGGTTGAGGATGACCTGCTCCATCGCCTCCGGGATGCCGTGCCCTCGGATCGCCCGCGACCCGTAGCGCGCCATCAGCCCGACGATCAACCCGCCGACCGCCGGAACGATGATGACCCACCAGCCCAGAGAGTGATCCAGCGGCGTCTGCGGCCGCAGCGAAACGAGGCCGTGGAACGCGATCCCCGTGATCAGCCAGATCAGCCGCATCAACCCCTGCGCCACGACCGCGGCAACCCCCGCGACCCCGATCGCAACAACCGTGATCCAGACAACGCGGCGATCAACGGGCTGCACGCGGACCGGCACCCTCGCGGCCGCAAGCGCATCGCTCATGGAGGGCGCGACGGGCAGCGCGTTGTTCGTGATAGAGCTTCGTTCAACGTCGTGTGGCATTGCTGACAGAACCTAAAGACGGATCCGGATTCGGGCCTGGCACTCGCCCTGTCCGAACCGAACTAGCCGATCCTCCGCCATCGCGGCAGTGCCGTTCTGAGGGAGGGTACGCACCCATGCTGCACAGCGATCGACGGCTGGGTGGCGGCACGGCGGAGAAAATCATCAAGGGTCATCTGGAACTCAACGTCGGGAACTCAACGTCGGGAACTCCGCGTCGGGAACGCAGCGTTTGGAACCGGGTCGCTTCCCCGGCTCCGCCGGGCTTGCGAGAGCCTACGTCCCGCGTCCAGGAGTTGCCAGAACCTGGGCCTCTCCGTAGCGGCCCGTAGCGGCCCGGGGTCCGAAAAGGGAGCCGCGGGCGGTCGCCGCTGTGGCTGCTATCGGGTTCGCGCGGGGAGCGGTACGGACCCGCGATGACCGCCGAGCATGTGAGGTCGGGTTGACCCGCCGCCGTCCGTCGCCTAGCATCCCCGCACGTCAGCCGGATCCCCCCGCGGGGCCGGCTGGACGGGGTGTGGCTCAGTCTGGCTAGAGCGCTGCGTTCGGGACGCAGAGGTCGCAGGTTCAAATCCTGTCACCCCGATTCCCTGCACGGTTTTCACGGAGTCTGGCGGGCGGCGGGCGTCGCGATCTGGTGGCGAAAACGGGTGCTTGCCGCAGCAACGCCACCCCGCGAGCTTTACCGTCCGGTGGTATGGCTCGCATTTTCGGTGCGGCTGTGCCTGCGTACCACGAGAGTTACGTGTGGACAAATCAACATCTGCTCTGGCGGCCGAGGTAGAGGCGCTGAAGAAAGCATACGCCGCACTCAACCGGAACGACATTCCAGCGCTCGCCGCCCTGTTTGACCCGCAGATCGAGCGGATCGAGCCGGCGGACTTTCCGCAGGGCGGAACCTACCATGGGCTTGAAGCCGTGACGGCACACGTCTCGAAGGGGCGCGGGACATGGGCCGAAGGCCGTTGCGAGCCGCAGCGGTTCGTCGTCGCCGGTGACCGGATCATTGTCCTCGTTGATGTGCGCGTCCGGCTCAAGCACGAGACGGAATGGCGCGAAGGGCGCGTCGCGGACGGGTTCACCTTCCGCAACGGCAAGGCCATTCAGTTCCGCACGTTTGCCGACGAAGGGCAGGCGCTCGAATGGGCGGGAGTCACAGCGTCGGGTGCAGACTGACCGACGCAGGAGTTCAAGTCCTGTCACTCGCTTCGCGATGGCGTGCGGACGGATGATATCGGCTGGGATGACCCCGCGGATGGGACGTCCAAGCCGGGCATCTCCAGGTCGCACCGCGCGATGAGCACCCTCTCCACTCCGGCAGATTCGCGCAGGCTGAAGCCTGCGGCTCGGGCTGCGGCGCCGATTCGCGCAGGCAAAAGCTTGCGGCTCGAGCTGAAGCCACGCGGCTCGCTGCCGCGTGATCGCGCGCGGCGGCTTAGCTGCCTTCGCGCTTGAACTCGAAGCGCTGGGGGCGGCCGCCCCTGGCGAAGCCGATCGAGGCGGTCAGGGCGCCCTCGTCCGAGCGCTCGTACGTAATGCGCTGTGGGAAGTCGTGGCGCGGGTTTTCGAACACGGCACGCGTGCCGCTCACTTCGGTGAGCACGAACTCGGTCGGCGACTTGCCGCCGGGCTGGGCGACGTAGACCAGCCCGCCGTCGCGCTCGACCACGCGCAGGAACTCGAAGCCGACCATCCTGTCGCGCGAGACGGTGCGCGAGACGCCGAGCATCGCGCCGCCCAGCGGCGGGCTCCACCGCTCCTCGATCGACGTGGTGCCGGCGGTGCCCCTGGTTCCGACCCACGCGCCGGCCAGCCACGCCATGTCGGCGATTACTGCCTTGGCAGGCGTGGGCAACGCGATGTTGTCCGCACGCTTATAGAGCGCGACCGATGTAAACCCCGTGGGCGGGTCAACCGCCACATCCGCGATCAGCCCCTCGGACGTGAGGCGCAGCTGCGTCCGGATCACCCCGGTGCGTGTGTTTTCCGGCGCCCGAAGCATTTCGATTTCGTACGTGAACGCGCCGTCCTTCCATCCGCCGCGGTAGCGCGAGACGGACCCGGGCGACCGACCCGCAATATCGGTGGCGGACCCGTCCAGGGCCATCCGCACCTCGCCATCGCGGCGCACCAGGATGAACGCATCTTTTTCAACGCGCAGCGTGACCTTCGCGCTCATGCTGGGCTGCTGCTGCTCGCTGGCGCGCCCCTCGGTGCGGTCCTCAACAAAGATCCACTCGCCGTCCAACGCCCGCAGGCCGTCGGGCTGTGCAGAGGGCACGCTGGGGTTCTGCGCCGCTGGTGCGCTTGCGTCTTGCGTCGCCAGCTCGCTCGAATCCTGCGCCGAAGGGATGCTTGAGGCCGACGCGGTCGAGAGCACGCCGGGGGTCGCGAAGAGTGCGAGCGATGTGACGAGCCATGGGCGTATGCGCATTGAAGCAGTCTCCTCTCGAGTTACGCATCGTACGAACGGCGCACCCGCGTTGCGGCGAACCCAAAACCGTGCGCGGCCGCCCCGAGGTGGCGGAATATAACGGCCGGGCGGCGCCTACGGAAGCTGCCGGAACGCGCGAGCGCCATGCGTCGCCACGGGTTGCGTGAACGGGCAAGACGGGGGCGAACGTCCTGTCAGCCCAGGATTGCCGCGGAGCGTCGGCGAATCCCGTGTCGCGGCACATGGCCTGCCCCGGCGTTACCGTCCCGGCTCAAACCGCGTCGCCACCGCGCCCGAGTGGAATTCCAGCCGGCTCACGGGCTTCAGGTCGAGAGGCTTCGACAGCCCCGCGAACAACGTCGGCCCGTGGCCCGCGAGTCTGGGATGCACAATGAACTCGTACTCATCGATCAATCCCAACTCGGCCAATGCCAGCGGGAGCGTCACGCCTCCCACGAACAGCCCCCTGCCCGGCTCCCGCTTGAGCCGCTCCACGGCCTGGCCCAGATCACCGCGCACGAGCTGCGCGTTCCAATCGACGCGTTCCAGCGTGTTCGATACGACGTACTTTCTCGCCGCGTCGATGGTGCGGGCGAAAGGTTCCATCCACGGCGCCATCCACTCCGGAAGCACGCCCGTCTGCGCCGGCTCCCGCCACGCCGCCTCCATCATTTCATAAATCACACGACCGAATAGAAGTGCGTCGGCCTGCTCGATGTTCGCGGCCGCGTGTCGATGAAGTTCTTCGTCCGGGATGATCGCCTGATGATCACAGCATCCGTCCAGCGTGACGTTGATCGAATAGCGAAGGGGTTGCATGGCGTCAGCGTACCACCGATCGAGATCCCGGTGTAGTGATTGACCCAGCGTGACCGCCGACATAGCGTGCCGTCATGAGCGAATCCCGCCCCGCGATCGACGGAATGACCGCGCCAACCGCCCCCATCAGCAGTCTGGTGCCGATGATTCACGTTGCGGACGTGGAACGTTCGGTCGCGTTCTACCGCCTGCTGGGCTTCGAAGTCGGCAACAGGGTGCCGCCGGCCGGGGCCATGCACTGGGCGTGGCTGTATTCGCCGACGGTCGCGGATTGGAAGCGCGGGCCGAACCTGATGCTCGCGCGGAGTTCACGCCCGATCGACGCCCAGGCGCAAGACGTGCTGTTCTATCTGTATGCCGCCGACCTGATCGGTCTCCGCGATCGGTTGCTGGCCCGGGGCATCAGCGCCGGCGAGATATCTCATCCCGATTACCTGCCGCTGGGCGAATTCCGGCTGACGGACCCCGACGGCTACACGTTGATGATGGCGCAGTCGGCGGCTGATACGCCGTGACGCGCCGCGCGCGATCAGGGGCCGCCAGCGAGCCGCGTGGCTTTTGCCCCGGCGAATCCCGCCTGACCCTGAGGAGAACCGCATGTCCGCTTCGCAGATGCCCGACGATCCGCTCGACCTCGAATCCGTCGACCAGGAAATCCGCATCAACGAGTTAGAGGAAGCACTCGAAGCGAAAGGCGTGACTTCAATCAACGTCGATGAGAACTGTCCGCCGGAGGTGCGCGAGGGATTCCTTGAGCGCATGCTGGACTTCGAGTCGGCGCCGATCTCGTGCCAGTTCGATGCGCTGGTCGAGTCGGGAATCCGGATGCCCGAGCCGGAATCGCTCGATGACGCCGCCGTGCATGCCAAACTGTGGGAGATCATCGCTGCACTGGCCGCGCGCGACGTGTACCTCGACCGCACCAATCACCTCAGCGATCGCGCCCTGTACGAGCGTCTCTGGAGCGACTTGCTTCGCGAGCCGGGCCCCATCCTGCCCGCCGGCTCGGGATGGAACAATCACATCGATGTGATCGGCAGCGGCTCGGAGGAGGACATCGAAATCGGTCTGCGCTATTACGACGATGACGATACCCGTCGCCGCTGGGCCACCGACTTTCCGGACGACGCGATCCCCCCACACGAGGATCCGCCCTTCGACCGCGATCGTCTCCTGCCGCAACCACGCTATCCGCACATGCTCGAGTGCGACGACGACGAGATCGATGAGGCTGGTTCTGACGCGTGACTCGCGGCGGGGTGGAACGGTGGAGACCGGTCCCCACCCCGGGAACCGGTCTCCCGCTCGCTGTCCGCCACTTATCCCATCTGCGGCATCGGGAACCGCTCGTCGATCCACGCCTGCCAGGCCGGCTCATCGCGCTCCACGGCCGGCTTCGCCTTGTCGCCGTAGAGGTAGACGCTAATACACACCATCACCATCCCGCCGCAGGAAAAGGCGCCGACGTAGGCCGTGCCCGGCGCGGGGGTGTCGAGGCGGAGCAGCACGGTATTCTTGTGCGAGCCTTTTCCCAGCGTGTCCACGACGCCGGCCATGCGCGGCAGGGCGTCGGGCGCGCTCCATTTCTGCTCCGCGGCCGCGTTGAGCAGCCGCAGTTCTCCGCCGGCCTTCTGCCACGCCTGCGGCTCCGGGTCGGTGGAAAAGCCGACGAACTGCATCGCCGAGCACGGCTGCCCGTTGAAGTGCTCCAGGTAGCGTCGCAGGATGCGGAAGTACATCGGCCAGCCCTGCTCCAGGCCGTCGAGCTGATTGTCCCAGTCGTCGCTGTCGGCAAACAGGCTGTGCACGACGCGGACCAGGCACCGGCCGCCGGCGCGAGCCTCAACGATCCACTCCGTGGCCATCTTGGGTGAGCCGGGCGGGCCCAGATCACCCTCGGCCACGAAACGCTTGAGCGCCTCCCACTCGGTGATGGTGGCGGGGCAGTCCATGCCGGGGCCGAAGTTGGAGACGATTTCTCCACCCTGGCGTTCCTCCATGCGCGTGGGCACGAACCAGGACGACACGCCCGGCCCGCTGGCGATGGCCCGCCAGACTTCTTCCGGCGTTCCGGGGACTTCGACTTCGACTTGGATCGACCGGCGGCCGGAGGGGTCTTTTTTGATGCTCATGTGAGTTCCTTTCCTTTGCCTTTGCTTGAGGCGGGGCGACGTTGCGGACGCTTCCCGGCCGATGACGAACGAATGACCACCGACCCCAGTCCGTCGCGCTCAAACGGCACGCTGCTGCGCTCGATGGCCTCGTCGATCAGGCAGGCGACCGCCGGACGTGCGAGTGTGGACGCGGCGTCCACGTCTATCCAGCGCGTCTGTTTGCCGGACCCCTGCAACAGTTTCTCCGGATCCGGCAGTTCCTTGCCTTGATTGAAATAGAGCTTGATGCCGTCCGCGCTTCCGCGGATGGCAAGAACGCCATGGTAACCATGCTCGTTCGGAGAATAGCTGATGACGAACCAGTCGCGATACTCGTACACCACCTCGTAAGCGGTGGGAAGACGCTTGCGCAGCGACCGTCGCATCGCGGCTACGAGACGCAATTGCGCGGGCGCGAACCTGGTGATAAGCGTACGCAACTGGGCTTCCGCGGATCGTCGCTCCTCCGCTGGCTGGGTGCGGCTGGGAATTTCGACTTTGGCCTTCGCTGATCGCCGCGAGGATGGCTGCTTCTTCACGCTCATGTTGCTTCCCTGACCTCGGCCAGTCCCGCCAGATCACTCGCTGTGCCGATGATACCGGGCTACCGTCAGTTTCCGCGGCATACGATTCCCTTACGCCATGTTTAACGCTCTCATCGCTGCAGGCACGCCCATCGTCTGCTTCGCGAAGTGCGCGAGCCGCTTTTCGACACGCTCCAAGACCACATCCACATCCGGGTCTTCATCCTCCGGCAGCGGACACACCTCGTCAGACAGAACGCGGGTCCAATCTTCAGTGACCTTCTTGAAGAACGTGGAAAACCCGAACTCCTGCTTGTCCTGCAACAACCGCTCCAGAACCTTCTTGCGGATATTCTGATCCGTGGTCGGGCAAACGAGAACAACCAGCCGAAGACACTTGCTTTCGGCGCGAATCCGGACCGTCATCCAATGCTCCGGCTCAAAGGTCTTGCGCTTGCCCACGGGTGGTAGCATCTTGGCCCATCCTGTCGGGATGAACTCGACCTCCTTCTGCTTCGAGGTGATGTGCAACCACTGGTCAGGATGATCTGCGATCCACTTCTCGATGCGCCCGACAAGCCCCGACGCGGGCGTGCCGACGCGTTCCCAGATTAGGTCCAACGCGCGGCGGTGGTTGGAATAGATCTGCCGACAGAGCGTGTCGAGATCCTTGTTCTCCATGAATCGATTCCCGATCAAACTGAGATAATGATCCAGAAACACGGCGACATCGCCGCCGATCGATCCCGCATTTGTCTTCCGCGTGCGAGTGAGTACTTGGTACAAGTTCGCGTAGCTGTATGGAACCCAATCGGGATCACTCGCTTCGTCGCCCTCGGGCGTTAGAAAAATGCAAAGTCGCTTGACGTTGGGATACGCTGCGGCGACGATATCTTCGTATCTTTGAAGCTGGTTGCTGTGCTCGCCGGTATCGACTTTGTTCTCAATAGCGATGACAAACTTCGGTTCGTCACACGTCAGCAGCATGTCGATGTTGCGCCATTCGCGGCGAATCTCGACGCCTTGAAGGTCTGCCCCATCCAGTTCGACGGGACTCACGGGGGGAGTTACGCCCTGCTGTCGCGCCTTGCGCAAGAGGTCCATCAGCAGAGCTTTCAAAAACAGGTCGCCCTTCCCGTGACTTTCCCCGGGGGTGAGTAGCCACGCCAGATAGTTGCTGTGCCTGATCTCGACGCGCGCGATCCTCAGCGCGTCGAAAATGTTGAAGCGGCCAATGTGCTCCTCCAGCGCCAAGAGGTCATCGTTTTCAACGACGAATCGCTCCAACGCCTGAAGGTCGGACTCTGGGGTCATAGCCATCGTCGATGTGTCCGTCTGGGCAAGCTAATGGCAGGAGACGGACGGCTCCGCCTCATCGCTGAACCGGTTCGATCTGTCCTTTTCGGGGATGGAGGCGTCAACGGAAGGGGCTTCTCCTTCCTCGACATCCGCGAGCCATCGAACGCGAGCGTAAACGAAATCACGGAATTCCTCAACGGGCCTGGGGCGCCGGATACGCCCCGACCATGAGTCGATGCCGACGCCCGCCCGATGCGGATTCGTCGTGATATTGCGAGACCAGCGCGGCCACCGCGGCCGTCAGTTCACGGCTGAATGCGGCGCGGTCCGCGGCCGACCGGAATGTTACCTCGGTGTCGATGGAAAGCGTCGCCAGACGCTTGTTCAGTTCCTCGGACCGGCGCATCAACTGCCCGACCTCGCGCACCGCCCGGGCCGCCAGGGCGACGAGGTAGCTCGCGGAGAGCCGATCCATGCCTCGCCCGCCGACGTCCCGATCGGGGTCGGCCGCGACCGGGCCCAAAGCTTCGGGCGAGACAACGTACGAGGAGGCCGTCGCTACCAGCCGCCGCTCGGTGAGGCCGCCCCATCGCTTCTTGCCGGCCAGGCGGACCAGCCCGTGCTTTTCCAGCGTCCGCAGGTGGTAGTTGACTTTCTGCCGCGGCAATCCGACCCGCCCCGCGAGCGTCGCGGCCGACGCGGGCGTGCGCAGCTCCGAAAGCAGCCGGCTCCGCACCGGGTCCAAGGCCACGCCGGCCGAGGCGGGGTCGTCGATGACGCGCAGGTCCACCATGGTCAGCAGCTTAGCGTTGACAAATTTTGTTGTCAAGGCTTGTTCCAGGGGAATTCTGGTGAGTCCAGATGCCTGGGCGGGAGCAAGCCCGGCTGAAGCCGGCTGAAGAGGGGGGAGCGAACAGGGTAGGTAATGGGGGCCGCCGCCCACCAGCTAAAGGCTAAAGCGCTAAAGCTGGTGGCAAGAGCCGGTCGGCTGAAGCCGACCCCTCGGTTCGAGCCGACCCTTCGGTTCAAGCCGACCCCTCGGTTCGAGCCGACCCTTCGGTTCGAGCCGACCCTTCGGTTCGAGCCGACTCTTCGGTTTGAGTCGACCCTTCGGTTTGAGCCGACCCCTCGGTTCGAGTCGACCCTTCGGTTCGAGTCGACCCTTCGGTTCGAGCCGACCCTTCGGTTTGAGTCGGCCCTTCGGTTTGAGCCGACCCTTCGGGAAACGTCGACTGGTCCGGAGAAAGAACCGCCTCGGGAAGGGACCACCCGACAGAAGCCAGCACTTCATGGGATGGCGACCGAGCGGCAACAGCCAGCACCTCGCGGGACGGCAACGCCGGCAGGAGCCGACCGATCGGTCGTCGACCACATTGCCGGCGGGGTCGTCGACCGACCGACCGCATGTGGGACAGACTCGACCGGCACGGCCAAATCGACGAGGATCACCTCACCGACGGGGTGCGGCGCGCGGGGCGGTGGCTCGGCGGCCCAGTGAGCACAGCCGGCAGGCGCGATTCACCATGACCCGCTTCGCATGTATTGGTGACTACCACGGCCAGCCCGGGCGGCTGGCGTCCGTAATTGATGCGCTCGCCGATCACACGTTCGCCGCCGTGCTGATGACCGGCGACTTCCGCCGCGGCCGGCATGACGACTCCGCTCGCATCGCCCTGGACATGATGGAAAAGCTCGGCGTGCCCGTGCTCTTCGTGCCCGGCAATCACGACGAACCGAACATCGTCCATCCCGGCAACGTCGACGGTCGGGTCACCGACATCGAGGGCATCCGCATCGCCGGCATCGGCGGCGCCGGACCGCAACGATTCGGCTTTCCCTACGAATGGTCCGAGGAGGACATCCGCGCACGGCACCTGCCCGAGTGGGACGTACTGATCTCGCACACGCCCCCGTACGGCACCACGCTCGACCGCCTCCGCGGGCGCGGCGAGCACGTCGGCAGCGAGGCCATCCGCGAACGCGCCGACGCCCACGGCCCCGGACTGCTGTTGTGCGGGCACATTCACGAATGCCCCGGCGTGGATATCGTCGGCAAATGTACGTGCTACAACGTCGGCGCGCTCGGCGAGCCGTACGGCCGCGCCCAGTATGGCCTCGTCGACGTCGCGCCCGGCGCCAACCCCGGCATCACGCACGTCGATCTGGAATCCGGCACGTCATGGCAGGCGTGACCGTCGCGTCGTGGCGGCGTGGCGTTCGTACCCGGCCCGCACCGAGCCGTCTTACTCTTGCTCCGCGATCGCCCGCCGACACGCTTCGACCCACTCGGCGGACGGCTCCGTCCACGACGGGTCGTCGGCGCCCAGGCGATGGCACGTTTCCAGCGATGCCAGGGCTTCTTCAAGCCGTCCCGCCGCCTGCAAAGCCAGGCCCAGCCGCCCGTGGGCGAGCGCATAATCCGGCTTCAAGCGGATCGCCTCGCGATAGGCGTCCATCGCGGCCGCGCGATCCTCCATGTCTTCGAGCGTCCGCCCCAGGTCCACGTGCGTCGGCGCGTGGTCCGGCTGCACGACGATGCTCTGCCGCAGCGCGTCGAGCGCGTCCTGCATCGCGCCGATCTGCCGATAGGCCAGGCCCAGGCTGCGCCATATCCCGCCGATGTCCGGGCGGATCGCCAGGCAGCGCAGATAGTACCGGATCGCTTCCTCCCACTTGCCGGCCGGCGCCAGGTGATAGGCATAGTCGAAGTTAAGCATGAAGTCGTCGGGATAGAGGATCACGGCCCGGCGGAAGATCTCGTGCGCCGTGTCCACGTCCCCGGCGCGGGCGCCGATGGCGGAGGCCAGCCACGAAATGGTCCGCGGGAAGACGTTTTCGTAGTCCAGGGCGGCTTCGATGTCGTATAACTCGTTCAGGTCGGGCTTCATAGAATAGAAGACTTTGCGTATCTTCGTTCGGACCGGGTCGGTATCGGCCTGATACAGGATTTCCACCCACCGCAGCAGTTCCGGGATCGTGCTCAGGTTCTCGCCAAAACCCATCAGGTGGAACCGCGTCCCGATCCACAGTTCGAACCCGTCGGCGAGGTTCGGCGTGATCGCGCTGTCTTTCATGCGCCGGGCGACTTCGTCAGGCGGCAGCGCCAGAACGTCGATGCCGTAGTCGCGAAAGGCGCGCTCAAAACCCCGGTCCATCTCCAGCCAGCTTTCGCGATCCTCGTGCGTCGCGCCGATCATGACCGTTTCTTCGATGCGTTCGATCATGCGGCGGTCGCGAATATCACGACGCAGTTGTGGGACGAATGTTGCCAGACGCTCGTGCGCCCGTTCGTCCGCGTCGCCTGCCTCCAGCAACTGCTCGAGATAGGCGAAAGACGCCTCCAGTTCGGTCCACTCCGCGGTCTGCCCGACGCGAGCAGATCTGGCCCGACCCAGCAGCATCGCCGCGCGGTCCACAGCCTCATTCACGACGCGCGACGTCTCATCCAGGCGCTCCTGCCGCTGGCGCTCCGCCAGCGCGTACCCGCCGCCAGCAGCCAGCAGCGCGGTCACGATGGCTGCGCCCAGACCCAGCGTCAGGCGCCGCGCCCGCCGTTCCTGCCGCGCGGCCGCCCGCGCCTCGGCGGCTTCGATGTCGGCGGCACGGGCACGGTCGTCCAGACTCCGCAGATGCTGAGTCACCGTTTCCGTCACCTCACGCGCCGTCGCCGGGCGTGACTGTGGCAACGGCGAGAGGCATCGCCGCGCCAGGTTCACGAGTTCCTCATCGCCGGTGCATGCGTTCAAACGCCGCAGACAATCGTCGAGGCGGCCGGCGGCCGCGTCCTCCAATAACTGCTCGCGCGAGCCGACGTAGGGTGGTTTGCCGGTCAGGATTTCACACAGGATGGCGCCCAGCGCAAAAACGTCGGCCCGCTCGTCCAACCGCTCGATGTCGCCCCGGGCCTGCTCCGGCGGCATGTAGGCGGGCGTCCCCATGATCGAGCCGGCCATCGACGATGACGCGTCGCCCGTCGTACGCACCGTCCTGATCAGGCTTTCCTCGTCGCGACGCTCGTCCGCCAGACCGCCTTGCGTCAGCACCTTCGCCAGGCCCCAGTCGACCACCTGCACCTCGCCGAACGCGCCGACCATTACGTTGGAGGGCTTCAGATCGCGGTGAATGACTCCGCGGGCATGGGCATAGGCCATCGTCTGACAGACGTGCTCGAAGATGGAGATGAACCGCGGTCGATCGTCGCCAGGAGCAACACGCACCGCCAGCAGCGCCGCCAGCGTCTTGCCCTTCACGAGCTTCATGGTGAAAAACGGCGTGTCCTTCTCCTGAAGACCCATTTCGTACACGGGCAGGACGCCGGGGTGCTGAAGTTGCCCCGCGATCTGGGCCTCCTCCACGAACCGGGCGACCATCGCACGGTTACCCACGTGATCCGCCCGCAGAACCTTCATCGCCACGTCTCGACCCAAGTCGATGTCCCGGCTCTTAAGCACAATGCCCACTCCGCCGCGCGCCAATTCACCCACGATCTGATAGCGACCGGCGTCGCGCGCGCTCGACGGCGCCGCCGCCGACACCGGCCGGACCAGCGGCGTCTCGCCATCCGTCTCGTCGCGGAGCATGACCCGCGAGTGGACGCCGATGGTCCGTTCCAGGGCGTGCAGCACGCCGCACGCCGGCTCGGACATGTCGCTCCGCGGGCCGAACGCCGCGAGCAGGGCCACGTCCAGGGTGTCCTCGATCAGTTCGGATTCCGCGTCGTTGCTGCGGTCGATCATCGTGACAATTCTCCAACTCCGTTTCACCCGGGCGAACCTCGATCGGTCGCCCGCGCCATCCGACTCGGCCCCGCGGGCGTCGACGGGCCCGATCCTACCGCCGGACGGACCGCCTGCCCCGGTGACTCACGCCGGGAGAGCAACCCCCGCCCCCTGCATCCATTCAGGCGCGTGCGGGTTTTCGCGCGGACCCGCCGCCAACCGCCGACGCCGGGCGGGACGGCGACAGAATCGACCCGGGACCAACCGCCACGCTTGCGAACCCGGGCAAACAGGATCCCGCTGCGCGGTGATGACGTTCGCCTTGCGGGCCGATTGCGGCAGGCTTATCGTGCTAACGAGCGGCGGCCGGTTGTGTCAGGTCTTGCACAGGCCGCTGCGGAGGCGGCTTCGCCGGGTGCGTTGCGGCCGGCAGGGACGGACCATGACGCCGGCTGACCGGCGACACAGCAGGGAGTCAATCGCGATGATCCGAAAATACTCGACGTGGATGATGTGCCTGGCAGCGGCGGTGGTTTGCGGTGAAGCGGCGCTCGGACAGGTCTCGCCGGAGCAGAACAAACTGCTGGCCCGCCGGGCGGCGGAGGCGGACGCCTACCGCAAGCTGGCGGAGACGATCAACGGCGTGCAACTCAACTCGCAGACGTACGTGAAGGATTTCGTCACGGAAAGCGACGAGATCCGCACGGCCATCGACACGGTCGTCAAAGGCGCCCGCTTCGGCCAGGCGCAGTGGTACGACGACGGCGTGTGCGAGATCCCGGCGGAGGTGACGGTGGCCAAGCTCATCACGACGCTCAAGGAGGTGCATGCCGCGCACTACCACGGCCGCAGCGTCACCACAACCGACATCGAGCAGATCAAGCAGACGATCCAGAAGGACATCATTTCGGTCATCGGCATGGGCGCGCCGCGTCCCGACCTGCCGCCGGGCCTGCCCGCCGGCGTTGAGGCGCAGTTGACGCCGTTGCCGGGTCCGCCGCCGTCGACGCTGACGGTTCCCGCGATCTGGAAGACCGTGCCGCCGCAGGCAAGGTTGATGGCCACGCGGGCGGCCCGCCTGGACGCCATGCGCAAGCTGCTGGAGCGTATCAAGGGACTCCGCCTGACGTCCGACACGCTGGTGCGGGACTTCGTGACCGAGTCTGACCAGATTGCGACGCAGGCGAGCGGCATCGTCGTCGGCGCGACCGAGGTGCGCACCTATCTGCATGACGATGAGCTCATCGTTGACGTAGTGATGGAGGTACCGGTATCGCGCGTGATCACTCAGCTTCAGGAACTGCATGCGGCCCACTACAAGGGCAACAGCGTGACCTCGGTGGACATCACCAACATCAAGAAGACCGTACAGCGGGACGTGTTCGAGGCGACCGGCTCGGGTGTGCCGCCGATGCAGATGATGGCGCCGGCACGCGAGGCCGGATACCAGATTCCGGACTGGACGGCGCAGGCGATCAGCGCTGTCGGCGAAGGCACGGACCCCGCGATCGACACGCCGCAGGGACGACTCAAGGCGGCGCGGGCGGCGGAACTCGACGCCAAGCGCAAGTTGGCCGAACAGGTCTACGGCCTGCAGATCGACTCGTCGACGAGCGTGCGGGACTTCGTCACGCAGTATGATGAGATCCGCACCCAGGTGGACGCCGTGCTCATCGGCGCGGTTCCCGAGCAGGCCACCTTTGAAGCAGGCGTGGCCCGGGTCAAGGTCAATCTGCCGGCGCACAACGTCTGGCGCGTGGTGTATGAGCATAAGCTGATCATGGATCGGCGCGGGTAGCGGACTGAGGCCCGCCGGGGCGGCGCGTCCGCCACTCTGAGCCGACGCGAAGTTCGCGCGGGCTGAAAGCCACGCGGCTCGGTGCGGAGGCGGTGTGTTCGCGCAGGCTGAAGCCACGCGGCTCGGTGGTTCGCCGATGGCCGGATTGGAATTGCGCGGCCGGGTCGATAGAATCCTGTGGCGGTGTACCGGGGAGTTTCGGGCCGCCGCAGGCTGTCGAACCCGGGTTCTTGCATGACCAAACCGGCCAACACGCGTAACGCCAAGCTCGAAACCGTTGAACCCGTCGGCAAGCGGGTGCTGATCCGCAAGGACCAGGACAAGAAACGCACCAAGGGCGGCATCGAACTGCCCGACTCGATCGAGATCCCCACCATCACGGGTCGCGTGGTGGCGGTGTCGGCGCTGGTCGAAAACGACGACGACTTTCCGATCCGTCAGTACGACAAGGTGCTGTTCAATCCGAAGCACGCGATTCCCGTGGACTTCGAGGCCGATAATCAGCTCTACGTCGTCCCGATCGAAGACGTGGTTGCGGTGTTCCGCAAAGTCGAATAGCGGTCCTTCGGGCCTGCCGGTGGGAATCACGGGCAGGATGCCCGTGCCACGCGCGCCGCGTGCGATCATGCTGGATCTTCCCCGTCCCATTCTGATCGGTGTTGTGCATCTGCCCGCGCTGCCGGGCAGTGCGCGGTCCGAGCTGCCGATCGAGGCGATCGTCGAGCGGGCGGTCCGGGACGCGACGGCGCTCGAACAGGCGGGCTTTTCCGCGATGATCGTCGAGAACTTCGGCGACGTGCCGTTTGCTGCGGATCGGCTGCCGCCGCCCAGCCTGGCGTGCATGGCGGTCGTTGCCCGCGAGGTGCGCGCGGCCGTGCGATGTCCGGTCGGCGTTAACGCGCTGCGGAACGACGCGGCAGCGGCGCTGGGTATCGCGGTGGCATCGGGGGCGACGTTCATCCGCGTGAACGTCCACACCGGCGTGGCCGCGACGGATCAGGGGATCATCGAAGGGCGCGCCCGCGAGACGCTCCTGGAGCGGCAGCGGCTCAGTGCGGACATCGCGATTCTCGCCGACGTCTTCGTCAAACACGCCCGACCTCTCAGCGAGCGCGACATCGGTCAGGCGGCTAAAGACACGGCGTATCGAGGTCTGGCGGACGGGTTGATCGTGACGGGACCGGCCACCGGCTCGGCGCCGGATATGGATGACGTTCGGCGCGTGAGAGCGGCCGTCCCGGATCGACTGCTCTTTGCCGGCAGCGGCGTTACGGCCGCACGCGTGTCGTCGGTCCTGCAATCCTGCGACGGCGTCATCGTCGGAACCGCGCTGCGGGAGGGAACGGACACCGCCCGGCCGATCGATCCGCGGCGCGCCGCAGAGTTCGTCGCAGCGGCGCGCGGTCAGGTCGGGTCGTAACGCGGGACAGAAGAGGTTCCACGGCTGCGCGGCGTTACGCGGATGCCGGCGGCTGCCGTTCACCCGTAGCCGCACCGAGCGCCGCGGAGAGTTCATCCAGGCGGAACGGCTTGGACAGGCGCGCGAGCACGTGCCGTTCGATGTCGTCGGGAATGGGCGACTCGCCGCCGGTCATCAGCACCAGCCCAAGCTTGTCGTCGCGCGCCGTCAGCGAACGGGCGAGGTCCAGCCCGGAGCCATCGGACAGGGCAAGGTCAATAACGGCCAGCGACACGGTGTCCGCCTCGGCGGCGAGAAACCGCTCCCGGCCCTCGGCGACGCTTTCGGCGGTCAGGACCGTACAGCCCATCGACTCCAGCGCATCCGTGCAGGTGTGCAGCACCATCGGATCGTCGTCGACCAGGAGGACCGTGCGGCCGGCGCGGGGGACGGGCGTCTGGGCCGGCGCTACGATCGCATCGGGCGCGTCGTCCGTGCGCGGCAGGTAGACGAGCACTTCGGTCCCGGCGCCCGGTTCGCTGCGGATTTCTATCCCCCCCCCGGCGCCGCGGACGACGGCGTAGGCCACGGCCATGCCCATGCCGGTTCCGCGCCGACGCGTCCGCTGCTTGGTGGTGTAGAAGGGTTCGAACACGCGCTGCCGCACCTCGGGCGTCATGCCGACGCCGCTGTCGCGAATGCGCAGCAGGGCGAACGAATCGCCGCCGGCCTGACCGTTGACCGGGTGCTCGCCGGCCTCGACCGTGATGTCGAGTCGTCCCTCATCAGGCATGGCGTCGCGGGCATTGCGAAGCAGGTTGAGCACGACCTGCGTCAGCTCGTCCTTGTCCACGCGCACGGCGACGCTGCGGTCAAGCTGTGTTTCCACGATCAGGCCGGTGAAGAATGCCTCATCCTGCGCGCCGAGGATCAGCTCGATAACTTCCGCCAGCCGCACGACGCGCGGCCGGCTGTGACCCGCGTGGGCGAAACGCAGCAACCGGCGCGACAGCCCGGCCGCCTGCCAGCAGGCGCGCAGCGCCGTCCGGATGCGCTCCGCCGTGCGATCGGTCGGACCCTCCGATTCGATAAGCGACAGAGATCCGATGGCGCTGGTCAGCAGGTTGTTGAAATCATGGGCGACTCCGCCCGCCAGAGTGCCCGCGGCCTCCATTTTTTCTGCCTGTCGGACGCGCAATTGCAAGCGGCGGCGCTCGCGGGCGTCGCGCAACAGAATCGCCACGTGACGTACCTGACCATACGTCACGGGGTAAACGGTCAGATCCACGATGGGCCGTTCGCTGTCGCCGTCCGGGTCGGTCAGTTCGACGTCGGCGGCGCGGTAGAGTCGATCCGAGTCGAGCGTCTCCGCGATCACTCGCGGCCAGTCCACGGCGCCCCCCCGCCAGTCGGGGAACGCCTCGACCAGTCGCCGTCCAACCGCACGGGTCGACGCTCCGCCGAGGATGGCGGTGTCGCCGTCATGGCACTCGACGATTATCCCGGAAGCGTCACAGAGGATGACCGCGTCGCGCAGGTTCTGAAACAGCGCTCGATACTTCGCTTCCGATACGTGCAGGTCATGCCGGGCGGCGCTGAGCGAACCGGCCATGGTGTTCAGCGTCGTCGCAAGCTGGCCGAGTTCGTCGGCGCGATAGACCGTGGCCCGTCTATCCAGCCGGCCGTGGCGGAACTCATCGGCGACCTCCTGGAGGTTCTGAACCGGCGCCATCAGCCAGCGCCCGATCAACATGCCCCCCCCGACCACCAGCGCCGCCGCGAGCAGGAGCAGCACCACGCCCGTCATCAGGACGGTGGCGTTGGCCCTTTCGAGCCGCGCGACGGACTCCACACGCAATCGTTCCACGACCGGTTCGACGACCTGGAGGCGGACCAGAAGTTTGTCGGCGGCCTGGTCCAGATCTTCGAGCGTTGCACGGGCTTCGGCGGCGCGGCCGCGGTCGAGCGCGTCGACGCACTCCGCGGCGGTCGACGCATACGCGGTCGCCGCGGCGACCACGTCCGTCCATCCCGGCTGTTCCAGCCAGTCACGCCGACCGGATTCGATGGAGGCGTGCAGCGTCCGGAGGAAGAGCTGGTGGGACGACCGCGACTGCGCGTCGAGCGGAGTGCCCCCGTGGACGTGATCGACTAGCGTGCGGCGATGTTCGGTCAGCGCCCGGGGCAGACTGGCAACCTCGCCCGAAAAAGCCATCCAGTCAGCAAACGTCCGGTAGGAATCGTCGATCAGGCCATGGATCGAATAGATCGTATAAACCGTGCCGGCGATCACGAACGTGGCGAATCCCGCCAGCAGATAGGTCAGCTTGCGACGCAGCTTCATGCGGGAACACTCGTGAGCGCGTCAGCACCGCCGCGCCCGAGCCGCGCCTCGGGCGCGTGGTTACTCGCCGTAGGTGGCCGCGGAATAGGACCAGTCCCAGTGCTCGGCGTCCGGCCGCGTACTGGTCAGGACGTGTCCGCCGAGAAAGCCGACGATCGTCTGGCCGCTGTGCCGCGTCGAGGGCGCCCAGTACCGATTCTCCGCGTAGGGGTCGTCCTTCTGACCGATCGCTGGGGCGATGTAGAACGGATTGATGCCGCGAGTACGGGCGGCGCGGCCGTCAACTTCGACGATCAGCGGCGCGTACGGGTGATTCAGCGACTGCGGCGTCAGAAAGGCGCTGGCCGGGGGCGCCAGCATGCGCTGGCCGCGGAAGCGAACGACGGGCCGGTAGAGCCGCATGTTCAGTGCCAGCGACACGTCGTCCGCGGGTCCGACGCTCTCCTCGCACGGCCCGCCCGGAGCAAGCGTCAGCGCCACGCCGGCCGACGGGCAACTCATCAGGTGGTCCGACGACGAAATGTCGACCTCCAGCGCGTCGCCGTAGCGCCAGAACTCGTCAATGCCGTAGAGGGACTCGTGAAAATCCTCGACGCGAAACCGGTTCTCACCCAGGCGGGCACTCTCGCCCCGGCCGGATTCGGACAGACCTTCAGCGAAAAGCTGGAACTCGAAGACCACGGACTTGACGTTGGAGGCGCACTTGAGGGTGCGCATCTTCTCGCGGGCGGAGTGAAGCGAAGGCAGCAGCAGGCTCAGCAGGACGGCGATCACGCTCAGCGAGACGAGCGTCTCGATGAGCGTAAAGGCCCGCCCCTGATCGCGGCCGGACCAACGATGGACATTCCGCTGCGACATCCGCTCCCTTCCGGCGCCTGGCGCGCAGACCGACCCTCCAACGATGGGGTCATTATATCACCGGGTGTCCGGTCCGTGAAGCAGCCGTACAAATTCGGCCAGATCCTCCAGGTCGCAGTCGCCGTCGCGGTCGGGATCGACCTGGAGACAGCGGGGATCTGTATATCGGGCGTTGGGGCCGGTAAAGCAACGCTGGAGCATCCGGAAGTCGGCCAGGTCCACGTCGTCGTCGCCGTCCGGGTCGCAGGCCCGCGGCCGGCAGTTGGCGTCGAAGGGGTCGACCGACCCGCTGTAATTCACGTCGAAGAGGCTGAAATCGTTGGCGAAGCCCCGGACCGGCGCCTCGCCTCCGCTGCCGTGCTCGTCAATGTAGCTGAGGATCATCCGGCGATCGACTTCGTCGAACGCACCACTGCCGTTGACGTCGCAATGAGCCGGATTCGGGAAGACGTCGGTCCAGACGAAGATCTCGTCTGGATCGCGCGACGGCCGATGGGTGTACGTGGTGCCGAGGATGGCGCTCACCGCCCACTCGCCGGGATGCTCGACGGCCTCCGGCACGCGCCGGGACCACTCGATGATGATGTCTTTGTACTCCGGCCCGCCCGGCTGGCGCCGCCAGAACACGCCCGAGCGGACCAGATCCACGAGCGCCTCGTCGATGGACACCTGGTCGCACGCACTGGAGTTGGGCGGCTCGACGGGCTGGCGACGCTTGCGGGCGCAACCGGCGTTTGTCATCGGGAACACCAGCGTGATGTCCGTCACGTCCAGCCGCTGGTCGTGACGGAATTCCAGGTCTGCTTCAGGCGGCTGGTAGTGGCCGTTCTCGGAGCAGAATTCCATCAGCGACAGGCCCTCAAAGCCGTGCGCCCGGTGGAACATCCGACTTTCACGAAAGCGCCAGACTTCACCCGCCTCGAAGATGCCGTTGTCGTTGCCTTCCAGCACCCGGTAGAGATGGGGCTGGAAGAAGTTACCGAGAAACGCAAGGTGGAACTCCTCGCCGGAGCGCTTCACGAACGGCGGCCGATCGAAGGGAAGGTGAATGTCTTCCCGGCGGGCGGCGATCCGGTCGGCGAACCGTGGTTCGGCGGGCTTGCCGCCGAACCGCGCGACGTTGGCGGTGTACCGGAACTGCGGCGACCAGACCTCGCCGCCGGTCTCGACGGAGGCGTCCACGTCGAGTTCCACGAAACCGAACACCGGGTTCGGACCGTACACGAACGGGTTCCAACGATCGCCGGAAACGTCGCCGGGCGGATTCACCAGGCCGGCGAGACGCACGTCCATGCGAAAGAAGTCGCCCTCGCGGCTGACTTCGCCCACGAAGACGTCGACGGCCGGCTCACGCGGCAGCCACCGCGCCAGCGCGATCGAGATCAGGTCGATGCGCCGGTGCTCGTACGGGTTGATCGGTCCGCTTTCCGACAGGTCGGTGCGGCGCAGCAGCGCGTCTCCGTGCGGATCGCGCAGAACGTTCTGCCCTCGAACCGCGTCGGTCGCAAAGCCGAGGGCTGCCGCCGCGATCATGGCCAGGCCGATCGCTCGCGTCCCGACAGGGTGAATGATTGGCTCAATTCGGATCAGGATGCCGCCCCCCACCTCGCGCGCGGCGCCGGCGGTCGGGCCGGGCCGTTACAGGCTCGCGTTCCGCCCTCTGTCGATGGCGGCGACGCAACTGACTCACACATTGTAGCCGACCGATCCGGTCGTCGTCAGCCTTGATTATGGTCTGCTAATCGCAGCAGGCGACGCCGCCCCGGCGATCCGCGCGATCGCATCGCAAAACGCACGGCCGCGATGCTCGTAATTGGGGAATTCATCGAAGCTGGGCCCGCCAGGCGAAAACAGCACGCTGTCGCCCTCAGACGCCGCCGCGAAGGCGGCACGGACCGCGTCGGAAACGGACGTTGCCGATTCGACGCGCCGTGCGCCGGCATCGCTCAGGCTATCGGCCCATTCGCCGGCCGAGGCGCCGACGGTGATCACCGCCCGGCAGCGCCGCGCGAGCGTCCGGGCGGCTTCGCCCAGCGATTCGCCGGTGCTCGAACCGCCGACGATCGCCACCAGCGTGCCGGGCGTGGCGTCCACGGCCGCTTTCGTACAGGCAGGAGACGTCGACTTTGAATCGTTGATGAACGTCACTCCCGCGACGCAGGCGATCCGCTCCAGCCGGTGCGGCAGGCCGCCGAACGATTCGAGCGCGGCGCGGGCGGGCGCCGTAGCGCATTCCACCCGTCGCAACAGGGTCCAGACCTGAGCCGCGAGGGCTGCATTGTGCGCGCCCAAAAGCGACGTGCGCAGGGGCGGCTCGGGAGTCTGCACCGGCAGGACTTCACAACCGCTGGCGTCGAGGCATGCCTGTACGACGGCTTGTGCGCCCGCAGCGACCGGGCCGATCACGACCGCGCGGGCGGCGCTTGGTCCCGCGAATATGTTGCACTTGGCCCGCGCGTATGCGGCGAAGCTCGCGTGCCGTTCGAGGTGGTGCGGGACGATGTTGGTGATTACGGCGAAGTCCGGGCGGCGTTCGATGCGCGGCACATCAAGAAGCTGTGCGTCGGAGAGTTCCAGCACCACGCGGTCGTCAGCGGACATCGCCTCAAGATCGCCCAGGAGCGAGCCGCCGATGTTGCCGCCCAGATGGACGGCGCCGTGATGCGCGCCGCGCAGCGCCGACGCCAGCAGCGTCGCGGCCGTGCTCTTCCCGAACGAACCGGTCACGCCGAGAATCGGGCAGGGGCATCGTTCCAAGAACAGGTTGATTTCCGTCGTCCAGGCGCGGCCGCTGTCGACGATCCGGCGGAACAGTTCGGAGCGGTTTCGGGGCACGGCCGGGTTGACGACGACCAGATCCGCCTCCGCGAACGCGGCCGGGTGCTCACCCCCGAGGTGGAACTGAATCGGCAGGCCGTCGAGCGCACTGACGGATTCGGCCAGGTCGCCGGCGCGTGCCCGGTCGACGACGGTCACCTCGGCACGCTGAGCGCAGAGCCATCGAGCGACGCCCACGCCGCCGCCGAATCGTCCCAGTCCCCAGACGACGACGCGGCGATGACGAAGCTCCGGAGGTGCGACCATGACGGTATTGTGTGCGCCGCGGCGCGTTCCCACAACGGACAACCACACTGGGCAGAAGGATGGAACCGACGGACGAGCCCTGGCCGACCGTTCAGCCGGCGCCGGCGAATTGCCGCCTGCTACGCCAGACGCGGCCGAGGCGCCCTCGTATCGAGCAGCACGCCCCGGTTTGTTGGCGCTGACGGAAGTCGGTATCTTTGGCGTGTCGCCGGTCTTGAGCCTGTTTGCTGACGCGTGTCTGGCGGCACCGTGCGCCGAGCCTTAAAGGAGGGAAGCCATGTCACTGCGTCCATGCACGTCACTTTCAGTCGCCGTCGTCTCAGTCTTGTCCGCGGCCGGCGTCGCACAGCCGCGCCTCGCGTGGATGGAGCGCTGGGCCGGGCCGGATCGCGGCCTGGACGCCGCCTATCACATGACGGTCGACGACGTCGGAAACGTCTACACCGTCGGCGCTACCCACACGGATAACGCGGGCGACGACATTCTCGTGCTCAAGTATGACCGAACCGGGCGACTGGTGTGGCGGTATCAGTACGACGGTCCGGGCCACGGCGACGACTCGCCCCTGCCGGTGTTCGTGGATGACGAAGGCAACGTTTACACCGCCGGCTGGGCCTACGGCGGGCCGGAAACCGGCCGCGACATTGTGACGATCAAGATCAGCCCGGACGGCCAGCAGGCGTGGGCCGCGCTCTACAGCGGTCCCGGCAGCCGGGACGACCACCTTTACGGCGTCCACGCGATCGGCATCACCGATGACGGCCAGGTCTACGTGGTGGGCAACTCCGTCGGTGCGACTGGCTACTACGAGGCCGCGCTGATCAAGTATGACGCCGACGGCGCGGAACTGTGGGCGCGACGGCGCGCGGGCCCGCCGAACACCAGCGCACTCGCCTGGGCGGTGGCCATTGGAGATTCCGGCGACGTGTACGTCGGTGGCGAAGGCATCAACCCCGACACGAACAACGCAGACGTCGCGCTCACACACTACGACGCCGACGGGAACTTCGACTGGATCGCCTATTACAACGGCCCCGGCAACGCCGACGACGGTCCGTACGAAATGGAGCTGGGCCCGAACGGCAATCTCTACCTGACCGGTATTTCTCGCAGTTCCGGCGGCGACATCGATGCGGCGGTCTGGAAGGCCGCGCCCGACGGCCAGCTTCTGTGGGACGCCTACTTCGACGCGGCCAGCGGGGCGGAATACGCCTTCGACCAGGAAATCGCTGCGAACGGTGACGTCACCATCGTCGGCTCGCTGCACGACCGCTGGGGCAACCAGGACACACTCACGCTGCGCTACGACACCGACGGCCAACTGCTCTGGATGCGCACCTTCGACAATCCGTCCTGGTTCGGTGAAGACGAACTGTTCTACGTTCAGCTCGGAGCCGACGGCTCGGCGTATGTCATCGGCGAAAGCTGGAACGGCTGGGACGAGGGCGTCAACGCGATCGCGATCCGATACCTGCCGGACGGAACGCAGGACTGGTTATACGAGTACAACGGTCCCGGTTTCGGCGACGATGCATTCCTGGGCCTGGCTGTTGACGAGTTCGGCAACGTGTACACGGCCGGCGTGTCGCTGAGCAAGTCACGATCCGCGGACGTCCTCACGGCGAAGCTCGTTCAAAACGATTGCACCGGCCTGGAGCGAATCAGTTCGGTCCGATGCAAGACCAAGGGCGGCGCGGGTAAGCTGACGGTCAAGCTGGATGGCGGCGTCCCCGGCGATTCCTACGACGTGCGGCTGGAATCAGGTCCGCAGGGCAACGGAACGCTTAACAACAAAGGCAAGGGGAAAGTCAAGTTCAAGGATCTGCCTTTGGCGCCGGACCGGATCATCGCGGAATGGTCCTGCGGAAGCCGGGACGCTCGGGGATTCGAGTGCGGGTAGCCGGCGCCTCGCTGCGACCATGAGCGCGACGACACCGACCAATCTATCGCACCTCGCCGGCCGGTTCATCGTGTTTGACGGGCCGGACGGCTGCGGCAAGTCCACGCAACTGCGGCTGCTGGCGGCGACGTGCCGCGCGGCCGGTCTGGACGTGGAAACCTGTCGCGATCCGGGCGGAACGGCGATCGGCGACGGCATCCGCCGCCTCCTGCTGGAGGGCGACCTGTCGCAGATGGATACGCGGTGCGAGGTGTTGCTCTTCATGGCGTCGCGCGCACAGCTCTGCCATGAGGTGGTCCGCCCGGTGATGGCGCGTGGAGCGACCGTGCTTTGTGATCGTTTCATCAGCGCTACGTGCGCGTACCAGGGCGCCCTGGGGATCGCGCCGCGGAGCATCGTAGAACTCGGCGACTTTGCCGTCAGCGGTTTGTGGCCGGACGTGACGGTTATTCTCGACGTCGATGTGGACACCGGCCTGGCCCGGGTGGACCAGCGGCACGCAGAGCGCCACCGGGCCGCGCACGGCGAAGCAGCGGCGCCCGGGGTCGCGGCGCCGAGTCCGCTTCGGGACGCGATGGAGTCGCGACCCCGGATTTTTCACGAGGCTGTTCGCCGGCAGTACCTTGAGTTGCACTCGATCTATCCGACGCCGATCATCGTCGCCAATGGCTCGGCGCCGGTCGAGGCGGTCCACCAGCGCATCATCGAGGAGTTGGCGTCTTGCCCCTTTCAGACGTAGAGCATCAACACCGCGCGCAGGCGCTGGTGCGGCAGGCCATCGCTCACGGCCGCCTGCCCCATGCCTATCTGTTTCACGGACCGGATGGGGTGGGCAAACGGCTGTTTGCCCGCAATCTGGCCGCCCTGCTTCTGTGTCGCCAGTCGCCGGTCGGCCGGCCGGAAAGCGGCGAGCCTTCGCCGATCGAAGCGTGCGGGCAGTGCGAGGAGTGTCGGCTCTGCGCGGCCGAGACGCACCCGGACGTCCACGTCGTTCATCGACGGTTGAACAAATTTCACCCGGACTCGCTGGTTCAGAAGCGGAAAGCGATCGACCTGGGCGTGGACGTTGTCCGGCACTTCCTGATCGACGCCACGGGCAAGACGCCGGTTCGCGGGCGGGCCAAGGTGTTCATCGTCCTGGAGGCGGACCGCATCACGATCGGCGCTCAGAACGCACTGCTCAAGACGCTGGAAGAGCCGCCGGGCGCAACGTACATCATCCTCATCGTCTCCAGCCCCGACGCGCTGTTGGAAACGACGCGGTCGCGCTGCCAGTTGGTTCCGTTTGCGGCGCTGCCGACGGAGTTCGTGAAAGCGCAATTGCGGCGGGCACGGCCGGACGTCGAGGCGTCCGTCGCGGCATGGTACGCACGACAGTCCTGCGGCAGCGTCGGCGCCGCGATCGGCGGCGTGGATCAGAACCTGAAGGGGCTCTACGACGCCCTTGAGGGCCAGTGGTCCGACCTGGCGGCTCGCCGACAGCGTCCGACGCATGCCGACTGGGCCGAGCGCGCGAAAGGGATGAGCGAGTTCTATAAGACGGCTGATCCGGAGATCAGCGATACGGAGGCGCAGCGGCAGGCGATCAAAACGATGATCCGGCTTTCCGCCGACGTGCTGGCATCGGCGGCGCGGGCTGCAGCGGGCGCAGCTTCCGGCGACGGCGCCGTCGGCGCGGGCGCGGCCGCGAACCGCATCGCCGCCGTCATCCCGCCCCCCGCGGCGGCCGACATGATCACCCGGCTGGTGCGGACGGAAGCGCAGTTGGACATGAACGCCAACGTTCAACTGTGCCTGGACGCAATGTTCAACGACCTGGCGGCGCTGGCGGCGGGTGAGCGGGGGGCGCCGGTGACGCTGCGGTCGGGGTCATGATCTCCGATTCGATCGATACGTGTTTTCGCGGCGATTGTAAATGCGCTGGGAGACGTGCGTCACCGGGACTATCATGGGTTGCGGGATGAACGCGAACCGGAGCAGATGAGATGATTCAGCGGCTTCGACTTGACGGATATCGCCTGCTGGACGGTTTCGAGGCGGACCTGGGCAGGCTGACGGTTGTGATCGGCGCGAACGCGACCGGGAAGAGTTCCCTCATCGAATCGTTATCCGTCATCTCCAGCAGTGTGGATTGGCCGGTTTCAGACGTGGTCGGCGTGTTGGGGGGGGTTGGTTCGATCGCGACCGCGGCTCGGCGTTGCGACGAGATCGGCTGGCAATTGACATTTGATAAACCGAAAGACCACTGGTTGTGGTCCGGCATGCCCGTCGCCGACGATACGCGCTGCCTCTACGAGGTGCGCCTCGGCCGGGATCCCCAGGGTCGCGTAACACCCGAGTATGAGAGCCTTCGCTACTCGAATCCCCGTCCAGGAACGAACGACTCAATTCTCGAAGTCAGTCGGAAGCGTGCGCGGGTGCTCAATCCGAAGACCGGTCAGCTCATGCCTTTCGATGAGCCTGACGGTTCGGGTGCAGCGGAGTCTCTGTCGGCCGCAACAGGATCCCCGGCTGAGTTGCAGGCGCAGAAGGCGTCGCTGACGTTAGCGCTGATGAGATTCGAACACGACTTCCCCATCCCAACGTGGGTGCGTGCCTATCTTGCCAGCTTCTCGTCCTACCCCGGCTTCGATGTGGGCCGTACGTCGCCGGTCCGCACCAAGCCTGCTGAATTTCGGAAGCAGACGGTGCTCAATGCCAGCGGCGACAACCTGGGAACCGTGCTGCACGAACTGCTCACTCGGCACGATTGCCGCGACCGGGCTGCCGAGTTGACAGAGTTCCTGAAGGGGGCGTATCCCCAGATCGAGCATCTGGCCGCGGAAACGGCATTCGGTGGCGAGCCGCGCGTCCTGGTTCGAGTTCGCGAGTCCGGGCTGCATCGACCGACCGAGATATGGGAGATGTCCGACGGCATGTTGCGGTTTCTTCTGCTCGCCGTGGCGCTGTTGAGCCCTTCCTCCGCCGGGCTGATCATGATCGACGAACCCGAAGCCGGCTTGCACCCGAAGCTCCTGCCGATCGTTGCTGACATGGTGCGCTCGGCGGCGTCGCGCACGCAAGTCCTGCTTACCACGCACAGCCCGAGCCTGCTCGACGCCTTCGATCTTGAGGATGTAGCCGTGGTGGCTCGAGAAGAAGCCGCTGTGAGCTGGCACCGCCCGGGAAGCCGTACGTCGCTACGGCGGATGCTCGATGCTCAAGTCGGCGGGACTCTCGGCGAGCTGCACGCCTCCGGTGAGCTGGAGGCCATGGCGTGAGGGCGTGGATCTACGTCGAGGGTCCGTCCGACAAACTTGGCCTGGACGCGCTCTGGACACAGTGGTGCGGACGAATGCGCGCGGCAGGAAGGGGTATTACGATCATCCCCCTGATGAACAAAGCCAACTTCCTCAAGAAGGTGGGGCAGCGAGCTGCCGAAAAGCTCGCGGCCAACGATTCCGATGTAGTTGTGGGACTGCCCGACCTCTATCCGACCGCGCCTTTCGCCCGGACAAGCTGGGCTCATTCGGATGCTGCCGCGTTGAAAGCCGTGCAGCTCAGGCAGGTGAGGGCAGCGCTGACGGAAACGCAGCGGCTGAGCGCGAAGCGGGCCGATGCAGCCCTGACGCGGTTTTTCCCCTCGCTCTTCAAGTACGACTTTGAGATGCTGCTGTTGGCCGCCGAGGACGCGCTCCGCGCAACGCTCGGAACGGCTGAGCGTCTCGGCGGGTGGCGCGTCCCTGTCGAAGAGCAGAACCTCGACCGACCGCCGAAACGCATCATCGAAGAACTATTCGTCACGAAGTCGTCTACACGCACTCGCTACCGCGATACACGGCATGCGCCGGCCACGTTGAGGCGCGTTGCGGACTTGTCACAGATTCTCCGTACCTCGGACGGAAGATCGACATGCCCCGAGTTTGTGGACATGCTGCGCTGGCTCGGCGAGAGGTTAGGATCGCCCTGCTGTGAACTGCCATGACTGGCCAGAAGACATGCGCTACGGAGAAAAACGATATGGTTCGATATCTCGTCCTGCTGAAGTTCACCGACCAGGGCATTCGTAACGTCGCGGAATCCATCGATCGCGCCGCCGCGTTTCGCGAGGCTGCCCGGGCGAAAGGTGCGGAAGTCGAGTCGCACTACTGGACGCTGGGCGCGTACGACGGCGTCTTCATCCTGCGCGCGCCAGACGAAGCCACCGCGGCGGGGCTTGTGCTCGGGCTGGGCCATACCGCAAGCGTCTCGACGAATATGCTGCGGGCGTTCGACGAGGCGGAGTTCGAGGACGTGCTGGGGTTCGCGAGCTGAATCCCGCTGCTCCAGGGGCGTGGGACGTGTTCCGCATGGCCTCGGCCTGCACGGACGCGTCGTTCCGACATTGGCAATGATGGCGTAACCCGCTTCGGCCGCCTCAATAGACGAGGTCACGACCGCCGTCGCCGCGACAGTCTTCCCAGGAGCGGCGCACCAGCCCCAGGCCGTGTACGCACGCTTCAAATTCCTCGCTGAGGGACTGCAACAGCGACGCAGGCGGCTCGGTATCGTCGGTGGTGAGTCGCGCGGCCGCGGCGTAGGAATGCTTGCCCTGCTCGACGTAGTTGATCAGCACGTCGCCGACGCGCAGACGCGGGCGGCGAAGCGACTCCGGGTACAGCCCGGACCAGAACAGCGAGTAATCGCCGATCCGGCGATACATCAGGCAGTCCCGTTCCGTCTCGGAATCCATGCGATCGCCGGTAACCATGGCGAGCATGGCGGCGACCTGCTCAGGGCGCTTGCCGTGCGCACGGCGGATGACGTTCAGCGTGTCGATGTGCAGAAACTCGACCATCAGGTCGGCGAGGTAGTCCGTCAGGCGCGGTTCGCACAGACCGATCTGCTCGTGGAACGTGTTCTCGACCACGCCGGCAAACAGATCTCTCAGCGGATGATCATCGCGGATCGGCAGCATTTCCGACGCGCTCCTTCCGGTTCCAAAAGGCCGCGCAACACCGCAATCGGCGCCAGGAAGCGCCGCGGCCGGACCCGCCGGAACCCGCCTTTACTCAGACTCAGTCAATCGTAGGATTCGACTTCCCCAAAAACAACCGGGAAATGAGCGTGGTGGATTGAACGCGGCCCGCGGCGCGCGGAAACGTTCGATAACGCCGACTCGGCTGATGCCGATAAAAAAAACCGTCGCGCGGCAAGGGTGCTGCGCGACGGCCTATGCCGTTTTGGGAGGAAAGGCGGCTTCGTCAGCCCTTGTCCGGATCGGTGGTCGCTTTCGGCGCGGGTTCGTCGCCTTCCGCCGGTTTGTCGGACTTGTCTTTCTTCTGTTTGCTCTTGCGCGCCCGAGCATCGCTGTCGTCCTTCTTGCGCTCGGCATCGGCCGAGGGCGCAGCGGACGCACTGGTGGATGGGGGCGCGGCGGGCGCGCCCGTGGGTTGAGCGCCGGTGCAGGCGCCATCCTGGTCGGGGTGCCGCTGGCAGTAGCGAGCCAACTGCTCCGACGTCAGCAGCTTGATCAATCGCAGCGTCAACTCGCCCGTCATGCCGACGGCGACGGGCTTCTGCAGTTCTCGACGCTCGGCCTGGGCGGCCTTGTATTTCTCGAGATCCACCGGCGGCCGGCCGGCCTCAAGCTCACGGGCGCGCAGTTCGGTCAACTCTTTCTTCTTGCTCTCCAGATAGGCTTGCGCCTTCTGCTTCATCTCTTCCAGAATCGAGAGCGCCGCCTGTTTCTGCGGCGGGTCGAGGGCGTTTTCCTCGATGAAGATGTCTACCAGTGCCCCAAACAGGCGGTCATCTACCGAGACGACGGAACCGGTCTGGACCGGCAATCCCGGCGCCGGGCGCTCGGGGCGCTTCGGCTGCGGCTTCTTTGTCAGCGGCGGCAGGATGCCGCCCTGGCTGGGATGGCCTGCCTTCCAGTCGGCGATGTTCTCTTCGATGACTTCGAACTGGCGGCTCATTTCCTCCATGTCCCAGTCGTGCATCGCCTTTTGCTGTTCGGTGAGGCACTCGCGCCACTCGTTGTTGCCGTCGATGATGGCCTTGAACGCCATGCCGAGCAGAGGCTGAGCGGCAGCGCCGATTCGCCGCGCCGCCTCGGCCGGCGGGATCTCGCCGCCCATCTGATACCGCACAAGTTCGCGCAGCACCGGCCAGACCTGCTCGCGATGCGTGCGCAGAAACGCATGCACGTCGCGACGCATGATTTCATCCGTCAGCCGCAACTGCTCGTCGTTGAGGTTGTAGCGAACGCCGATGTTGCGCACCGCCTGTGCGACGATCTGGTCGATGTGAAGAAACTCGTCACTCGAACCGGCATCGTCCTGCCTCTTCGCGGACCGGCCGTCGGACGCGGCGTCCGGCTGCGCGACGACCGAACCGGCACACAGCGCCGTACCCAAAACCCATCCCCAGACCCGATATGAACGTGCATGCATCCCTGACATTCCTGAAACCTGCTTCGCTGGCTCCCCTTCCCGCGAACACGACGGCCGCACGGGGGAGCGCCGGATTATACATCCAGTCTAACTGTCCGGTTGCGTTCCCGCTGCGCACCCGGATCAAAAGTCTGGGTGAAAAAAATCAAGCGTTGGGCGAAGCGGCTGCCGCCGGCCTGACCCGGAGGATCCTGGCGAGCCGGTAGAGCCAGAGCCGACGACGGAGATGACGGAGCGTCTCCGACCCCGGGTCGAGCTGCAACGCCCGATCCAAGATGGTGCGGGCCTGTCGCCAGCGGCGCAGGTGCATGTTGATCACGGCGGCGTCCTGAAGCGCGCCGATGTGGTTCGGGTCGAGCCGGATCGCCTCGATGCAATGGTGCAGGGCGGGCTCGAACCGCTCCAGCCGGATGTTGCAGATGGCAATGCGGTAGTGAATGTGCGACGACGCCGCTTGCAGCGCCGCGGCGCGCTGGAAGGACTCCAGGGCCTTCTCATATCGCTCCAACTGAAGCAGCGCGTCGCCGAGCGCGACATGCGCGCGGGGTTCCGAGGGGGCCTGCTCCACGGCGGCCTCCAGCAGCTTGCGGGCTTCGTCGAGCCGGCCGAGGTGGAGCGCGGCTTCGCCGCGGAGCAACTCCAGCGCCGGCGGGCTTTCTCCAAGGACGGCCGCCGTCTCCAGGCATTGGAGGGCGCGCTCGTACTGACGATTCTGGATGCAGATCTGCCCGAGCATGAAGAACGCGCCGCCGTGCTCGGGGTCGAGTTCGATGATCTGCTGCAGCTTGTTGCGCGCGGAGGCGGGCTGCCCGGCCGCAACCGCGAGTTCGGCCATCTCGAACAGCAGTTCCGTGTCGCCAGCGTTGCAGCGCAGCTCGGCGAGGTAATACTCCCGCGCGAGGTCGTACTCCTGCTGCTGGCGATAAGCGCGCCCGATCCGGGCGTTGACGCCCGCGTACTCGGGATCCAGATCCAGCACCCGTTTCCAGCAGGCAATCGCCTGCGCTGTCATGCCTCGGGCGGCCAGCGATGCACCCATGTGGAAGAAGCAGTGGGGGCAGTCCTCGTCGATCTGCTGCGCGAGGTAGAACATCTCCTCGGCCTGGTCGTGGAGGCCGAGTTCGGCGTAGGCCGCGATGCGGTGGCAGTAGACGCGCTCGTCGTTGGGATGCTCGACGGCGAGCGAACTGTAGACTTCGACCGCGCGGGCGTAGCGGCCCAGGGCCATCAACGCGCCGCCCATGGCAAAGCGGATGTCGGCGTCGTCAGGGTCGATGTCCAGCGCCCGCTCATACGCACGCAAGGAGTCCGACGGACGGCCGAGTTGCTCCAGCAGGAAGGCGTGGTGCGCGTGCCAGGCCGCGTTGTGGGGATTGATTTCGAGCGCGGCCTCGAGTTCGACGAGCGCGTCCGCCCAGCGCTGCGCCTCAGCCAACTGCTGCGCTCGCTCGACCCGCAATTCGGCCTCGAACCACTCATTCATCCCCGACATCCTCAGTGCGCGGGCGCATACCCCTCGCAGGGGTGATTGTAATCCTATTATCGGCAGTGGGCAAGGGCGGGTTCACAGCCGTTCCGCAGCGGGTGCGTGGCCCGAACGGCACCCGCCCGTCCGGCCCCCCACGACCCGCCCGGGTTGGCGCCTCGCGCCGCTGCGACGCGGGGCGACCTGTCCGCTCCGCCTCAGAACTGCTCCAGCATCCACGGCGGTTGTCCCGCGAACGCGGCCTGCATCGCCGCCAGCGATTCCGGCGGGCCTTCCACCTGTCCCGTCATCGCCAGGTCGAACGGCGTCAGATGGCCGCTGTAGATCGCCGCCAGCGCGCGAATGTCCAGGCGGATCTCCCCCCGGCCGCCACGCTTGACGGCGACGTTGCCCTCCCCGATTTCGACCTGCCAACGCCCGGCGTTTTCAGGGAGAACGTCGTCGCGAACGTCCAGGTGAAGGCTGGCGGACACCGCCGCGTTGTACCCGCGCTGCACAAGGGCCTGTTCCACATCCACGACTCGAAGCATCCAGCCCACGTCCTCGGCCATGGTGTAGCACTGTTCGGACAGGACCGCGTGCAGGGGCGTCACCGGCGCACTGAACCACGTCACGTCGGACACCAGCGATCGGCAGCGGTGCAGGAACCGCAGCGACGCCCGCAGCGCGTCCGGCGTCGTCGCCACCCAGTCGGAAACCTGCATCGAGAAGGGGTGCGGATTGCCGCGCGTCTGGAGGTAATACATATACCCCTCCACGCGGCCGTCGCGGGAAAACAAGTAGCCTTCCGCCTTCTGCCCGCGCGGCTCGCGAACGCGCAGCCACATGTGGGCGTTGCGATCGAGCATCCCGTTGTGCGCCGCCGCGAAAAAAGCGTAGGTCGCCTCGACCGCCGCCCGCCGATCTTCCGCGATCGGTTCGATCGCCAGGTCGGACTCGAACCGGGGCAGTTCGCGCAGGCTCAGCGTCGTGCGAAAGCGCGCGCCCGCCAGTTCGTATCCGAGCCGGCGATAGACGTGGCGTGTCGCGGGGTAGAGGGTCGACAGCGGCACGCCCCGCTGACGCATCTCGCGAAGCGAGTCCGCCAGCAGCGACGCCACCAGGCCACGGTCCCGATATTCCGGAAACGTCCCGACGGCCGCGATGCCGACCATCGGAATCCGACGGCCGCCGTACCACTGCCCCATCGGGATCTGCAACAGCATCGCCGCGAGACGCCCGTCCACGCGAGAAAGTCGCACGTCGGACGGGTCCATCCGGCTCAGCCACAGTTGCGTCTGGTCGTCCGGCAGCGCGAAACACAGCGACAGCAGCCGTGCCATCTGCGGACGATCGTCATCGCCGCAAGCTCGGGCAGGATCGGTATTCGTGGTCACGTGACGGCTCTCCGCGTGTGATGCCGCGGACGGACAAGCGATTCGACGCCCCGCGCGTCTCGATGCCGCAAGATACGAAAGCGGCGGCGAGGCGCAAACCCCGCCGCCGCTTCTATCACTGAAGTCAGACAAGAATCGACCGCGGACGATCAGCCGCAACTCGACCGCTTGCCCTTGAGCTTGCAGGTGCCGTTGCCGCCGCCCGGGCAGGCGATGGTCGTCTTGAGCTTCTTCGGGCAGTCCTTGACCTTCTCACACTCGGTCTGGGTGCCGTAGTCAGCGCCCTTCGGCGGGCAGGTACCACAACCGCCCTTGGACTTACTCTTCTTGAGGGTGTAGCCACAGCCCACGCTGGCAGCGGGGAAGTCGATGCCACGCACGTCGGTGTATCCGCCGCCGCCGATCTCGCTGAACTCACCGGTGTTGGGGTCGATCTTGAACAGGGCCTCGCGGCAGCCGTAAAGCACGCCGTCCGGTCCAAACGCAATGGCCTGGATGTTGGCGTTACCGCCGACGTTTGGGTTCACGTCGGTCGCCGCGCCGGAGTTCGAATCGACCGTCAACAGTCCGCGCCCGATGTCCCAGGCGAACAGCGTTCCGTCCGGACCGAAACACAGCCCCTGGACGCCAGTGAAGCCCGTGCCGCCGACTTCGGTCGTCTCACCCGTATTGGTGTCGACGGTCATCAGTCGGTCAGGACCACCTTCCTGGATGATGTAAAGAACATCGTTGTCATTGAACGCCATCCCGCGCACTGAGTTGGCGCCGATGCGGACAACGGCCGTGAGCAAACCCGTGTCGGGGTCCAGAGTGTAGAGGCTGCTGCCGTTGCCCGCCGCCCAGAATGTGCCGTGGGAGTCGGCCGAACTGGCGTTGATCGTACTCGTACCGTTCGGTCCCAGAAGGATGCCCGCGCCGGTCTGGCTGTCGAGGGCATATGAGTTGTTGCCTGCCCACGATTCCGCCAGGATGTCTTCGGCCGCGATCCGCGGGCCTGCGGGCCGAGTGGCGTCCGACGCCTGTGATTGCCAGACTCCTGGCAGTCCATCCTCGTCCGGGTCGTCCAGCGGCGCGACGTCCGCGCGCAGCACAACCGGCATCGACAGCGCCGCGATGAGCAGTCCGTGCAGCCAGTGCTTCGTCATCTTGATCCTCCCAGCGAGCGGGCCTCCTGTTCGGCCGTAGCGAGCGACACCGCCCGCCAACCTCTTCGAAGTTGAGGGTCTCACCGGCCGACCTCCACCGGGCCCAGCGGTCGAGGCAACGGGCAGGATAGCATTTCCGGACCACCGGGTTCAATCGGAGAGTAAAACCTCCCGCGCGCTCAACCCGACACGAGCGTTCGTCCTTTCGAACAGGCGCTGCGTCCGCCGAATCGCCTCCACGGCTTTGCAAATTCGCCACAGCGCGGCTAGAATTACACCATGCTGCGGCGAAATTTACACCAGCGCATAATCGAGTCGCTCGAAGATAGTCCGGTAACATTGATCCACGGGGCACGCCAGACGGGAAAGACGACCCTCGCACGTCAGCTCACGAATGGTCGGGAGTTTGTCGACTTTGACGACGCGACCCAAGCTTCAGCCGCCCGGCGAAACCCGGCCGGGTTCGTCGACGACCTGCCCGAACAGGTCGTGCTCGACGAGATTCAGCGGGTGCCGGAGCTGTTCCTGGCCATCAAGTCGTCGGTCGATCGGAATCGGCGCCCGGGCCGGTTTCTGCTGACCGGATCGGCTCACGTGCTGATGCTTCCGAACCTGTCGGAGTCACTGGCTGGGCGGATGGAGATCGTCACCCTCTGGCCACTCTCGCAGGGCGAGATCGCCGAACGAAAGGACTCATTCCTGGACCGTGCGTTCGACGGGGCGCACGACGCGCTCGACATCGCAGCGCGTGACGACGCGTGGCCAAGGGTCTTTGCCGGGGGCTTCCCTGACGCGTTGACGCGACCTACCGCGGCCAGGCGGCGTAACTGGTTCATGTCCTACGTGACCACCGTGCTGCAGCGTGACGTTCGCGAAGTCAGCGATGTCGAGCACATCGACGACCTGCCGCGACTGCTCCACCTGCTGGCGACGCGCGTGGGCGCGCTGCTCAATTACGCCGACGTTTCGCGCGCCCTGTCGATTCCGCACACGACGCTGCGGCGGCACTTTGCGCTCCTTCAAGCGACGTTTCTCGCGCGACTGCTGCCGCCGTGGTCCAGCAATCTCGGCATTCGACTGGTCAAGTCGCCCAAGCTCTACCTGATCGACACCGGGCTGGTCAGTTCCCTGCTGGCTGTCGATCGGGAGCGAATCCGACGGGAACCCGCGCTGGGGGGTGCGCTGCTGGAGAACTTCGTCGTCATGGAACTGACCAAGCAGGCGACGTGGAGCGAGCGACAGCCTCAGCTCTTTCACTTCCGCACTCCGGCGGGCAGAGAAGTCGACGTGCTGGCGGAGGATCCTGCCGGAGACCTGGTCGCCATCGAGGTCAAGGCGGCGGGTTCGGTCACGTCCGGCGACTTCGCAGGAATTCGCGCTTTGAAAGACCTGGTCGGCGAGCGGCTCAAACGCGGCGTGGTCCTCTATCGGGGCGAGCGCACCGTATCGTTCGGCGACAGTCTTCTGGCAGTGCCGCTCTCAGCGTTGTGGGCATGATCCTTGCGGGGCCGCGTTGGCGGCAGTCGGGTGAGCCATCGCACGGTGCATCGCTTCAAACCACACACGTTTGCTCCTGCGCCGCCAGGCTGGAACCGTGCGCTCCCAGCGGCTCGCGCGTGTCGGCTGCGCGCACACGCCGATGTGTCACTTCGCCGCCGGTTTGATCGAGATGCCCACGCGGTACATGCCCTGTTCGTTTGGCTTGCCCGTCGTGTTGGCGACCAGGCCGCAGATTTCCAGTCCGCGGCGCTTGTCGAGCACCCAGACGCGATGCTCATTCGGGAGTGGAACGGGGAAGAGGAACGCGATTCCGCCGGCGCTGGCGTCCAGCAGCGGAACTTCGTGTTCCGTGGGGTCGCCGTCGATGCGGACCGTGACGGTGCGATTGACGACGGTCCAGCGGGGGGCGCGGCGCTGGCCGAGCTTGCGCTTGTCGTGCGTGCGTCCCAGCCGGATGCTGGAGAGCCACTCGTTGAGGATTTCCATCGTCGTCGCGCCCTTGCGCAGGCGCTTCTGCAAGCCCGCCTCGATGCCGAAGCTCGTCAGCACGTCTTCCAGTTCGCGCGGCAGCTTGTCCAGGAATAAGCGATACGGCGCCGTGTCGGAGAGCAGCAGTTCCTCCGCCGGGCGGCAATGGAGCAGGTCGTACGATGCCGGAATGCCGTAGCCGAGAACCTGGTTGACCATGTCCGTCAGCAGCGTCATAAGGCGGTGCGTGCGGTACGGATCGTCGGCTTCAGGGAAGCGATGGTGATCCGAGATGACGGCTGTCAACGCCTTGGGCAGCTTCCACTCCGTCGCGATCAGCTCGCCGAACTCCTGGTGCGTCTGGGCGCAGATGTACTCAAAGGTTTCGATGTCGATGCGTCGGTTCGAATAATGACGCTGACTCTCCGCTTCGCGCAGCACGAGGACGTTGCCGATGTCGTGCAGCAGGCCCAGCAGAAACGCATCTTCCGGATCGACGCCGGTCAGCTCCGCCAGGCCGCGCATGATGTGCGCGGCGGCGACGGAGCGATACCACAGCACCGCCGCCAGTTCTTCGTCAACGCCCTTGCGCCCAAAGGTCGCCGCCTTGAGCGACTGGTGCAGCATCAGCGTGCGGATGGCATCTACGCCCATCCGCGCCACGGCCGGGCGGATGGCGGAAATCTTGTTAAGCCCGCGATAGAGCGCCGAGTTGGCGATGCGGATCACCTCGGCCGCCATGACCTGATCGTCTTCGATTTCGTCCGCGATTTCGGCGGCGCCGCAACTGTCCTCGCGCATTTTCTTGAGCACGCGATCGGCGGACCGCGGCAGGGGCGGCAGGGACAGATCGTGCCCGTCAAACTGCTCGATCAGCGCGTTTTCCAGCGCGCGGGCCTCGGGCGTCATCTCGGGCTGCTCGACGGGGATCGGCTCGCGCGCCGGCGCACCGTCGCGGGGCGCATACCAGGGCGGCTCCACGGCCGGCGTCCCCGCCGCGGCTGAGGACGCTGCCGGAGACGGCGCCGGCGTCGGCCCCGCCGGCCGGGTTGCGGACACCGGCTCCAAAGGGCGCTCAGCGACGGCCACGCCACCGGCTTTTCGCTCACGAAGAACGGCCCCATCCGGCTCTTTGGGGGCGGACGAGGAGCTTCCGGTCAGCGCGTCAAGAATGCGATTCCACAGACCCACGGGACCGTACCTCAAGGCCAGCCGACGGCGCACGCACGGTGGTACGCCCATCGGGTTATCGGCACCGCAGACACCCGGCTTTCGTCGGACCGACCGCGTGCTGGCTCGCTGCGCCGCGAGCCCGCTCGCAGACCCGGCCGCGGCCTGCCGGCCGAAGCCGCCTGGGGTGGCTCAGAAACGCCTCGGACGCCCGGCATCCCGATTGCTATCCCCGGCATCGACCCGCACCCGGCGTTCGTGCGCGCCGCGGTCGGTTGCAGGCGGCCGGGGCCGCCGGGTTTCACGCACGTCGCTTATGGAGAACAGGATGCATCGTCGGAGGGTGGCGGTTGGGATGGCGGCGCTGGCGCTGATCAGCGTAGCAGCTTGTGGCAGCCTCGATCTGAGCGCGCTGACGTCGGGCCTCGGGCTGACGCTGGACGTCAATATCAACAACATGGGAGGCGCCAACGACAATGGAACCGACGACGGCACCGGCGGAGGCTCGGGCGGCGACGATTCCGTCAATGCGAACGTCGGGGGCGACGGATCGGCCGGCAACGACAATTCGGGCGGCTCCCGCAACGACAACGAGGGTGGGCCGGGTAACGACAACGCTTCGCAATCCGGCAACGACAACGATGACCACGGCGATCCGGGCAACGGATCCGGTAATGACAATGACGACGGCCAGGGCAACGGCTCGGACGATGGGAACGGCAATCGCAATGACAACGACGCGGGGCCGGACAACGACAATGACGACGACGACGGCCGGGGCAACCGCAACGACAATGACGACGACGACGACCGTAAGCGGGCACGGTCCCGTCCGAGGCGGGGACAGTAGCTCCATCTGTGGCGGCGCACGGCAGGCGCTCGCGCAAGGACTCGGCACGGGCGCTTGTCACGGCGACGTCCGCGCGACGGAACACACCCTCCGGCGGCAAACAAACACGCCCGCGATGAGAACCTCATCGCGGGCGTGCCGCAGAGCGCACTCGGCTTACGCCGGGTCGCCTTCAATTCGGATCGCTGCGACTAGGCGCAGTCGGTGGCCTTCTTGGCCTTCAGCTTCTTGCAGAAGCCACGGCCGCCGTCCGGGCACGGGATCTGCTTGACGCTGATCTTCTTCGGGCAGTCGCCGACGTCTTCGCAAGTCGCCTCGGTCTCGTAGGCGTCGCCCTTCCGCGGGCAGACCGCGCAGCCCTTCTTGGCCTTGGTGTTCTTCTTGATGCTGTAGATGCAGTGCTTGTCACCGGCGAACGGGCAGTCGCCGTCGATCTCGCGAACCGTCAGGTCGTCATAGTACGCACAGCAGACGAGGTTGGCGTACCAGTCCAGCGACGCCATCTCGGGGGCGTTGCCGCCGTTCATCGCGTTGATCCAGGAGATCGGCTGGGCGAAGAAGGGCTGGCCGTCGTAGTAGACCTGGTGCAGGTCGCCGTTGAAGTCCACCAGCACGCGGAGCTCGACCCACGTGTCGACCTTGACGGGGATCGTCTCGCCGCCGAAGTCGGCCGTCGCGACGCCGGTGGCCGCGTTCATGTGGATCTGCACCGCCCAGACCTTGGTGCCGCCGTGGGCATAGATGGACTGGACGATCCAGTAGCTCTCGCCGTTCTGATCGCTGGGCAGATACTGGTAGGTAATCAGCTCATAGCAGTCGCCCTGCCAGTTGCTCGGGTCATCGAGCTGCAGGATGAGGTCGGAGTCGGAGAAGCCCAACTCGGCAGCGACGGTCTTGGCGGAATTGGCGCCCGAGCGAGCCTGCTCGGCGCTGACGACCGCGTCCACCGTCGGAATGTTGTCCCACGTCTCCCAGATGTTCGACTGGGCCGAAAGACCCGCGTTGGCATTGTACGAATCGAAATCATCCGAGAACGGGAGATTCGCCGGCTGGGCATACACGCCTGCCGCGGCCACCATCACGAGAACACTACCGAAACCAAAAACTCTACGCTGCATGACGCTCCTCCTCGCGCACCTGTCCGACGGACCCCTTCCGCGGCACGAAACGTGCGCAACATGTCCACAATAGGACGACCCGCGCGCGGCCTGTTACGACGTGAGCCGACGCGCCCAAAACGAACTGTTCCTGCGTGTAATCAGGCCGGTGAATTGAATTGGAACCGGCTCCGTCGCGACGCTTCGCCGAGCCACGCTCCCCAGCCTGAAACCACGACCACTGACCCAATGTTACCGATTTGTCAATGGCAAGTCAACCCTCGCCGACGACGCAGAATCGGAAAGATGCTCGCGGCGCACGATCGCGCGCGACCGGGGCTGGCGGCGGCGCCATGTCCCCCCTTTCCCGGCCGTCGCGTACCCCTACAATCGCCGTCAGGTTGCTCCGGGTACCGGGATTCTCGCGTGCGAAAAGCCACCGTTCAGACCATCCGGCTGTATCCGCTCTCGATCCCGCTGCGGCACCGCGTGACGCACGCTGCGGCGGACCGGGCGGTGGCCGAGCCCATCGTCGTCGCGGTCGAATTCAATGAGGACGTCCGCGGTTACGGCGAGACCCTCCCACGCCGATACGTCACCGGCGAAACCAACGAATCCGTCATGTCGCACCTGCAAGGCGCGCTGCAGGAGGCCATGCTGGGGTTCAACCCCACCAGCTTCGGCGAGGCGCTGGAGCAGATCGACGCGCTCCCGTTTCACGACGCCAACCGCACCCCCCTTCCGGCGGCGCGGGCGGCGCTGGAGTTGGCGCTGCTGGACGCCTCGATGCGGTTCTTCGAACGCAGCTTTGACGACGTCGTCGCCTGGATGGGACTGCCCGGGTTCGGGACGCCGGGGTCGCTGCCCGAGGCCCGGTTCTCCGGCGTGCTGGCGGCGCGGGAGCCGGCCCGGCTGCTGCGCAAGCTGCGGCTCATGTACTGGGGCGGGTTGCGACATTTCAAATTGAAGGTCGGCATGGACGACGACGACGCCCGCGTCGCGGCCGTGGCGGGATACCTGGCGAAGCCGCTCGTCGCCGAGAAGGCCACGCTCCGCCTGGACGCCAACGGGGCCTGGAGCAAAGACGAGGCCATCGAGCGGCTCGGCGACTGGCGTGACTACGTCATCAGCGGCATCGAGCAGCCCCTGCCGCGCGGGCAGGAAGAGGATCTGCCGATCCTCAAGGATCTGTTCGACATCCCCATCGTCCACGACGAGTCCGTGATCACGCGCGACGACGCCGTGCTCCTCAACGATCTCGGTGTCGCCGACGTGTTCAACGTCCGCGTCAGCAAGTGCGGCGGCCTGCTGGCGTCGCTGCATCTGGCCCAGCTCATCCGACGGATCGGGGCGGAGTTGCAGATCGGCTGCATGGTGGGCGAAACCAGTCTGTTGACCGCCGCCGCCCTGCGGCTGGTCAGCGTCTGTCCGTCGGTCCGATGGCTGGAGGGCGCGTACGGCCGATTTCTGCTCTCGCACGACATCGTCCGCCGGCCGCTCCAGTTCGGCTACGCCGGCCGCCCGCCGCGGGTGCGCGGGATCGGCCTCGGCATCGAACCGGACGAATCCGCCCTGCTCCGCCTCTGCATCGGCGAGCCGATCGTGACGCACCTTTGAGGAAGGGAGTGAGGGAGCAGGGAGTAAGGGAGTCAGGGAAGAGCGGAACGGCATCGCGCTTCCGACGCCGGGGACCGCCGCGTGAGCGGAACATGATCCTCCTGCGAGCCGCCAGGCTTCAGCCCGCGCGACGATGCGCCTGGGCGGCCGCATCCGAAAGTCATCGTGCGCGTCATGGAGCCGCGTCTGGTCCGCCGAGATCGCGAATGCTAAAGCCCGCGGCTCGCTGCTTGCACGCCAGCGCGTACCGGGAACTATCGCTCAAGGCCGGCACCGGGCGCGCGCCGATATCCGGCGATACGTTGTGCTGGCGGGCGACGGGCACGCGACGCCGCCGGCACCCGGGGAAAAGCACCATGCCGTACGTTGCAATGACATTCTGGCTGCTGGTCATCGTCCTGACCGCATGGGGCGTCGCCCGGCTGTGGGGCGGGATGATCCGGCCGAAGTTTTTCAACACGCTCCTGCTGCCGGGAACGCTTTTCGCCCAGACTGGCCACGTGATCGGCCTGCTGATCACCGGCGCGACGATTTCAAACACGACGCTTATCAAGGACGACGAATCCGCCGCGCCCGAAAACACCTCCAACCCGCAACCGCGCATCCCGATCATCGGGCCGGTCATCATTGGCATGTTGCCGCTGCTGGCGTGTGCGCTGGGGATATTCCTGGCGACGTTCTACCTGGGCGGCAGCGTCGCGCTGGGGCCGATGCCCTCCGTCGTTTCCGACAAGCTGCCGATTTCGCTGGCCGGCTGGTGGCAACTCATCCGCGACCTGGTGACGCTGATGGAGCGCATGTCGGCCGCGCTGACCACGTCAGACCTGACAAGCTGGCGGACGTGGCTGTTCGCCTATCTGCTCGTCTGCATGACGATCCGCATGGCGCCGTTCCCCGGCTACCTGAAAGGTTCGCTGGGGGCGATCCTGGTGCTCGGCATCCTGGCGGCCGTGACGACGCGCCTGTTCGCCGTCGAGGATCCGCGCGTGCAGACCGGGTGGGCTGTGCTGAACCTGACCGTCGCCACACTCCTGCTGCTGCTGATGACCAGCCTGGTCATTCGCGGTGTGGTCGGACTCGTGCGCGTGCTGCGCGAGAACGGGTGACGCCGGGCGTGTCGGCGACCGATGAAAGCAACCGCGCGGCGGCATCACGCGATCAACCTTCGATTGACGAATCCGGCGCGTATCATCCGCCCGGCTGTCGTGACGCGATCGGCTTCTGTCGTGCTGAGTACTGGCAATACGCCAAGGCACATCCCGAGCCAGGTCTGGCCCGGAGCATCGCTTTCGCATTGTTCGCCACATTCACGCTGCTGATCGCCGACGCGCTGCACACCGCCACGGGCAGCACACCTGCGGCCGTGGTCGCGCTCTGCGGCCTCGGCGCCGCGGTCGCCATACCGGCGCTCGTCATCTGGTATCGCCGCCGGCGCGAGTTGGCCGCCGTACCGATGGACCAGCCGCGCCTCGACCTTCGCCTCAATTGCGTCGCCGCCCCGCCGTGGATCCTGCAGCACGGCGACCTCTGCGATGTTCCGTTCGAGCCGAAGTTGTTTCGATTCTACAACCCCTACGTCCTCAGCACGCGGATGAAAAAGGCCCGGGAGATCACCGCCATCGGGGTGTTCGCTGTGCTATGGTTCGGGGCATGGGCGCTCGGCATCACGCGCGACGCCCCGAGTTTGTTCCTGTGGCTGACCGCAACCGCCGCCGGGTACATCACCGCAGTTCTTCTCTGGCCCACCTGGTTTCGCGTCGTCCCCGGTCGGCTGGACGTACTGCGCTTCAGTCTGCTGGACTGGGAACCGGTTTACCTCAAGAGCCACCCGCTGCGCGACACCTGGGTACAGATCGACCTTCGCCGCTTCGTCCTCAGCCTCGGCCAGCCCGCTCCGCCCTGGGAGCGCGACGAAAAAACAGGTGACCGCACCCCGGCCATCGAGTATCCCTTGTACCTGATGCGGCGCCGCACGGAGTTCGCCCACGCCATCCTCATGGCGGCCATCAGCACGCATGAGGCGCCGCCGCTGCCGGACGATGCGTTGCTGGGCTGACGTTGCATCGTGGTTCGTTCGCAGTGGGGACAGGCCCGGAAGCTTCGGGCGGGTTTCAAGCCCGCCGCCCGCCGTCGGCCGCCGATGACGCACAGCAAGCAGCCTGCGACGCATCGTGCGCAGGCACTGAGAATCGCTCGGCCGGCAGCAGACTGAAGCATGGACACGAACACCGTCCACAACCGAGATCCCGTCAGCGACGACGCGCCGGTGGAGCCGATCGTCTTCTGTCGCGAATCGAAGCGCGCGCTGCGGCGCGCCCAGACGGAGCGGCAGGCCGCCATCAACGGAATGCTCTTTCTCGCGATGGCGGTCGGCGTGCTGGTCGGCGCCGCAGCCGACCGTGCCGCGGGCAACCGCTGGCTCACGGCCGGCGTACTCTGCGGCTATGCCGCCATCCTGGGTGCCGTCGTCCTCGCCCGCTGGCTGAAACGGCGGGGAAAGTTCATGGCAATCGACGTCGCGGGCGCCACGCCGGACGCGCGGCTCGTCTGCGTCGCTCCGCCCGACTGGATCGTGCAACACGGCGAGCTGCGCGACGTGCCGTTCGAGCCGGCGATCTTTCCCGCCCGCTACGCCCGCGACTTTACCCGTCATATGAAAATCGCCGCGGCCGGGACCGCCGTGCCTACTTTCGTGCTGATCTGGTGGGCCGCCGGCTGGCTGGGCGTACGAAACGCGCTGTCGTTCGGCTACATACTCGGCTGGGCGTCGCTGACGGCCGGCCACGCCGTCGCCATGGGGCTGTGGCCGACGTACTATCGCATCGTCCCGGGAAGACTCGACGTTATGCGATTCAGCCTGCTGGGAAACCAGGTCATCAGCCTCGACCGCTACGACCTGCGGCAGTCGCGCATCGAGATCGACCTGCGGCGATATGTCGCCTGCGTCGGCGACGCGGCCGACGCGCAGCCCGCCGCTTCCGACGCGGCCGGCTCGTCAAGCAGTGCCCCACCGACCGGCCCGGCAGCAGGCGGAGATACTACCGTCCCCGCGGCAGCGATCGTTGTTCCTGCGTCAGCGCCTGGCGCGTTCGTTGATTCGGCGTCGCCACCGGCGACAGCCGTTGATGCCCAGTCGCCGGCGGCCGCTGAGATTGACCCGTCGTCAGCGCCCCGCGTGCCGCCGACCGGCGAGTTCCCGCTGATGCTGATGCGCCGCCGCACCGAGTTCGCCCACGCCCTGCTGCTGGCCGCGATCAGCACGCACGAGGCGCCGCCGTTGCCGGAGGATGCGTTGCTGGGATGAAACCGTTGGACGACAAGATTGCAGAGTTCGATCAGCCGGCACCTGCCGTCGCGGTGTCGCCCGCCAACGCCACACAGGTGGCGGCGCACTCCGCGGAGCGGATCGTCTTTTGCCGTCACTCAACACGCAGGCTCAAACGCTGGCGTATCGCGGAATCCCTCGCGCAGCAGGCGATCATTTTCCCGATTGCATTGGGTGGCGTCGGTATCGGCATGGTGACTTACCGGGTCTTCGCGTCGAGCACTGCGACCATCGCGGCGATCGCAGGCTACACCGTGGCGCTGATCGCACCCCTTTTCTGGCTCCTCGTGCGCGAGTTCCGGTCGCTCGACGCGGACACGGTGGAGCGACCGGATCCCGACGTCCGCCTCAACTGCGTCTGTCACCCGCAATCGATCCTGCGGCACGGCGAACTTCAGGACGTGGCTTTCGAGCCCCAGGTTTTCAGGCCGTTTCTGGCAAGCAGTCTCCCGTGGACCCGGTGGTTGCTCGTTGCGGCAATATCCGTTGTCACATTCCTGGTGCTCGTGCTTACCCTCTATGTCCTGATCGGCGGTGGCCCATATGTAGGACAAGGCGCCGGCGGCGCGGCGGTGGCGGCTGGTGTCGCCACGGCCATGTTCCTCTGGCCGACCTACTACCGGGTCGTTCCTGGCCGGCTTGACGTGATGGAGTTCAGCTCACTCGGACGAATTCCTGTTCGCGTCACGCGCTACGATCTTGCCGATGCCTGGCTGGAGATCGATCTGATTCGAGACGTTGTGGTCATCGGCCATTATGACGAGCGCGGGGAACCATATACAGACGCTGAGCTCTCCGTGGGGATGATGCGCCGCCGCACCGAGTTCGCCCACGCCCTGCTGCTGGCCGCGATCAGCACGCACGAGGCGCCGCCGCTGCCGGATGATGCGTTGCTGGGGTAGGCCCGCGCGGTCAGCGTTGCCAGCGGCGTCTCGATTGGGCCAGATCGCTGTTCAACCGCGACACGATGTGGTGCGGCAGCATCAGGATCAGCACGCCGAAGATCATCAGGATCGGCACCGCCGCGAAGGAAATGAAGAGCGCGGGCGCAGCGGCAAGACTCATCAGCCCGCCCGCAGCCGCGGCGAACCAACCGCGCGCGTACCATTTCGCGTAGCCCGCGGCGGAGGCTGCCGCCGACGGGTCGCCAGCGCGCAAGGCAAGTTCCAGTGAGTGTCGCGCGTACGCCAGCATCGCCACGCACCCCGTGACGCCGAACGGGGAACCCAACGCCAGCAGCGCGATGAGCAGATACGTTTCCACGCCGCCGGCCGGCGCCCAGTGGATAAGCCCCGCCAGGGTCACGCTGGCGAGCGTTGCGATGACGCCGGCGCGGACGCGCCAGCGAGGCGCGTGGATGCCGTTCTGCCGATCCTCCGCGCCGGCCTCCGGCGAGGCGTAGAGCCACTGTGACCACAGCCCGATGCCGCACGATCCCGCCAGTTCAACCAGGCATATAGCGAACTCGACCGGGTGAACCTGAACACCGAACCACTCTTCGAGCAGTGCAAACGGGCCAAGCGTGATACCCGGCACAACAACGACGCTCGATAGCGCCACCAGCATGCCCTTCGCGCCGCGCGCGACGTCCGCCAGCCACGCCGGGTTGGCATACTTCAGTTGTTCTCCGGCGGTGGACAGCCAGACGAACGCGCCGCACTCCGGGCACCGACCGTCCGTCAGCAGCCCGCGCAGGTTGTACCCGCAACCCCGGCACGCCGTGTCTTCATCCAGTGGAATCGCGCGCGCGGTCGACCGTGCGTTCATGGCAGTACCGGAATCCGGGGGCGCAGCCGTGCTCGGGTGGTTCACCCCCCTGCTGTTCCGAGCGCGACATCCGGA
>CAZYLK010000015.1:0-23150 GCA_964648365.1 uncultured Phycisphaeraceae bacterium
CAACTTACGCTCGCTACCCCCATGATTAATTGAACGGCGTTGCGTGGCACGGTCTGCCGAAGGCAGGCCGTGGAATGCTGCGACGACATGTTCCCGAGCGCCGCGCGCCTGCTGCGCTCACCACGGCCTCGAAGACGAGACCGTGCCACCCGCGAAGCCTGTCATGCACCCCGGCTCGCCCGATACCACGCCACATAGTCCCGAATTCCATCCGCGAACTCAGTGGTCGGGTTGTATCCCAGTTCGGCCTTCGCACGCGATACGTCGGCATAGGTGACGTTCACGTCGCCGGGCTGCGTCGGCCGCTGCTCGATGCGGGCCGGCTTGCCCAGCGCTGCGGCGATCGTCTCGATCATCGTGCGCAGCTCGATCGGCTGCGACTCTCCCAGGTTATACACGTGAAACCCGCTGCACCGCTCGATGGATCTGACGATGCCGTCCAGGATGTCGCGGATGTGAGTAAAATCGCGACGCATCGTGCCGTCGCCGAACATGGGAACCGGCTGCCCCGTGTCGATCAGCCGCGTGAACTTCGGAATGGCCAGGTCCGGACGGCAGCGGGGGCCGTAGACCGTGAAGAACCGCAGGCACGTAATCGGCATCTGGTAAAGATGATGAAACGTGTGGCAGATCAGTTCGCCCGCCTTCTTGGTGGCGGCATAGGGTGAGATCGGGTCGTCCACGCGGTCATCCTCGTGAAACGGCACTTTGCGGTTGTTGCCGTAGACGCTGGAACTGCTGGCGAAAATGAACCTGCCCACGCCGTGTGTCCGGGCCGCCTCCAGCAGCGTCACCGTGCCGTTGACGTTTACGTCGGCGTAGAGCTGGGGCTGCTCGATGGAGGGTCGCACGCCCGCCCGCGCCGCCAGATGGACGACGACGTCGCACGGCCGCTCGGCAAGCACGCGCTCCATCGCGTCGCGATCACGGATGTCCGCCTCGCGCAGTGAGAATCGTCCGGCGTCGAGGACGGCGGCGAGGTTTCGGCGTTTGACGTGCGGATCGTAAAACGAGTCGAAGTTGTCCACGCCCACGACGTCATGGCCGTCGGCCAGCAGACGCTCCGCCAGGTTCGAGCCGATGAAACCGGCCGCGCCGGTCAGCAGAATCCGCGACATCCGTTCCCTCTCATCTTCTGCCGGGCGCGCGGCAGGCGCCGGGTCGTTGGACGGCGGCGCAGGCGCCGTGCGACGCTACTGTGCCGCCGCGTCGGCCGCGCGGGTCAGATCGAGCTTGTACGCCTCGTCCAGGCATCCGAGCTTCTCGTTGGCCGCGGTCGCCTCATCCAGCCGCCGGCGCGCCGCCGCCTTGTCGTCCAGTTCGATCAGGCATTGGCCCAGCCGCACCATCGCCTTGACCCGTGTGCATGAATCCGGCCCGGCGAGCGTGACGCATCGCTCAAAGTCCCGTCTGGCGTCGGCCCAGGCCTTTCTGGCGAACTGGATGTTGCCGCGCGTGTCGAGCGCGTTCGGATGCGTTCCGCCGCTGAGTTGGACGGCCCGGTTGGCGTGCTCCAGCGCCCGATCGAGACTCGCCGGGTCACCCTTCTCGTACAGGATCCACGCCGCGCCGTTCGATGCGTCGACGTTGTTCGGGTCGAGAGCCAGCGCGGCGTCGAAGCTGCTCAGCGCTTCGTCGCGCCGGTCGAGCATGAAGGCCACGGTCGCGCGACCCAGGTGGGCGCCGATGCTGTCGGGGCGGGTTGCGATCGCGGCGTCATACTGCTCCAGGGCTGCCTCGTGATACGCCGGACCCAGCCCCATCAGGCTCTTCGCGCCCATGAGGAACGAATCGTGGTCGTCCGGGTGAGACTGGACGCGCTGTCGCAGGCGCACGACCGCTTCGTCGAAGCGATCCGGGCGCGATTCATCCGTCAGGAGCAGTGCCAGATCGACCTGGAACACAGCGCCGTCGTCCGGGTCCAGCGAGCGGGCGCGTTCCAGCCAGCTCGCCGCTTCGCTGCGTTCCTTCTTTGCGCGGTAGAGTTCGGCCACGATCGCCGCCAGCGGGGCCGTCATGCGATCCGGATAGTCTCGATCGAAGTTGCGCAGGCTGGTAATGGCGGCGTCAGGGTTGTCCATTGCCGAGAACACTTCCGCCCGCAACAGGACGACCGCTGCGCTGTCGGGAGCAGCTTCGGACGCGCGGCGGATCGGGGCCAGTGCCGCACGTGCATCCCTGAACGTCTTGAATTCGATCGACGCCAGGAGGTAGTTCGCGTCTGCGTTCTGCGGATGATCGTCCGCCAACCGGCGGGCAAGCTGCCGCGCAAGGCCCGGATTGATGCGTCGCTGCACGTTGATTCGCGTGAGCGCCAACCCGACGTCGTCCGGGTTGGCAGCCGCGGCGCGATCGGCGGCCACCGCGGCGCCGTCGATGTCGCCATTGCTGAGCTTCAACTGAATCAACAACTGATGACCCATGACCAGCGAGTCCTGGGCCTGCACGGCGGTTTCAAGTGAGCGTGTCGCGGCGTCGCGCTTTGCTTTGGCGTCCGCCTCCGACGTCTGGGCGTCGAGAGACTGGAGGAGGTCCGCCGCATAGGCCATCAGAATGACGGGGTTGTCCGGGTGGGCGTCGTGAAGCCGCTCCAGCAACGCCTGCCCCTCCTGTCGCTCGGCGGGATTCGTGCTGCCCATGAGCACGCCCATCAGTGAGATGCCCAGCCCGACATCGTCCGGCGCCAGCGCCAGGCCCGCTCGAAACGCTTCCTGTGCCGGCGCGGCGTCACCGCGCTGGAGGTAGAAACGCCCCAGCGCCAGGTACCCCGCCGGCTTCTGGTTCTCCAGGGTCGTGAGCCTCATGAAGTCCTGCTCGGCCGCCTCGCCATCGCCCTGTCGCTGATAGAAGGCCGCCCGCCATTGGTAGGCCGCGAAGCCCGGATGCGTTTCCAACAGTTCGTCCACCACGCGAAGCGCCTCCGCACGGCTCGCCTTCGCGTCTTCCGCCCGGCCGGCCTTGTCGTGGACGCCGGCCATCGCCGCGTAGATTTCTGCCCGCGCGAGCACGGAGGCGGTAGGGTCGTCCGCGGCGGCCTGCGCGGCCGAGAGGTGCTCCTCAACCTCGGCCATCGCCGTGCCCTCCGAGTCGGCAAAGATCAGCTTCGCCAGCAGCAGGCGACGATCGACGTTGTCGGGATCCTGGCGAACCTGTTGCCTCAAGGTCGTGATGGCATCGTCGAGCTCTTCGGCGACCAGCGCGACGGCCAGGTTGTCGGCGCTGCGGCGGTTGCCTTTCTGCGCCAACGCGGCGTTCAGCGATTTCACCTCGTCGATGCGTCCCTGGCTGTTGAGCAATCCGATCAGCCGATCCGCGGCGCCCGACGCCCGCGGGTTTCGCTCCACCACCCTGCGCAGCACGCTCTCCGCGGCCGCCAGATCCTGCGGCGTCGCCGCTCCGGCTCCCGATCGCTGCTGGTAGAACCCCGCCAGAAGGACTGCCGGCGCCTCGGCGTTGGGATCCGCCTGAATACAGTACTTCAGATGGGCCTCGATCTTGTCTTTCGCGGCCTTGTCGGTCTTCCAGTTGGCGCTGCGCAGAAGCAGGTTGGCTTCGTGCAGTCGCCACGTCAGGCCGGCATCGCCCTCGATCGCTTTGATCTGGGCGACCAGTTCACCGGCACGCGCTGCGTCATCCCGGATCTCGGGTACGTTGAGAAGATACTCTCGCGTTGCGACGTCCGCCGGGCGTTCTTTCGAGTCTTCGGCGAGGTGCTTGGTGACCGCTTCAATCGCGGCGTCGCGATCGTCGGCTCGGAACTCCAGCGCGGCCCGCGCGAACGCGATGGAGCGCCGCGCGTCCGGTGCGTCCGGAAAGGCGTCGCGCGCCCGGTCGAGCGAGGCACGCGCCGCGTCCGCGTTGCCGGATCGTTCCTGAAACTCGGACAGCGCAATCCACAATCCCGGCGCGTCGGTGATGCGCGTGACCGCCTCTTCCAGCAGCGTGACGGCTTCGTCCATGCGCTCGTCGCTGCCGTGGATGCGGGCGAGTTGAATGTACGCCTCGACCGGGCGATCGCATTCTTCGATGGCGGCAGAGAGGATTGCGATCGCGCGGTCCGGCTCGACCGCCGCCTGCATGATTCGGATGTCTGTCCGCTTCGGGAACTGCGTGGCCAGTTCCGCAAGTTGGGCCACGCGAGGATCGGCGCCCGTGCCGGGCCGTGCCGCACCGCCCGGGTTCGTGGCAGCGCCCTGCGCGGCCGCCATCGCGCCCGCCTGGAACTTGATGACACTCGCCTCGCCTGCCAGCGGTCCGCCAGCCGGCACCCGATCCGCCAATGCGAACGCCATCTGCGGATCGCCCTGTATGAGGCGCCGGCGCGCAAGTTGTACGGTCGCCGCCAGATCGGTCGGAACGACTCGGGCGTACTGCTCCAGCGCTTCGGCTCTGCGCCCATCCTGGCCGGTCCGCTCGTAGGCCGCGATCAGCAGCCGCAGCGCGTCGGTGTCGTTGGGTCGTCGGGTCAGGAAGTTCTGAAGCCCATTGATCGCGCCGTAGGGGTCATTGCGGATCAGTGCGATGCGCGCCCGGGTCAACTGGATGGCCAGTCGATCATCGTCGTTGGGGTCGCGGACCTCGGGCAGCTTCGCTTCGTACTCGGTCAGCAGCTTGTCCGCTCGCTCGGCCTGTCCGGCCGCGACGAAGAACTGCACGGCCGCCGGCAGAAACAAGGTTCGTTGCCGCGCCGGCAGATCCTTCAGCGCCTCCTCGACCTTTGGCGCGACCCGGACCGTGTCACCTGTGAGTTGCGCCCACTCCGTTTCCGCCCGGTAGAGGAACATCCGCCATTGCTCGGTGTTGCGGATGGTGTACTTCTCGAGCGTGGCGGCATCCGTGTCCCACATGGCGTCGAGCTGTTTGCGCGACTGCTCGCCGTTGCCCCGATCCAGCCACTCCGCGAACAGCACCAGGCGAACCGACGGGTCGTCACTGTTCATGGCCGTGGCGTTGATCAGATTCTCTTCCGGCGTGTCGCTGAGGAAAGGCGGGGCGGATTCCGCGTCGACAGGCGGGTCGTCAGGGTCGCCGTTGACGATTCCGCGCTCGCGCCGCGTGCGGGCGAGCAGGGCCAGCGCCCGCGCCGAGTCGGGGAATCTCTCCAACGCCGCGGCGTAGCGCGCGATGGCCGCGTTGCGCCATTCGCGGTTTCCCTCAGCCTCGATGCGCTCGAGTTCCGCCAGCAGCAGGTGCGCCTCCAGCCCGTCGGGAACGGCGCAGCCGTCGTCCCTGGATGTGGCGATCGCCTCCAGCTTGCCACGGGCGGACGCGAAACTTCGCTGCGCGATCAGACAGCGGGCGTGCCATACGGCGGCCGGAATGCCGACGCAGGCCGCATCCAGCGAATCACCGGCGTCCGCCTGCTCCTTCGCCAGCCAGCGCTCGGCGATTACGCCGGCCTCGCCGAACTCGCCCACCTGAAAGTAGAGTTCGACCACCGTCCGGAAATTCTCCGGCGTGTCCTGGTTCTCGACCCGCAGCAGACGGCGGTAGGCCGCGATGGCCTGGCCCACGTTGTTCGCCTCGATGGGGACGACCTTGAGGTTGGCCTCTGCGTACCGCTTCAGGATGTCGGGACTCTTGTCGGGGTATCGCTCTACGTACAGGCGGTAATTCCGCGCGGCCTCTTTGTAATTGCCGACGTTCCAGGCTGCATCGCCGGCCTTCTTGGCGTTATCCGCAATCATTCTCTTGCGAATCTTCCAACCGGCAAACGCGGCGCCGGAGAGCACGACCCCGACAACACAGAGAATGATCAACGCTTTGACGTTTATGGCGGCTTGTCGTTTCGCTTGCATGGTCCCTGTCGACCTCACTTCCACGTCACCGGGCCAGACTCGGGCGGAGTGACCCAAGCCCCGACGAAAACTGAGCCGGGCGTACCACGATCCTCTGCCACGACGGCACCATCCGCGGCGCCGGGACGCCACCGATGCCGATCCGGACCGCTATCCCATCGGCACCTCGTCGGAGGAACCTGTCACGGAACCCGGCCGGCCGCGTATCGTCCGAGAATCACAAAACCACGGCCGCAGCCGACGGGTCACGGACAACGAACCATCCCGCCGCTGGCGGGGTCTGCCTGCGTGCCGTGAGTAACACACCCTACCACGCCGGGGCGCAGGCCGAAAGCCCGTTTCGGTCGGTCACTCTCTTTCGGAGGGGCGCCGGCCCCGCCGGGTCCGCCGGTCTGCGTCGGGCTTCGTCACAGCGTCAGACGTTGCATCGTCCGGCGTCCATTCCGGGATTCTCCCCGGCGTCCACGGCGCTCCGGCGGCCTCGAGCCGCGCTTCGATGCCGGCCAGATCCTTCTCGATCAGTTCGCGCAGGTCGGCCAGCGCGGTTGCGAAGGCCGCGCCGGCATAGCGATACCCGTCCCGTTCCGTCTTCGTCGGCGCCGACGTGACGTCCCACTGACCGCCGACGATGTTCCGCACGCGCTCGACGATTGATGGCGGCGTCGGTTCCTCCTGTTTGCGCCGCGTCTGATCCCCGCGCAGGTCCGTCAGAATGCGATTCAAGCGCTGCTGAATCCGTTGGAGATCGGCCAGCACGGCCGCGTCGCCGCCGGGCGTATCCATGACGGCCTTGCGTAGGTGATTGATGCGATTCTGCACTTCCCCGGCGACGCGAACGGCGCCCTCGACCGCCCGGCGCAGTTCGGCGACCTGGCGCTGAAAGCTCAGAACCTCGGCACGATCCCGTGCTGCAAACGTGGCGAGTTCCAGCGGGACCACCTCGAACGACTCCGGCCCGGCGATCGCCGTCGCTGTGCCATCGACCTGTTGATACAGCGTGACCGAGTAAGTTCCGGACCACGCCAGCGAACCGGAGGGAACGCGCTCCCACGGCGCCCGGTCCGTATCCGCCCGGAGCGACACGGGCGTTTCCGCCGGATACCGAAGATCCCAGGATGCGCGATGGATGCCTTTCTCTCGTGAACCGTCGACGCGACGGACGACGTTTCCGTCCGCGTCTCGAACTTCCAGGAAAACCGATGGCTCGATCTCTTCGTCTTCCGCCCGAAGCTCTTCCAGGGTCGGATAGGGCGGCGTTTTGCCGGCCTTGATCGCCTTTTTCTCCGCCTCCTGTCGGCGCTCCTTACGCGTCGTCAGCTTGTCCTTCAGGTAGTACGTGAACACCGCCCCGAACGGCGGGTTGGGCGCGAGGTAGTAGGTCGCGCCTTGCGATCCACGACCGTCGGAACTGCCGAGGCGATTCGTCTCGACGTAGCGGAGCGCATCCTTAACCGGAAAAATGGCCGCCGGCTTGTCCAGGAGTTCCGCGGAGACCTGCCTCAGCGGCGCGTAGTCATCGAGTACGTAGAATCCGCGACCGAACGTCGCCAGCACGACGTCGTTTTCGCGCCGCTGGATGTCGAGGTCTTTGACCGAGATCGTCGGCAGCCCACCCTTGAGCTTGATCCACTTCTCGCCGCCGTCGATGGTGAAGAACACGCCGAACTCGGTGCCGGCGAACAGCAGGCTCTTGTTCACGTGATCTTCGCCGAAACTGTAGACGACGTGCCTGTCGGGAATCGCCGTGTCCGGGCCGCCGACGATCGACGTCCAGCGCTGGCCGCGATCGGAGCTTTTGAGTAAGTAGGGCGTGAAGTCGCCGCTCTTGTGGTTGTCGAAGGCGGCGTAGACCGTGTCGGCGTCGTGGACGCTCGCCCACAGACCCGCGACATACGTCATGTCCGGCACCTTGGGGAAGACGGTGATCGTCCGCCAGGATTCACCGCCGTTCTCGGTAACATGAACCAGGCCGTCGTCGGTACCGACGTAGATCAGTCCTTCGACCAGCGGCGACTCCGTCAGCGCCACCGTGTTGCCATAGATCGACGTTGAGCGATTCTTGGAGACCGCGTCCACACTCTGAATCTTGCCCATGACCTCAAGCTGATTGCGGTCGAGGCCGCGCGACAGGTCGCCGCTGATGGCCCGCCAACTGTCGCCGCGATCATCCGAGCGGAACAGCTTGTTGCCGCCGAAATAGAGTCGGTGCGGGTTGTGCGGGCTGATCAGAAGCGGCGAATCCCAGTTCCACTTCACCGGATCTTCGCCGGGGGCTTCGCGCGGCTTGATGTCTACGATTTCGCCGCTGCGGCGGTCATGCCGCACCAGGCCGCCGTGCTGCCACTGGCTGTAGACGATGTTCGGGTCTTCCGGATCGACCTGCGGCTCGAAGCCGTCGCCGCCGACGGTGATGAACCAGTCTTCGTTGGCGATCCCGGCCGGGTTCCGCGTCCGCACCGGGCCGCCGATCGTGTTGTTGTCCTGCGTACCGCCGTACACGTTGTAGAAGGGAAGGGCGTTGTCCACCGTGACGCGGTAGAACTGCGTGATCGGCAGATTCGGCTTGTAGCCCCACGCCTGGCCGGCATCGAACGATTCATAAATGCCGCCATCGCAGCCCACCAGCATATGATCCGTGTTGTCAGGATTGATCCACAGGGCGTGATCATCCACGTGACGGAACTCGCGCGGCATGCGGGTCATCGTCTTGCCGCCGTCGCGGGTGACGTGCATGAACGTGTCCATTGTGTAGACCGTATCCACGTCCTTCGGATCGCAGATGATCTCATTGTAATACTGCGGGCTGGAGGCCATGTACTTGCTGCGCCGTTCCCACGTCTCGCCGCGATCCGTCGAGCGGAAGAACCCGCCCTTGTCGTCCGCCGCTTCGATGATGGCGTAGATCACGTCCGGGTCGGCCGGCGAGATGTCCATCCCGATGCGGCCCTTGTCCACGCTGGGGACGCCCTGCGTGATCTTCCGCCAGGACTTGCCGGCGTCGGTCGACTTGTAGATCCCCGAATCCGGCCCGCCGTTGATCAGCGTCCACACGTGCCGGCGACGCTGATAGGCCGAAGCGTACAGCACGTTCGGATCGCGCGGGTCCATGTGGACCTCGTTGATGCCGGTGTCGTCGTTGACGTGCAGGATGCGTTCCCACGTCTTGCCGCCGTCGGTGGTCTTGTAGAGCCCGCGGTCGCCGCCGCTGCGCCACAGCGGCCCCTGAGCCGCGACGTAAACCACGTTCGAGTCGCGCGGATCGACGACGATCATTCCGATGTGCTCGGACTCTTTGAGACCGAGGTTCTCCCAATTCTTCCCCCCGTCGCGGGACCGATATACGCCGTCGCCCCAGGAGACGCTCCGCTGGCTGTTGTTTTCGCCGGCGCCGACCCAGATGACGTGCGGGTTGTTCGGGTCCATCGTCACGCAGCCGATCGAGTACGATCCCTGGCTGTCGAAGATCGGCTTGTAGGTCGTGCCGCCGTTGTCGGTCTTCCAGACGCCGCCGGAGCACACGGCCGCGTAGTACTCGCTGGGGTCGTCCGGGTTCACGGCGAAGTCGCAGATGCGGCCCGACATCAGCGCGGGGCCCAGCGACCGCCATTTCAGCCCCGCGAACGTCCCGGCCGTCATGCCGCCGGCTTCGTCCGACGCCGCCTCCGGGCTTTCGTCCTGCGCGGCCGCGCCGAGACCAAGCATCATGGCCGCCAGCACCGCCGCGGCCGGAAGCGCCGTCCCGCTCGCGAGCGCCGACCCAATCAGCGCGCGAATCCACGCACGCCCCGACCGGCGACATCCGCCCCCGGCACCCGCCGCCGTCATCCCGTCAAGCATCCCGCGCTCTCCAGCATCCATCCAGCGTCTCCTGCGATCGAATCGTCTGTCTTGGCGGCAGAGTCTACGGGCAACCCGGCCGGGATTCACGCACCGGACCACCCGACCGTTGCCAATTGGCCCGTGAGAATCTGTCGGCTACGATCGCCGGCATGGCGCGACGCGACGGACCGCTGGCATGGCTGGGCTACGTTGCGGTCCGCGTGGCGGCGACGGCCATGCAATCGCTGCCGATCGACGCCGTCGTCAATCTCGCCCGCCTGGCGGCCGGGCTCTGGGTCGACAGCGGGCGCGACGACCGGCGCCTGGGGCGATTACGGGTCCAAGTCGCAGCGGCGATTCGCTTCCTGCGCCCGCGACACCGGCAGCGGGCCATCGAGCACGTCCGGGCCGCGTTTCCTGATGCGGCCGCGGACGAGGTCGCGCGGATCGCCGACCGCTCGATGAAGCACCTGGCGATGTGGATCGTCGAGCTGCTCTGCAGCCCGCGACTGCTGAGCCGCTGGACCTGGAAGCGATACGTCGTCCTGGGGAGCTACCAGGACGCGCTGCGGGCCATGCTCGCGGGCAGGGGGGCGATCCTGGTGACCGGGCACTTCGGCAACTGGGAACTGCTCGGACACTTCTTCGCCATGCTCGGGTTCGACGTGACGGCTATCATGCGCCCGCTCGACAACCGCTACCTGAACGACTACCTGGTCCGCGCCCGGCGCACGCACGGGCTGCGGCTGATCGATAAGAAAGGGGCGTCCGCGGATGCGACGGAGGTTCTCGACCGCGGCGGGATGCTCGGGTTCATCGCGGATCAGGACGCGGGTCGGAAGGGCATCTTCGTAGACTTTTTCGGGCGGCCCGCGTCGAGCTACAAGGCGGTCGGTTTGCTGGCGATCGAGCGGCGCGTGCCCGTGATCGTCGGTTACGCGAGGCGGCTGGGGAACCGATTCCGGTACGAAATCGGCGTCGAGCGGGTCATCGACCCGGCCGAATGGGACGGGCACGCCGATCCGCTCCGCTGGATCACGCAGGAGTACACCTCGGCGATCGAGCGCAGCGTCCGTCGCGACCCGACGCAGTACCTGTGGGTCCACCGGCGCTGGAAGAGCCAGCCGAAACGGCGGCAGGCGCAGTGACGGCCGGGGTGGTCGCCGTTACAATCCCGCCCGACGAGACTGGTAAAGGTTCGACCGGCGCGGTCAGCCTGGCCCGGACGGGTCCGCCGCCCGTTCGCGCCGCCCGAACGCCGGGACGGAGTTTCTGTAACTATGTCAAAGACGTTCAAACTCCCCGATCTGGGGGAAGGGATTCACGAGGCGCAGGTCATCCGCGTCATGATTCACGCCGGAGAGCAGGTGTCGGAAGACCAGCCGCTGATGGAGGTCGAGACCGACAAGGCGGCCGTGGAGATCCCGTCGCCCTTCTCCGGCAAAGCCGTCGAGGTCCACGTATCGGAGGGACAGACCATCGCCGTGGGCGACGTGGTTGTCACCTTCGATGGGGAAGGAGCCGCATCAGAGGAGGCTCCCGCTGGAAAGTCTTCGAGAGGCAACGACAAGCCCGCTACGAAGGAGGCGCAGCCCGCATCCGCGCCTGCGGCGCCCCGCGAGTCGGCATCGGCCGCGCCGGCGACGGGCCGGACCAAGGTTCCGGCAGCGCCCGCGGTGCGCAAGCTCGCTCGTGAGATGGGTATCGACCTCAGCACGGTTCAGGGCAGCGGTCCCGGGGGTCGGGTGACGCGCGAAGATCTGCAAGGCCACGCGGCCGGCGCGCCGGCGCCGTCGGCGACGGCGCCCACCTCCGCGGCCAGGGCGCCGCTGACCCCCTCGACCACCGCGGCCGTCGCGCCGTCCGTGTCGCGGGTCGCGCCAATGCCGATCGCGCCGCCGCCGGGCGATCCCGGGACGGACAAGTTTGGTGCCATCCGCACCTGGCAGATGACGCAGATCCGTAAGACGATCGCCAAGCAGATGCGAACGTCGGCGTTCACGATTCCGCACGTGACGCACTGCGACGAGGCGGACATCACGAAGCTCGAAGCGACGCGCAAGAATCTCAACGACGCCACCGGCGGTAATCCGAAGCTCTCGGTGACGGCGTTTGTGATGCGGGCGGCCTGCATCGCCCTTCGCAAGTTCCCTGCTTTCAACGCGGTGATCGACGAGGACAAGGGTACGATCACCTATAAGGACTACGTCAACCTGGGCCTGGCGGTGGACACGGAGCGCGGACTGACCGTTCCAAACATCCGCAACGCCGACACGCTCAGCCTGGCGGGGCTGATGAACGCGCTGCAGAAGGCCGCGGACGCCGCTCGGGCGAACAAGCTCTCGATCGACGACATGCGCGGCGGCACGTTCACCATCACCAACGTCGGGCCGATGGGCGGCACGGTGGCCACGCCGATCATCAACTATCCGGAAGTAGCGATTCTGGGTCTGGGCCGCACGCGGCGGGTGCCGGTCTTCGACGAGAATGACCAGGTGCGACCGGGCATGATGCTGCCCGTGTTCGTGTCGTTCGATCACCGCGTCATCGACGGCGTAACCGCCGCGAAGTTCACGCGGGAAGTCGTCGGCATGTTAGAAGATCCGTCACTGATGCTGCTTTATTGATGGAAGAAGGGAGTGAGGGAGTAAGGGAGTGAGGGAGTCAGGGAAGACCGCGGAGCCGAGCATTCGCCGGAAGCCGGAGATCGTCGGTCGCCGGTCGCCATCCTGTGTTCCAAACGGCGCACGGCTCCGCCGCCCAGACCGCTCGCTTACGAACCCCCGACGGCTGGTCTTGACTGGACGCAATCGGATGCCGCACGCTTCCCTTACTCCCTCACTCCCTTACTCCCATACTCCCTTTCTTCAAGAGAAGAAAACACAATGGTCGTAGGCGAATTCACGCAGGAAACCGACTTACTTGTCATCGGCGGCGGCCCCGGCGGTTACGCGGCGGCGTTCCGCGCGGCGGAACTGGGGATTCAGACCGCCATCGTCGATTCGAGCGGCTCGCTCGGCGGCGTCTGCCTGCAGCGCGGATGCATCCCGTCCAAGGCCTTGCTCTACGTCGCAGAGGTCATGCGCAACGCGAAGGACGCCGCGGCGATGGGTGTGACGTTCGCCAAGCCGAAGATCGACCTCGACGCGATGCGCAAGTGGAAGAACTCGGTCATCGAGAAGCTCACGGCCGGCCTCGACATGCAGTGCAAGAAGTACAAGGTCGAGAAGATCGCCGGCACCGCCCGCTTCGAGGACTCCAAGCACGTCGCCCTGGAAGGCGGCAGCGTGGCCCGCATCCGCTTCCGCCGGGCGATCATCGCGACCGGCTCGCGATCCATTGCGCTGCCCGGCATCAAGCTCGAATCCCCGCGGCTGATGAATTCGAAGTCAGCGCTGGAACTGGAAGACATCCCGAAGAAGCTGCTCGTCGTCGGCGGTGGCTACATCGGGCTGGAACTGGGCATGGTCTATGCGGCACTCGGCTCAGCCGTGACCGTCGTCGAGATGATGCCCACGATTCTGCCCGGCGGCGTCGACGCCGATCTGATCCGACCGCTGGCCAAGCGCCTGGCGGAAGATTTCGAGCAGATCTGCCTGGAGACGAAGGTCACGGGCATGGAGGAGACCAAGGGCGGGCTGAAGGTTTCCTTCGACGGGAAGAACATCCCGAAAACGACCACGTTTGATAAGGTGCTGGTGTCCATCGGCCGGCGGCCCAACACGCGCGAGTTGCAGCTTGACCGCACCAAGGTGAAGGTCGACGATCGCGGGTTCATCACCGTTGACGACCAGTTTCAGACGACCGACCCGAAGATCCGCGCCATCGGCGACTGCATCGGCAACCCGATGCTGGCGCACAAGGCCGGCCACGAAGGCCGCGTGGTGGCGGAACTGCTGGCGGGCAAGAATGCAGCCTTTGACCCGCGCTCGATCCCGGCGGTCGTTTTTACCGATCCGGAAATCGCCTGGACCGGTCTGACCGCCGATGAAGCCAAGGCGCAGAAGATGGACGTAGTGGTCAAAAAGCTCCCGTGGTCCGCATCGGGACGCGCCGTCGTCATGGGACGCACGGAAGGACTGACCAAGATCATCTTCGACAAGGCGACACAGCGCGTGCTGGGCGTAGCGATGGTCGGCCCGCACGCGGGCGAGATGATCGCCGAAGGCGTGCTGGCGATGGAGATGGGGGCCGTGGCACAGGACATCATCGAGACGATCCACCCGCACCCGACGCTCTCCGAGACGATGGGCGAGGTGGCGATGATGATGGAATAGCGAATGGCGAATTGCGATTAACGAACTGCGGGATAGCGCGGTCCATTCGTGGATCAGGCGCTGCCGTCTTCTCAGCAACACAATGCTCAAAGCGCTTTCTAAAGAACTTGAAGCCGAGGGTCGCTTGAAGCGCGGCGATCGCGTGGTCGTGGGCGTCTCCGGCGGGCCGGACTCGATGGCCCTGCTGCACATCCTGGCGCAGCTCTCGCGCGACCACGGCTGGAACTTTCAGCTTCTGGTCGCGCACCTGAATCACGGACTGCGCGACGGGGACAGCGAGCAGGACGCCGCTTTCGTTCAGGCGGCGGCGGACAGCCTGGACGTGCCGGCCTCGATCGAGGCGAAGGACGTGCGGGCGCTGGCCAGCGAGCAGGGGCGCGGCATCGAGGAGACCGGCCGCAACGTGCGCTACGCCTTCTTCGAACGCGCCGCCCGAAAGCACGGCTCGAAGATCGTCGCGCTCGCCCACCACGCCGACGACAATGCCGAGACCATTCTCCACCGCATCCTGCGCGGAACGGGCCTTCGCGGCCTCAGCGGCATCCCCGCGTATCGGCCGATGAACTTCGAGCGCACGGTGCGGGTGATCCGCCCGTTGCTGCGCTACACGCGGCAGGAGATTCTCGAATACCTGCAAGATCAGGGAATCGCCTATCGGGAGGACCGCTCGAACCACTCGCTCGAGTCGACGCGCAACCGCATCCGGCACACCGTGATGCCCCTGCTGGAGCGCGACGTCAACCCTCAGGTCAAGGACGCACTGCTGCGACTGGGCGAGCAGGCCCACTGGCTGGAGGAGTTCTTGCGCGAAACGGTCCAGCGCACGTTCGACACGCTCGTGATCTCCCACACCGACCAGACGCTCGAACTCAACGTTGACGGCATGGGGCGTAAAAGCCCGATCGTGCAGACGGAACTGGTCCGCCTGGCCTACAGTTCGTTCGGGCTTGGCGAGCAGGATCTGTCCTTCATGCACCTGGTCTCGGTGCTGGACCTCGTCGGCGACCACACCAGCGGCAAGCAGGTCAGTCTGCCGGGCGGGATGCTGGTGAAGCGCCAGTATCACCGGCTCGTGTTCTCGCTGCCGAGCGATCAGCCCCGGGAGACGATTGCGTCGGAAATTGCCATGCACGTCCCCGGAAAGACGGTGCTGCCCATCCGCCGACTCGAAATCACCTGTCAGGTGCTCGATTTCGAGCCGGGCCAGGCCGTCCAGTGCCGCGATCGGTCATCGAAGACGTGTGAGTTCGTTTCGTACGACGCGATCCGGCTGCCGCTGGTGGTTCGCTCGCGTCGCGCCGGCGAGCGTTTCTGGCCGCTCGGCGCGCCGGGTACGAAGAAGGTGTCCGATTTCCTGGGCGACGTAAAGGTTGACCCGGCCGAGCGCGACCGGGTGGCCGTGCTCTGCGATCAGTTGGGTCCGATCTGGATTCTCGGCCACCGGATCGACGAGCGCGTCAAGCTGACCGCGCTGACGCGTCGCGTCCTGCAGATGAGCATCAAGACGCACCACCCCTGATGACTGTGGCCGAGGGTGAATCCACGCGGACCCGTCACGGCCTGATCGCGGCTGCGACGCGCTGCACCCGCCGCCCCTGCCTCCTCGTGTTCGTTGCGGCCCTGCTGGTTCGAGGCGGGCTCGGTCTGGCCCTGGGGGTGCAACGAGGGTGGGATGAGCGAAGCCTGCTTCTGCCCGATGAGCAGCAGTACTGGCAGATCGCGCGTTCGCTCCACGCCGGCGGGCGCGGCGACGATGAACTGGGCTTTGTCGCGACGCGGATGCCGCTGTTCGTGAATCTGCTGTCCGTATTCGCCGGGTTCGACGTCGGCCCGGCGCTCTTCCGCACGCTGCTCTGGCTGATTGGCGCGCTGGCCGCGGTGTGCGCCGCCGGGCTGGCGGGAGCGACTTTGGGATCGCGGGCTGCGCTGCCGGCCGGGCTGCTCGTCGCGTTCGACCCGTATCTTGTCTACTTTTCGTCGCTGATTCTCACCGAGACGATCGCGATTACCGCACTGGTGGCGTTCTGGTGGCGGCTGGCCCTGATGCTGCCGGGGGCCGCTGACGCGGCGGATGCCTGCGTCATGCATCGTCACGCGCCGGGCAGACCGTGTAGCCGGCGATGGTGGATGATTGCCGCACTGGCCGCGCTGTGCGTTCACGCACGCGAATCAAACCTGGTGTTCGTCGCGGCGGCGCTCGGTTACGTCCTGATTACGCATCGGTTTCGCTGGTTCGCCGTAAAGGGCGGCCTGATCGTAGCCCTGACCGTGGCGGCGACGCTTGTGCCGTGGGCGATGCGGAACGCCTCCGAGACCGGCCGGTGGTGCTGGCTTACCCATCGCGGCGGCATCACTCTCTACGACGGCGTCCACGAAGGCGCGACCGGCGCCAGTGATCTGGGCGCCATCAAAGCCATGCCGGCCGTCCAGCCGTACATCGTCGCAGGCGACGAAGCCGGCTGGGATCGCTACTTCCGCAATCGCGCCTGGGAGGCCATGCGTGCGGACCCCGCGCGCATCGCGCGACTGGCGGGGGTCAAGCTCGCCCGCACCTGGAACGTCTTTCCCAACGCCGACGCGGGCCAGGGCCGCGTACTGCGATGGGTTTCCGCGGGTTGGACGCTTCCTGTGTACGCACTCGCCGCGGCCGGCGCGTTCCTGCTGCTGAAGGGTCGCGTGGGTTCGATCGGTCGCGGTGAAGGTGGCTGCGCTGCCCCCGGAACGTCGGCGCGCGACTCCGGACGCAATGCGACGGGCATCGCAGGCGCGGGCTACTTGCTGCTGCCTGCGCTGGTCGTCTGTCTGCTTCACAGCGTCTTCGTCGGCAGCGTCCGCTACCGCCTGCCCGCGATGCCCATGCTCGAAGTGCTGGCGGCGGCGGGAATTGTCGCCATGATGAATCGTCGAGGATCCACGGCCGGGGGCCGGATCAGCACCGGGTGACGGACGACGTACGTGAGCGCCGAAGTATCTCAGCCCGCCTCGGTCGGAACCCCACGTCGTCGTCGACGGCGCTGGCCGTGGTTCGTCCTCGCGGGGCTCGTGGTGGCTGCGGGCGGCGCCTGGCGCGGCTATGAGTATGCGATTGATCCCGTCCGGATACGCGACGTGCTCTGTCGAACGTTGCGTGAGCGCATGTCGGCCGCCGCATCCGTCGACGCGGCGCAGTGGATCACGCCGCGGCAGTTGCGCTTTTCGGGCATCGTCATCGAGTTGTACGACTGCGGGCCGCTGGAGTTCTCACGGAAGTCCGCCCGCGGGTCCGGGGGCGGCGCGCCCGCGGCGCCATCCGTGTCCGTCCGCTGCGACACGCTGGACGTGACGCTCGACCGGTTCGCCGCGATCTACTCCGGCGTGCGCATCGAGCGCGCGGTCCTGTCGGGCGTGGAGATCGCGCTGCCCACCGGCATGACCTACTCGCCGGATGCGGCGACGGCCGTCCTCGGCGGAGGCTGGCTCAACGCGATCGGCCACCCCGTCGTCGACTGCCACGATGTCCGGCTCCGCTGGAAGCGCGATCCCCGCGGGCCGGGCGAATCTGATGCTCTGCATCTGAGCCTGTCTGCCCGCCGCTCCATTCACGATGATCGCGCCGTGGATCTGGAGTGGACGTCCCTTCGCAAAGCCGGCGTCAGCGGGAAGGCGCGCTGGTACACCGATACCGGCGCCGTCACGCTCGCGGCCGGCAGCTTCCCCTGGCTGAATATCGACGACGTGCGTCAGGCCCTCGGAAGCGCGCTGCCGGACGTCGCCGACGTCGACCAGCGAATCCCCCTGCCCGGCGGCGTCACGCTCGACGGACAGGTGCGGCTGACGCAGTGGAACGTCGAGCCGGACGCCTCCGGCCGGCTCAGCCGAGTCAGCGCGGCAATGGAGGTTCGACACGTCGAGCTTTCCGTGCCCGCCGGGGAAGTCGAAAGATCAATGGACCCCGCGCAGCGGTATCTGCGGCTCAGCGACGTCGGAGGCGTCATTGAACTGCCGGCGCCCGGAAAACTCCGCTACACGCTCACGGGGACGTTGGAGGGCGCCTCGTGTACCGTCATTGGTAGCGCCTATCGCGACGCCGCGGCCGGCTGGCGAGACGTTCGCTCCATCGGATTCGATTGCGACGTGACCGTCACCGGTGCGTCCTTCCCCGACCCGGCTGATCCGCGCGCGATACGGCTCATGGAGGCGTTTCGGCCCATTGCCAACTTGTATCGGGACTACAATCCCACCGGCCCCTTTGACCTCACCGCGACCGTCGTCAGATCGGCCGGAGCGGAATCCCCCGTGCTCACGCCCAGCCTCAGGCTCGACGTACGCGGGGCCGCGGCGGTCTGCCGCTTCTTCCCTTACCCGGTGGAAGAACTCTGGGGAACGGTGGAGTTCACGCCGATTGGCATCCTCATTGACCCGCTGACGGGGCGACACGGAGCCACCTCGTTAAGCCTCTCCGGCTGGCTGACAGGCTCGAAGTGGCACCACGCCTGCAACCTGAGCATCAGAGCCGACGACGTTGTGCTGGACCGCGAACTGCGGGCGGCGTCCCCCCCCGAGTTTCAGAGGGCCTTCGACGAGTTCAGCCTCGCCGGAGTCACCGATCTGACGCTGTCGCTCACACGCCCTGAAGCGCCCTCCGGCGAGCGTGGAAAATGGCGTACCGTGCTCCGCGCGGACATGACCGATGTCGCCGCCGCGTGGACGAAGTTCCCGTATCGCATCGAGCACGTCACGGGAGCGTGCCTGCTGGAAAAGGGCTGCATCCGTTTCGACGGGGTGCGCGGCGTGCATGGCCCGGCCGCGGTCACGGTTGGGGGCAGCGTGACGCGAACGACAGGCAGTCCGGATGACATCCGCGTGCTCATCCAGGCCGCCAACGTGCCGTGCGACGATGACCTCCTCGCCGCGCTGCCCGACGAATCGCGCCGGGCGGTCGAGGCGCTCGAACCATCCGGCGTTTTCGACGCGTCCTGCACGCTGTCGTTCAGTCGGGAGCGCTCGCGCATCGAACCGATCGTTACGCTTCGACCGCGCGACGTCGTTCTTCGGCCCAGGCTCCTGCGCTCGCCGCTGATCTGCACCGGGGGAGAGGCGTCGGTAGCCGACGGACAGGTTGAACTGCGAGCCATCGCCGTCCGCATCGATGAGACCGACGTGACGCTCAACGGTCGCGCCGCGATCGGCGGCAGGGGAAGCGTCGAAATCGTCGCGACGGCGGCGCAGGTGATGCTCGATGACGATCTCATCGCGTCGCTCGCGCCCGACGCCGACGGACCCTGGCGCGATTGGCGCATCGAAACGCCGGTCGGTGTCACGACGACGCTTCGCGCAGACCCCGAGGCGGGCCGGACGCTGCACCACGAAATCGCATTGACGAAGGCGCGCGTGACGCATCCCGCGCTGCCTCATCCGCTGGAAGACGTGAACGGACGACTGACCGTCAGCGGCGCCGGCGTGGAAGCGAAGCGTCTTGTCGCGAAGTGCGGCACGGCCGCCGTGGAGACCACGTTCACGGCGCGCCCGGGCACCGCGCCTGAAAGTCCGTGGGAGACGCGCGCCGAGGTCCGTGCTGATGGCGTCCGCATCGACGACGAACTGCTCGCGGCGCTCCCCGAGCGGACGCGCGCGGTCTTCCGTGAGATTCGGCTTCCGGACGGCGTCGACCTCCGCATTGATGAACTGCGGATCGGCCCGGCCGCCGGAAGGCCTGAGCCGCAGATCAGTCTGCGGGGGACGGCCCGGGCGTCACGCGTCGGCGTGGCCGGCGGCGGCGTGATTGCCGATGCAGACCTGAGCCTCTCGTTCGAAGGCGCCGTGTCGGATGCCGCGGAGGGATGTCTGATCGGAGGCAGGCTGGCATCTTCGTCGGCGAGCCTGCTGGGCCACCCGGTGCAGAATCTCACCGCCGACTGGCAGCTTACCGTGGGGTCCGGCGGGGGGCCGGTGCTGTTTCGCGTGACCGAATTGGCGGCGGATGTCCATGGCGGCATGATCGAGGCGGAGATCGAACTGTCCAGCGAAGAAGGCAGAACCCTCTATGACGTGCGCGGGGCGGCGCGCGACCTCGATGTCGCCTCGTATCTGACGATCGACCGTCGCGCCGCCGGGGCGCAGCCGCCGGAGGACGTCCGAGGCGTCGCCGACGCCCGCGTCCGGGTGTCGGGCCTGATCCAGGACAGATTGTCGCGGCGCGGATCGGGGACCGTCGAAATCCGCGACGCCTACCTCTACCGGCTCCCCGTGCTGATGGCGATCCTGCAAGTGTTCCAGTTAAGGCTGCCCGACCGGAACGCCTTTGACGAGGCGGCTGCGAACTTCCTTCTGACGGGGAACGTCGTACAGTTCGAGGACGTGCGCCTGACGGGGGCGGCGCTGAAGCTGCGCGGCAAAGGAACGATGACGCTGCCCGGCCGCAAGCTGGATCTCTACCTGGCGGCCTGGCAGGACGTTCCCGTGATCACTCGCCTGACCGAATTGCACGTGACCGGTTCCCCCACGGATCCCGACGTCGATGCCGGTCCGCTTCGGTTCCTGGAGGATCTGGTCGATAGCCTGACCGGAAAGCCGTGACGTGTGGAGTGCGCGCGGCGCGATCAGTTGTAGGAGTAACGCCAGCGTGACCGAGACAAGAAGCGCGATCGACGACCTGCACCCTCTGGAAGGCGGCCCGTCCGAGCTGGAGGCCGCGGCCGCCACAGGTACGCCCCCGCTGGTCCGCACCGGCATCGCGGGTGTGCTCATGGGCCTCGCCAACCTGGTGCCCGGCGTCTCCGGCGGCACCATGGTGCTGGTCATGGGTCTGTACGACGAGTTCGTGACCAGCGTGGCTGACGTCACCCGGCTCAGACTGACGCGCCGAAACGTGCTCTTCCTGGGGCTGCTGGTCGGCGTCGTCGGCATCACGATCGCGTCATTTTCCGGGGTGATGAAGACGCTCGTGACCGAGCACCGCAGCGCAATGTACGCGCTGTTCATCGGCATGACGCTGGGCGGCGCGCCGATGCTGATGCGAATGATCGGCCGCGCCAACGACCGCGCGATGATCGGCTTCGCCGCCGGCCTGGCGCTGATGGTCGTCATCGCCATGACGCACCAGGAAAAGCCGGCGCGTGTGAAGGATGCGGCGACGGCGCCGGGCGCCGTTGCCGCGCCGACTGCCGAAGCCGCCGGCGCCGTGGCTCCCGGAAGCTATGAGCGCAGCTACGCCCGCGACGTCCTGGCGGGCGCGCTGGGGATGTCAGCGATGGTTCTGCCGGGCGTCAGCGGCGCGTACATGCTGCTGATCCTGGGTCGCTACGTCGCCATCCTCGGTGCGATCAGCGATCTGAAGTCCTACGTCACCTCTGGCGGCAGCGCGGGGACGCTGGAGGCGCTGCACGTCATCATTCCCGTCGGCATCGGCGCGGTGCTGAGCCTTGTGCTGCTGAGCAATTTCCTCAAATGGGCGCTGCATCACCATGAGAAACTCATGCTCGGACTCTTGCTGGGCATCCTGGTCGGCGCCGTGATCGGCATCTGGCCGTTCCAGCAGTTCGGCGTGGCGGAGGGCAGTCCGCCGATCGTCTACACGGCCGCCGACTACACTCTGGGGGCCGTGATTTGTCTCGCGGGATTCGTCGGCACGGTCGCCCTATCCCGCGTGAAGAAGTAGTCGATGTCACCTGTCGGGTACATGTGCCCACGTCTGCGGCGTGCATGGAAGACATGTGGCACCGGTTCTCAAACGGTGGTGTCTTGAATGTTTATTGCCCGGCTGTTGCGACACGCCCTTACTCCCGTACTCCCTCATTCCCTCACTCCCTGACGCCGCGCTACGCTGCCGTATTCAGGAAGTCGATCATCCGCCGCAGCCGGCCGTGGCTCTTGCGGTCGAAGTGGAAGACGAGGCGGGGCAGATCGGGATACGCGCCCCGTTCGTCGCGCATCGGCTTTGCCCGCTGCTCGAAGCGTCCCTGCGTCAGGATGTTGGAGAACTCGTCGTTGATGCGCTCCAGCAACTCCGCCGTCAGCGTCTTGCGCAGCCGCATCACCATCACCTTGCGCACGTATCGGGCCGAGTGGTAGACGCGATAGAAGGTCTGGACGTGTTCGACCGCCTGTTCCGCGCGGTCGGTCAGATAAAAGAGGTTCATGTCCTCCGGGCAGATCATGCCGTTGCCGAGCAGTTCCGCCTTCACGTACGTCCGCCAGTGCTGCCAGTAGGTCCCGCCCGGCTCGTCGCAGAGCACGATCGGCACCAGGGCCGCCTTGCCCGTCTGCACCAGCGTCAGCGCCTCGAAGCCCTCGTCCTGCGTGCCGAAGCCGCCGGGGAAAAGGGCGATCGCGTTGGCCTCCTTCACGAACATCAGCTTGCGGGTAAAGAAGTACTTGAAGTGTACCAGCTTCTCGTCGCCGGCAATGATCGTGTTGGTTGCCTGCTCGAACGGCAGGGCAATGGACACGCCGAAGCTCGACTTGCGCGTCGCCCCGTGGTTGCCCGCCCGCATGATGCCGTCGCCGGCGCCGGTGATCACCATCCAGCCCTTCCGCTGTATGAGTTCGGCGAACTTCATCGCTTCCAGATACTGCGGATGGTCTTCCGGCGTCCGGGCCGAGCCGAAGATGCTGACCTTCGGCGTATCGGCGTAGGGCCGGAACGTGCGGAAGGCGTTGCGCAGCTCCTTCATCGCCCGGTTGAGGATCTTCAGTTCCCCGCGCGACGTGTCGTCTTCCGCCAGCCGGCAGACGGTGTGCAGGATCTGCGCGATCAGGTCTTCATTGGAGCAGGGGGCATTGGCCTCCACGAACTCGCGGATCGCCTGCGGAAGACCCGGGCCGGTGGCTGCGGACTCCGCAGGGTGGCCGGCTCCGACCGAGATGACCGTGTCGCCGGAAGAGTGGGCCGTCGGAGTGTCCTGCGCGTTTGGCTTCATGCGGCTGCGTCCCTGTCGCCGTAATCCGGGCTGCCCCTATCCATCGTCGATTTCCGCGCCTGAGTCGAATCCCTCCACCCTCCGTAGCACGGCGTTCCCGGCCGCGAGGCGCGGCGGCATCGGCGACGCGGCGTCGCCCGCCGGCGGCAGGCAGCAAGGATCTGCCGCCCCGGCGGGGTGGCATTCGACAACGGCCAGATCGCAGATGATACTAGGCAGGCCGAGCGACGCCAGCGACGTCGGTGCGGAAGGTGGCACGGTCTCGTCTTCGAGGCCGTAGCGCGGCGAGGGTGGCACGGTCTCGTCTGCGAGGCCGTGGTGCGGCGAAGGGTGGCACGGTCTCGTCTGCGAGGCCGTGG
>CAZYLK010000015.1:23250-55236 GCA_964648365.1 uncultured Phycisphaeraceae bacterium
TCTGCGAGGCCGTGGTGCGGCGAAGGGTGGCACGGTCTCGTCTGCGAGGCCGTGGCGCGGCGAGGGTGGCACGGTCTCGTCTTCGAGGCCGTGGTGCGGCGAGGGTGGCACGGTCTCGTCTTCGAGGCCGTGGCGTGGCGACGTGTGGCACGGACGTTTGGCACGGTCTCGTCTTCGAGGCCGTCGTGTTCTGAGCGACACGCCCGCCCAGCGCGAACCCGCCCCGGCCAGCCCGCGTCAGACCGCGCCATCCGCCAGCGGGAAGCCCGGCCACGCGCCGGGTGCGTCGAAGCCGGACGACGCGCGCAGCCGGCGGCCCGACTCGGATGGAGATCACCGTGATCGAACAGGCAAAGATCGGTCCCCATACTCTCGGCCGCGGCCGGCCCCTCGCGATCATCGCCGGCCCCTGCGTCATTGAGTCTGCCGAGCACACACTCACACTGGCCGCCGCCCTGCGCGACGCCTGCGCCGCCTGCGAAACGCCCTTCGTCTTCAAAGCCAGCTTCGACAAGGCCAACCGATCCAGCATCGACAGCTTCCGCGGCCCCGGCATCGAGGAGGGCCTCGCCATCCTGCGCAGCGTGCGCGACGAGGTCGGCGTGCCCGTGCTCTCCGACATCCACGACGCGACTCAGGCCGCTCCCGCCGGTCGATCGCTCGACTGCATCCAGATCCCCGCGTTCCTGTGCCGCCAGACCGACCTGCTCATCGCGGCCGCGCGCACGGGCAAATGCGTCAACGTCAAGAAGGGCCAGTTCATGTCGCCGGAGGAGATGAGCAACGTCGTCAACAAGCTGACGGCCGCAGGCTGCACGAACATCCTGCTCACCGAGCGCGGCACGTTCTTCGGCTACAACCGACTCGTCAACGATTTCACCGCGCTGCCCAAAATGCGAGCGATGGCCCCCGTCGTGTTCGATGCGACACACAGTTGCCAGTTCCCGGGGGGCGCGGGCACGCTCAGCGGCGGACAGCGCGAATACGTCGGCACCCTGGCCGCCGCGGCCGTGGCGGTGGGCGTGGATGCCGTCTTTATGGAAGTTCACGACGATCCGGCGAAGGCCAAAAGCGATCCGGCGACGGTGTTTCCGCTGGCGGAATTCCCGGCTCTGCTGAAAAAGCTCAACCGGATCGCAGCGGCGGCGAGATGACGCTGGGAATGTCGAATGTCGAATGTCGAATGACGGATGAAGCAAGCTGTGACGAAAACGCGAAGTCAGCGCGCGCGACCGCGCACCCGCACCGAGCCGCAGGCTTCAGCCTGCGCGATGCTCCCGGAAGCAGAGCGGCTACGAATCGCGCATGGTGCGTTGGCGGCGTTTCGCAGTAGGCGGGCTGGCGAACTCAAGGGCGGCAACAAGACCGCGTGTTTGAATCGGAGGCACTTTCATGGACGCGGCAGCACAGGGATACTATTTCTGGGCCATGGCGATCGGCGCCTTGCCGGGCGCGGGTCTGGTCATGCTGGGCACGAGACTGACATGCCGGTTCACGCCGCCCTTCCGTGTGGCCTACAAAGGCACGCTCTGGGTCGGCATCGCGACCTCCATGATCGCGGCCGCGATCGACTTCCCACCCCGGCTGTTCGGCGCGTCGCTGCCGGCGCTGACGACCGGTCTGGCGCTGATCATCGGGTTCTCCGTCAGTGCGTCCATCTACGGGCGGATGCTGCGACACCCGGAGCTTGGTCCCATCGGATACGGCCGCGCATGCCTGGTCAGCGCCATTCAGTTCGCCGTCATGTCGGCCATTGGCGTCGGCCTGTACATCGTGATGCAAAACAGAGCGCAAGAGGTGATCAACGCCGCGCTGCGGGTGGCTGGATGACTTGGATGACGGGCACGGGCACAGTGCATGCGCCGGCATGCCTCCTCTGGCCTTTCGATGTCGGTCACGGCGTACAGGTTGGCGGCGCACCCTACAAGTAACTACGCAGCTCGGCTACAATGCTGTCCGACGTCATTCTTGATCTCATTGCGCATACGAGCTGAACAGCATCATGCCCGACCGACTCCACGACGACATCCAACTTCTCACCGCTATCCAGGCCGACGTGCTCGAGCGGCTTGGCCCGGCGGGGCATACGCGGCTGTGCGACGCGCTGCTGCACCTGTCCGCCGGCGGCGAGCATGACGGGTTCGCGGCCGCTCGGGAGCGGATCGCGGCCCTGTCCGACGACGAGATTCGAGAGATCATCAAGACGCTCGCCCTGCGGTTCCACCTGCGCAACCAGGCGGAAAAAGTGGCCATCGTGCGGATCAACCGCCGCCGCCGGCGTGAGGCGACGCACTATCAGCCGCGGGGCGAGTCGATCGCCGACGCCGTTGCGCGGCTCAAGTCGCGCGGCTTCTCGTACGACGACGTGCTCGCCATCATCGCCCGCATCGACATCCAGCCGACCCTGACGGCCCACCCCACCGAATCGCGCCGCCGCACCGCCCTGCGCAAGCAGCGCGACATCGCCGAAAGCCTCATCGACCTGGGCGCTGCCGCGCACGATGCCGAGGCCGGCCGCCGGATCGAAGCCGCCATCCGCCAGAACGTGCTTCTGCTCTACGGCACCGACGAGGTCCGCGCCGAGCGGCTGGGCGTGCTCGAAGAAATCGAAGGCTCGCTCTACTTTCTGACCACGTCGATCTGGGACGCCGTGCCGCGCATCCTGCGTGATGTTGCCGACGCGGTCGAGCAATACTACGACCGCCGACCGGACGTGCCGGTGATGGTGCGTTACCGCACATGGATCGGCGGCGACCGCGACGGCAACCCGCTGGTCACCCCCGACATGACCCGCGAAAGCCTGCGGCTCCACCGTCGTGCGGCCATTCAGCGCTACCAGGACAAGCTCTCGGACCTGATGCGGCTGCTCAGCGTCTCGGTGCGCCGCATCGACGCGCCGGAGGCTCTGCTGGCGGATGTCCATCCCGACAAACTGGTTGGCGTGGTTCCGGAAGAGTCGCTGTCGCGCCTGCGGCACGAGCCGTTTCGGCTCAAGATTCTCCAGATGCGCGGACGGCTGGCGGAAGCGCTCGCCGACGACAGCGCGTATGACGCGGCCGCGTTCACGGCCGATCTGCAACTCCTCGTCACCAGCCTGCACGACATGAAGCTCGGCGAGATCGCCGAATCCAGCGGGTTGATGCGCCTGCTTACGCTGGCCCAGGTTTTCGGTTTCCACCTGGCTGCGCTCGATATCCGCCAGCACAGCGCCGTGCATGAGCAGGTCGTCGATGACCTGCTGTCGGCGGCCGGCGTGTGCGACGATTACAGGTCACTGGACGAAGCCGCGAAGGTGGATGTGCTGACGCGGGCGATGGACGCGGGCACCTCCCATTCGCCGACAACCGAAGCGTCTGCGTCGAGCGAACGATCAGCGCTGTGCCGCGACGTGCTCGACGTGCTCGGCATCGTCCGGCAGGCCCGACAGCACGACCGACGTGCGACCGGCGGCTACGTCATCAGCATGGCCAACGGCGTCAGCGACGTGCTGGAAGTGCTGTGGCTCATGCAGCTGACGGACTGCCGCGGCGTCGATATCGTGCCGCTGTTTGAGACCATCGACGACCTGGAGCGGGCGCCGGACCTGATGCGGGCGATGCTCGCGTGCGAGCCGTACCGCGCCCATGTACGCGAGCGGGGCGAGTTTCAGGAGATCATGCTGGGCTATTCCGACAGCAACAAGGACGGCGGCTATCTGATGTCCGGCTGGCTGCTGCACAATGCCCAGTCGCGGCTGGCCGGGGTCTGTCGCGAGGCCGGCGTGACGCAGCGGTTTTTCCACGGCCGGGGCGGCACCGTCGGACGCGGGGGGGGGCGATCGAACCGGGCGATCATGGCCACCCCGCCCGACAGCCGCAGCGGCGGCATCCGCATGACCGAGCAGGGCGAAGTGATTTCTTTTCGATATGCCTTGCCCGACGTGGCCCATCGTCACCTGGAGCAGCTTGTCAGCGCCATGATTCTGGCGGAATCGCGGGCTTCGACCGAGCCGGAAGCCCGCCACGCGTCGGACGTGGAGTTGATGTCGCGCCTGGGCCGGCGCGCCATGGAGACCTATCGCGAGCTGATCGACGACGACGCCTTCTGGCCCTGGTATACGCAGGCGTCGCCGATCGCCCACATCGGCGGCCTGCCCATCGCCTCGCGGCCGGTATCACGCAAGAGCGGCGGACAGCTTCACTTCGAGAACCTGCGGGCGATCCCGTGGGTGTTTGCCTGGACGCAGATGCGCTTCAACGTGCCCGGCTGGTACGGTGTGGGCACGGCCCTGTGCGAGGCGATCGACGAATCCAGCGAGACACTGGGCATCTTCAGCCGCTGGTATCGTGAGTGGGACTTCTTCACGACGTTGATCGACAATGCCCAGCAGGAGATGGCACGCGCACGCCTGGTCATCGCCCGCTGCTACGACGAACTCGCGGCGGACTCACCGCCGGATGGTGCGACCGCCGCGGCCGGGTCGATGTACGAACGCATCGCCGCCGAGTTCGACCGCGCCCGATCCGCGATCCTGCGCGTCACCGGCCAGCGCGAAATCCTTGACAACAATCCCGTCATTCAGCGGTCCATCGAACAGCGCAACGGCGCCACCGACGTGCTCAATCTGTTGCAGATAGAACTTCTGCGCCGCTACCGCGCCGCGGAAGCCGGCTCGCAGGAACCGGCGATGGAGACCCTGCGTCCCGTCCTGTTTGCCAGTATCAACGCGATCGCGGCCGCAATGCAGAGCACGGGTTGAACCCTCACCCTCTTCATCACCCGGTTACGCCGTCCGATCGGCGCAGGACTTCGGTGACGTACTCCGCGACCCGGCGTCGCACGTCTTCCAGCGTTCCGTCGATGCGCGCGCCCGACGCCCGGCGGTGACCGCCGCCGCCGAAGTGGCCGGCGATGGCGGAAACGTCTATGTCCTTCTCGACGTACCCCTCCAGCGGCGCTTTGCTGCGGAAGCTGGCCCGAACCGGCCCGTCAGGCTGTTCGATCAGAAGCACGGACACGAGCACAGACTGGATTCGCAACGGCTCGTTGATCATGTTCTCCGTTTCCGACGGGCGTGCATCGATGCGGCGAAACGTGGCCACGTCCAGCGTCATCACCGCGACGCGATCGTCGCAATGCAGTTCGAGCGAGTGCAGCGCCTCGCCCAGCAGACGCACGCGGGCCGTCGTGTCCGACTGGAAGATGAGCAGATGATACTCGTTCGGCCGGATGCCGCGCGCCGTCAGCGCCGAGACCGCCGCGAAGGCGCGGGAATCGGTGTTGGAGTGACAGAACCAGCCGGTATCGGTGGCGATACCCAGAAACAGCGCGACGGCCGCGTCGTCATCCACCGGCCAGCCCATCAGCTCCGCCCACTCGTGAATCAGCAGGCAGGCGGCCGCGGCGGTGTCATCGAGAACGGCGGCGTCGACCGGGACGTCGCGCGTCGCGTGGTGATCCACTGCGACCCGAGGCACATCCGTCGTTCTGAGCCAGTCCGCCAGCGGTTCAAGCTGCGAGAACGAGCACGTGTCCGCGATGATCACCCCGTCGACGCCGGACAGGTCGGCGCGCGTAAGATCGCGGTCCCAGACGGGGATGTGCTCGAACCGCTCGAGGAACGCATACGTCCGCGGAATGGGGTTGAACGCCACGATCCGTGGGTCGCTGCCGATCCCGCGCAGGATCGAGCGCAGCGCGATCAGGCTGCCGTAGGCGTCACAGTCCGGCCGTGTGTGGGAGATCACCAGCGGGCGCCGCATGGACGCAACCCGGTCGCCGGCGGCCCGCCACGATGACTGCTGCTGCGCTTCACGTTTCGGACCGTGCGATGCGTCCCGGTCTGCGGCCTGCTTCATCACGTCGCTGCTGCCTCACTTCCTTCCCGCGGCCGTTTGCCGGACGCGGGCCACGTCGATGTTCAACTGTTCAATCAGCGCATCCGGTCCGGTGAAGGGTCGGTTGTCGCGCAAACGGTCGACGAATTCAAGCGTCACGTCCGCATCATAGATGTCGCCGTCGAAGTCCAGCAGATGGGCCTCGATGCGCTGCCCCTCCTCGCCGAACGTGGGGGCCGTGCCGATGCTGATCGCGCACGCTCGCGTGACGCCGGCCGCGAACGCCACGCCCGCGTACACGCCGTCTGCGGGCGTCATCTGACCGGTGGTTTCCACGTTAGCGGTGGGGAAACCCAGCGTTCGGCCCCGATGCCTCCCATGCACGACCCGCCCGTCGAGGGCGTACGGCCGCCCCAGACACAGCGCCGCCCGTCGCACCTTTCCCACCGACAGCAGCGATCGCACCAGCGAACTCGACACCATCACGGCCTCGCCCGGCTCGATCTCGAGGCGCACCGGATCGACCACATGGACCTGAAAACCGGCGTCGTGTCCGGCCGCGGCCAGCATGTCCGTCGTACCCCGCCGCCCGCGCCCGAACCCGAAGGATGCCCCCTCGACGATGTGCGTCGGGTGGAACCGGTCCACGATGATCCGCTGAATGAACTCCTCGGCCTCCAGCCCCAGCAGCGATGGCTCGCTGCGGGCCACAACCACCACGTCCGCGCCGTACCGCCCCAGCAATTCGACCTTCTGCCGCTGCGTGCTCAGCCGGGCAGGGGCCTTGTGCGGCGCGACCACGGTGAGCGGATGCGGCTCGAACGTCAGCACCGCGACGCGGCCGCCGGTATGGGCGGCGTACATGCCGGATTGGGCCAGAAGCTGCTGATGCGCGCGGTGAACGCCGTCGAAGTTTCCGATCGTCAGCACGCACCCCGCAAGCGGCGGCGAAACAGCGTCAATGCCATCCAGCACGATCATGCGATCGCAGTATAGCCCGATGGTGCAGGGGAGGGGAATGTCGCGTGCCGAGCCACGCCTGGCGACGGGGCTGATGGCCGGCGCGTCCTGCGACACTACACGATGAACGGCCCGCATTCGTCTTTCGAGCCGGCGAGCACCGAGACGGCCGTTGCAATCTCCGCCTTCATTCGAGCGGTCAATTCCGCTCGCGCGGCATCATCCGCCGCAGCTTCGAGCAGCGGCGCGTATCGCGCCCGGACCTCGCGCCGGATGCGGCGGGCCTCCGCGCGACGCAGCCCGGGCAGCGCGTCGCGGGCAACAACGTTCGACGTGCTCGTGGCGGGGGCCGACCGTGCTCGCCATCGCTTGATCATAAGTCGTCCTCGTCTTCCGGAGCGCGTCGCACCGGATCCGCGGCCGCCGCGGCGTCCCAGCCCTGTGAAAGCACCGCGGCCGAGCGCTCCGCCAGCGAGACACCGCCGGTCGGCGTTCCGCACTCCGGACACTGGCCGCTGACGTTGCCCCGAAGAAGGTAGCCGCACTTGCGGCAGCGACTACGCACAAAGGCCAGCCCACACTCGGGACATCGTCCGCTGACGTTGCCCCGCAGATCATAGCCGCATCGGCGACAGTGGCCGTCCAGGTACGATGCCTGCGGCAGCGTCAGCCCCGCGACGATTGACCAGATCAGCAGCGTCGCCGCCGGTACGGCCGGGATCCAATACACCGAAGGCCATTGTACCAGGCCGGCCGCGACGGCGGTCAGCCAGGTCAGCACGCCGCCGTGAATGAAATATCGCTCACTGAACCGCTTCTTCCGCAGCAGCAGCATGGCCGGCAGGGCGCAGATTGCCCCCACCATGATACCCGCCAGCGTGCCCACAAGCATCGGCCCCGGCAAGCCGCCCAACGCGACAAACCCGCAACTGACGCCGCAGATCGCCCCCATGCCGACGTAGATCATCCCGACCGCCATCGCCCGGTTCTTGTGCATCGCTTCCGTGGCGTTGTTCGGCTTGTAAGTCATAGCGTCACAGCGCGGCGGCGACCCGTAACAACGAGGAACACGCCCAGCACAACGACGACGGCTGCCAGGCAACATGCGACGAGCGTCACCCTGTGTCGCCGCGTCCATGAGGAGTGTGAAACGACGTTGCTCGATTCAGGATTCACCGCAACAGTCCTCCGCCGGCGCCCGGCCGCCGGTGATGCTCCCGCACTCCGGGCAGCGCCCGCTCACGTTGCCGATCAGGCTGTAGCCGCATTTCAGGCACCGGCTTGTCGCGGCCCGCCGCCTGCGGATCACGCGCGGAATCAAGACCAGCAGCACGGCGATGCCCGCCGAACTGCCGCTGATGGGAAGGAGCGGGGCGGTCAACTTCCACTGGCCGCTCCAGCAATCATGCGGTCCAAACGGGCCGGTGAGGGTACCCACTCGGACAACTTCGATGTAAAGCCGGCGCCCCGCGACGTAGGCCGTAGCGAATGTCTCGACCTGTGCGCCCTCGGGACACGCGGCCCATGGGGAACCTTGATCCATGAGCTGAAATCGAAGCCGCTCGAACACGCCGACCCTGGATTCCTTTCCGTACACATATGTCAACTCGGACCGAGCCGCGAGTGCCAGGACCGCGGCACCGACGGCCACCTGGACGAGCACAACCAGTGCTACGATCCGAGTCACGCCGAGTGGCACCGTGTGCGACCCGCGGCTACTCATGGGTGCAACCTTCCCGTACGTGCTCCGGCCGACCCGGCCCGCGCCGGCTCGACGGGCCGCCGACTGTCACCGTCGCCGCCATTGTACAGCAAATCCCCGCGTGGCCGGAGTGTGCCCACACCCTGTCAAGGCGACGGCGCGCCGCCCGCGGAGTCCGGCTCGGGTGGACCGAGGCGGGTCGCGGGCACCGGCGGCGTTCGCGGCACTGTGACGGCACGCGATGGCGTCCTTTCGCGGACCCAGCGTCCGCTCCGGAAAAAAACGCGGTTCTTTCCTTTCCGGGAGCACGCCCCCCCCGGCGGTCCGGCGAGTGCTCCAGACGATATCGTAGCCTCTGGGCACGGGGCGTACGCCGTCATCGCTTCCCGTCTGGAGTTCACATCATGCGCGTACGATTCAACGACGTGCGGCTGTACGCAGCCGCGCTGGTGCTCTTTCTTGTCTATGCCGCATGGCAGATCACGCCCCGCGGCGTGCGCGGCGTGCCGGTCGTGGTCCCGGGTGACTGCCCGATGACGATTGCTGACAGCGTTCCCGCCGACGGTTTCATCGACGTCCTGCACTATCTCGACGGCGACAGTCAACCGGCCGGCATCTCCGTCGTGCATGTTCAATTCACGCAATCCGTCCAGTTACAGTCGAGCGATATCACGGTCCTTTCGACCGGCGATGCGCCCAGCGTTCTGGCCGTTTCTGGAATGTACGACGAGTGGGACATCGTCCTGGACGGCCCGCCGGAACCGGGAACCACGACCGCGCTGGCGTTCTGCGGTGGGACGGCGTCCATCATCTTTCACTCGCGGCCGGGCGATTTTGACTACGACGGCGACGTGGACGCGTCCGACGTCAGCGCGCTTGCCGCGGCCGTCGGCGCTGGAAGCACCGCGCTTGGCCTGCACGACTTCGACCGCAATGGCGTGATCGACGGAGACGACGTTGACCTGCTGGACGCCGTTCTCGAGGCGGAAGGGTTTGATCCCGCCATCTATGGGTCCAATCCGACGCAGGTTCTGTGCTGTTGCGAGTCAGGCTACTGCAGCATGCGCATCGGTCCGTCGTGTGGGTCAGGCTGCACCGAGACCGACTGTCCCTGCGCACCCACGTCGTGCGCCGACAACGGCAATTCGAGTTGAGGCCGCCCATACGTGCGCCACAAATGTCCGGGGTTCGACTCCGTGCCGGGCGCGCCGTCGTCCGGCCGGGTCATTCCCCATTCCCATCGCCGTTGGGCTGGTGTGTGCTCGCCGGGAAGTAGACCAGCCGGCCGTCACTCGGTCGAATCCACTCGATCACGCGCTGGCGGGCGTCGGTCAGGTCGGGAGACATTTCGGACACGATGACGATTCCGTCATCTGCGACCTCATAAGAAAATGAGGCGGCCGTGCGGCCGTCCCGCAGGCTGACGCCCGCCGCCTCCAGATCGTCCAGAGTGTCTGGCCAGGCGCCCTGCGCCGCTCGATGCTCTATGGCCGCGGAAGCAATCCGGAGCGCGTCGCGCCGGGATTGTGTCCGCCGTTTCGCCAGGAAATGCCACGCCGGTGGATCAAAAATCCACAGCATCGACTCGCGTTCGCGCCGGGCGGCGAGTTCGTCCCACAGCGCCATGACTTTCTCGTGAATCTCCGCGCTGGGGCGCGACTCCCAAGTGCGGGTGTCGGTGATGAACCGGTCAATCAACGCGTGAACGTCGTCGGCGTCCATGGCTCGCGCCCGAGCAATGTTGGCCGGCCTCATCGCATTCTTCTCGGTCAGGTAACCGTACAGAAACCGATCCAGCCGGCGCAGATCGAACCACTCCTCCGTGTCGGCACTGTCGGACACCAGGGAAGCGTTGAACAGCTCCATCAGCGCCATGCGCCGGCTCAGCAGCGCAGGCTCAAACGTGACGACCTCCGGGTCGGACAGCATCCATCGTGTGTAGGGAAGCAGTTCACCCGGATTGGGCAGTCCTCGCGTCAGGATGTGCTGCATGCCGGCGTAGATGCGATCCTGGCTCTGCGCGGAGCGGAGCTTGTGCAGCACGAGAACACCATCGCCGATGTCGGCCGCGATGCGTCGCGCGGCGGTAAGGTCGCGCACGGCGCTGTCGTGTTCCCCGCGCAGGAAGCGAAGGCATGCCCGGGCCACAAACGCATCGCCGACGGCACAGGCTGGCTCGATTGGCTCCCGGCCCCACTCCATCCCCTCGACCTCAGTGTCTTTCTCAAGACGGAAGCGGATCACCGTGGTTTCGAGCAGTTCTGCCAGTTCATCCAGCCGAGGGGAGGACTCGTCCAGCCAGGCCACTGCCTCGGCGAACGCGGCTGAGCCTTCGCTTCGAATTGCTGCGCCAACGTTCGGCGGGGCGCCCTCGGCGAACGGCTCGAACAGGCCGGTCGAGTCCACGGTAGCGCCGTGATAACGCGCCCAGTACGCGGGGGCGTCGGGCAACGGGATGCTCAAGATCGCCGCGTAGATGTTGGCGAGCTGCATTTGAGGCTGGTATTCGCCCTCCAGCCGCTGCGTGTCGTCCCGCCTGATGATGTCGAACCGCCGCTGCGCGGAGGAGGCCTCCGACTGGCGAAGGCTAGCGCGATCGCGCACGACCAGCACCAGCGCCGCCACCGATGCGGCGATCGCGATCAGCAGAGTGACCGTGCGGCGCCTCTTCCACAAGCGCTTGCGCAGGACGTAGAGCAAGGCGCGCTGCCGGTGCGTCAGCGGCTCGCCGGCGATGAACTGTCGAATCTCCTCGACCAGCGCTCCGACATCCTGGTAGCGCTGGTCCGGATCGGCCTGCACCGCGCGGGTCAGGATGGCGGTCAGGTCGCGATCGGCGTGACAGGGGGACTCGCCCTCCCGCCGCGTCCGCCCCATGACGATGTCGTGTCCGATCATCCCCAGCCCGTACACGTCGCCGCGCATGTCGGCTGTCGCTATCCGACCTGATCGGATTTCCGGGGGGATGTACCCCGGCGTCCCGATCTGAGCCCCGGGGTGCGGCTCAGCATGTTCCTGGAGCGTGGCCAGTCCGAAGTCGATCAATCGCGGCATGTTCGCGCGGTCCACCAGAACGTTGGACGGATTGATGTCGCGATGGATGACGCCGTGTTGATGCGCATGGCGTACACCCTCACAGACGTGCATCCACAGTTCCAGCCGCTGGGTGAGCGTCAGTGCGGGGTTTTTTTGCAGGTAGATGTAAAGCGGTGCCCCGTCAACGTACTCCATGGCCAGAAACGGCCGGCCGTCCGCGGCCACGCCGGCATCGTGAATCGTCGCAATGTTCGGATGGCGCAGTTTCGACGCCGCGGCGATCTCGCGCTCGAAATAAACGCGGGCCGATTCGCTCATCAAGCGGCGGACCTTCAACGCCACCGTGCGACCCGTGGACAATTGCCGGGCTCGATACACGACGCCCTGGGCGCCGCGGTAAACCTTCGCCTCGACGACGAACCCCGGGATGTCCATGTCCGCGTCCGGTTGAAGCGCCACGTCTACCGGGCCATCCGCCCGAACGCCCTGAAACGCGAAGACAGCCGGCACGGAAACGCCGCACCGGATCGCGTCGTCGATGCCGTCGACCTCGGTGAACAACTGCGTCAGTTCCGCGGCGTGCTCCGGATATTCCGTCAGGATCGCGCTGCGATCGAGCTCGCCTCCCTCGAGAATCGAATTGAGAACGTGCGTCAGTTCGCTCATCGGACCCTCCTCAAGGCTCGAAACAGCCGCTCAATGCCCCGTCGGAGCCGCGCAGCCGCGGCCTGGTACGTGCAATCCATCAGCGCCGCCGCTTCCGCGATCGAAAACCCCTCCAGCCGAACCAGGATCAGGGCTTCGCGCTCCCGCAGCGGCATTTCACTTAACGCGTCGTTAAGACGTTTCAACTCTTGTCTGAAGGCCAACTGGGTGCCGGGGGTCGCCTGCGTGCCCGGAATCCAACTCGGTGAGAGGCTCTCGCCGCCGCTCTCCGGCGTCCGCGTAAGACGCACCGCATGGGTCTCGAGCGGCCGCTCCTGCGACCATCGCAGCGCCAGCCGCCTGGCCGCCGTGGACATCCACCGGATGAACGCCAGTTCGCCCTGGTAGACAAACTCCTCACGCCGGGAGAGCAGGTGCAGCGCGACCTCCTGGGCAAGATCCTCGGTCCCGAAGCGCTTGACCAGCGCGGCATCGGCGCGAAAATTCAGAATAGTGCAGAGTCTGCCCCAGTTCCGCATGAGGCAGGCATCCAGCGAGGCGTCGGAGCCGTATTCAATCGCGCCGGAGTGGGACGGGTTGGCAGGCTGGGTGAGCATGATGCAACTTACTCGGAGCCCGGCCGCACGGCCGGCATACACGCAATTCGCCAGCGACGGATCTATCCGTCCACGGGAACGAGGGGGGTTCGCGGTGCGGGGCGCCGGCGAGGCCTGTTGTTGGCGGTAGGCTCCCCGCCGGCCCAATGGGCCGGCGCCTCCGCAGCCGCGAAGTCTCTTTTCGAGATGGACCGCTAAGCCGGACCTCTCTCTCTCGTTTGGTGGGGCAGTCCACCCCTAGTTCCAAAAGGCGCGCCGCGCGAAATTTAGACATTTTTTTTCGTTTTTTTTTTGGAATCGCCGCCATCCTACCCAGTTTAACGAATCGGCCCCTCAAATCCGAGCAAATTGGTTGTTTGGCGTCGGACGCGCCCGCGGCTGCTCGGCGCATCCTGGAGTACAGCCGCCGGCGTCGCCAAGCGATCAGACCTCCCCAGCCACGCGTCGAGCCGATCGATCCCGCAATCGCGTTACTCGCAAAGAAGGCGCCTGCGCACCGTGTCCAGATTCGCCGGGATGATCAGGCAGCCGTCTGCCGCCGCCCACTCGCCCGGCCAGGAGCAGGGCGGCAGAACCACGGACGGTTCCAGCGCCGCGCCGTGACAGTGCAGAATCGACCCAAGGTGGTCAGATGCAATCTCGAAGTCGGTGTTGGGCCACGGCGCGGCGTCTGGTTCCGGCAGATAGTCCTGCCACCGCACCCAGAAGACTCGGCCGTCGCCCAGATCGAAGGCAAAGGCGTCGCCCTCGTCCTCATTCGCCTCGATCCGCAGGACCGCAGTTGCCTGGATGCGGCGGATCACCCGTCGACCCGAAAGCAGCAACGCGTGCATTCGCGGCAGGAGCACCTCCCGGATGTGACGGGCCTCACGGCGCCGGTCGAAGTGGGTTCGCAGCGAAAGACACGCAACGACCGCGCAGACCGGCGCTCCGAAGCCGACGGCCACCATGAACCAGGCGCTGACGTCATGAACGGGCCAGCGCGTGACGACCCACGCACACGCGATGAACAGGAAGACACAGGCCATTGCCCAGACAACGGTCGTGACGAGGCAGCGGGCATCTGGCACGGCGCGCTGCTCTGCGTCCGTGATGCACGCTGCCAACCGCTCCCGCTGCGTGTCCGTCAGAGGGCATTCGAGTTCCGAGTACACGATCGTCCTCCGCGTGCAGGGCCGATCGTACATCGCGCGGTGCGGCCCGCCACGTCCATCGCCGACGGGCTCCACTGGCATCCGTGGGGGCGTGCCGGCGGGGCATCGTCCAGACCGGAACAGGAGAGCGGAATATGCGCCGATTCCCGGACCCCGAGCGCGGTTTTGCAATCGCACTATCGCAAGGCGTTGACAATCGGGTATGTACCGGCTTGGATCGGGCAGCGGGGCGTGCTACACTGGGGGCTGCGCCTGCCTTGATCACGGGGGATGCGTCCGATCAAGGGTCCATTTTTGTTTTCGGAGGTTTCCGCGCATGCGACGTGGGTCTTTTTCAGCCAGCGTTTGGTGCGCCGCCGCGGCGGTTGCTCTTTGCTCGTCAACAACCTGGGGCGGCGCCCCGCTGAAGCCGACCATCGTCGGCAAGCTGTCCAACGGCCTGGATGCCGCGGTAGCAGGCGCGCGACAGGGGGAGCGTCTCCCGGTCGTTCTGGTCTTGAAAGATCAGGCGTCGCAGGCTGCCATCGACGCCGCCGCAGCACAGCGGGACATGACGGCGCGTCGCGCGGCGGTCGTCTCGCTGCTCAAAGCGCACGCTGCGGCAACCCAGGGATCGCTGCTCGACTGGATTGACGGTCGGGTCCGCGCGGGTGAAGCGTCGGACGAGATTCATGCCTTCTGGATCAGCAACATGATCTCGGCCGAACTTTCGGCGGCCGCCGTGCTGGAGGCAGCCGAGCGTGATGATATCGCGTGGATCATTCACAACCCACCGTCGGATGCGTGGATTCCGCTGGTGCCTGCGGAGGGTGGCGATGCCGCGGAGATTGAGTGCGGGGTCGACGTGATGGACGCGCCGCGCGTCTGGAACGAACTGGGCATCACCGGTCGCGGTGCGCTGATCTCCGCCACGGACTCGGGAACGTGCTATCAGCACCGTGATCTGGCGGATCACGTCTACGCGAATCCGAACGAAATCCCCGGCAACAACATCGACGACGACGGCAACGGTTACATCGACGACGTCGTCGGCTGGGACTTTGAAAACAACGACAACGACCCCGGCGACTCGCTGGGCCACGGCACGCACGTGGCCGGCACCATGGCCGGTGACGGGACCGAAGGCACGCAGTCGGGCATGGCGCCTGACAGCGACATCATGCTGCAGCGCATCGGATCCGAGCGCGGAATCGTGCCGGGCGATGTGTGGGAGTCGATGGAATACTCGGCGGACAACGGCGTGCGGCTGCAGGGCATGAGCTTTGGCTGGAGCCGCCTCGATGCGAACACCCGCGCCACCTGGCGGACGAACTCGCGCAACACGATCGCCGCCGGTACGGCGATGATCGTCGCGGCCGGCAACGAAGGCACCTGTTGCCCGCCGACGTGGCACACGCGGACGCCGGGCGACGTTCCGGAGGTGATCACGGTCGGCGCGACCGATTGCAACGACGTGATCGCCGGTTTCAGCAGCCGCGGACCGGTGCAGTGGGGCGACGTGCCCGGCTACAACGACTGGCCGTACCCGCCGGGTCTGATCAAGCCGAGCGTGTCGGCGCCGGGCGTCAATACCAAGTCGCTGCGCCTGTCGGGATGCACCGGGTATACCAACATGAGCGGTACGTCGATGGCGACGCCGCACGTCTCCGGCGCGGTGGGCCTGATGCTGGAGGCGAATCCCAACCTGTCGCCCGAGGAAATCAAAGACATCCTGATGGACACGGCGGTGGATCTGGGCGAGCCGGGCATGGATAACGTGTACGGCGCCGGCCGCGTCGATGCGTACGAGGCCGTACTCGCCTCGATGTCCGACCCGGAGCCGGCCGCCTGTTGCTTCGCCGACGGCTCTTGCCAAAACCTGCTGCGCGATGCGTGCGTCGGGGACGGCGGTCGCTACAACTTCGGCCAGGCGTGTGAGTCGTTTAACTGCCCGCAGCCGGGTGCCTGCTGCATCGACAACGCCACGTGCGAGGTGATGCTGCTGCGCGACTGCCAGTCTCGGGGGGGCGAGTTTCAGGGCGAGGGCGTCGACTGCTTCCGGGCCTGCCCGTGCGACGTGATCAAGAAGCTCAAGGGCAAGTGCAAGGGCAGCGGCACGCTGAAGGGCATCCTGAAGTTCAAGGACAACAGTTGGGACGGCCGGCAGGTCGAGATGGGCGTCGGCGATCGGTTGAAGTTCGACGTGACCGTGCACGGCAAGAAGGCGACGCTGTTCACCTGTTGCTTTAACGGCACGCAGCAGTTGAAGCTGCTCGATCCCGAGGGGTGCGTCGATCCTGTGAATGTGAATTGTCCGTAGCGTCTGTTCGGAGTCGGCCTGACGACTCCGTTTGTCGCTCATTGGTTGGGACCGTGGTCTGATTCATTCGAATCACGAGGAGAAAGTGGAATGTCGCAATTGAAGAAGCTGGGGGCGACGGTGGTCTGTCTGGCCGCGGCCGGCTCCGCCTACGCCGGATACGTCGATCCGGAACTGGCCCGGATGATGCGCGAGATGGCGCCCGAGGAAACCATCTCGACGTTCGTCATGATGGCCGATCAGGTGGACGTGCAAAGTCTGAGCAAGCATCTCACCCGGATTCAGGCGGATCGCCACCTGCGTCATCAGGTGGTGGTCAGCCGGCTGATGGACAAGGCCGCCGCCACACAAGCCGATCTGCTGGCCTACCTGAAGGGCCAGCAGGAACTGGGCACCGTCAAGTTCTACGAAGGCTTCTGGATCACTAACCTGGTCCAGGTCGTCGCGACGCCTGCAGTCATCAACGAGATGGCCGACCGTGATGATGTCGAAATCGTCTACTACGACATGCCGGTCGAGACGATTCTGCCCGTCGAGATCGAAGGCCCGCAGCCGCCGGCCCCGGTGGCCGCCCCGACGCCGAGCATCCGCACCATCCAGGTGGACCGCGTCTGGAACGAACTCGGCATCCGTGGCGAAGGCGCGCTGGTTTCCAGCCTGGACACGGGCACGGACGGCAATCACCCGGCTCTGTCATCGCGGTGGCGCGGCCTCGATCCGCGCTACGCGGAAAACCCGGAATGGGCGTTCTTCGATCCGGTGACCAATCGTGACTTCCCGTTCGATGCCGGCAGCCACGGTACCCACACGATGGGAACGATCACCGGCTATACGCAGGTTGAGGAAATCGGCGTCGCCCCCGAGGCCGAGTGGATTACCGCGGCCGTGATTGACCGCAACCCGGATCCGGAGCGTTCGACGTACATCGCCGCCCTGCAGTGGACGGCCGATCCGGACGGCAATCCCAACACGTCGTTCGACGTGCCGGACGTGTGCGGCAACTCCTGGGGCACCACGGCGCACCAGCCCTGCACGCAGAATTTCTGGGTGGCCATCGACAACTCTGAGGCCGCCGGCGTCGTTCAGTGCTTTGCAGCCGGCAACGAGGGCGGAAGCGGACTGCGTCGCCCCGGCGACCGCGCCACTGACGAATACCGCACCTTTGCGGTCGCAGCGTGCGACGGCAATAATCCGGACTGCCCGATCGCCGGCTTCTCGTCGCGCGGTCCCACGAACTGCACGCCCGACGGTCGTCCGGCCATCAAGCCGGAAATCTGCGGCCCCGGCGTCAACGTCCGGTCGTCCGTGCCCAACGGCGGCTACAGCAGCCTGAGCGGTACGTCGATGTCGACGCCGCACCTGGCCGGCGTCGCCGCGCTGATGCGCTCCGGCAATCCGGAGCTGGGCGTCGAGGAAATCAAGCAGCTCATCATGGACACCGCTACCGACAAGGGCGATCCCGGCAACGACAATTCGTTCGGCTGGGGCCTGGTCAATGCGTACGAAGCGGTTCTGGCGGGTCTGAGCGATCCCGAGCCGGCGGCCTGCTGCTTCCGCGAGGGCGATTGTGAAAACCTGATGCGGACTGACTGCGTGGACCGCGGCGGCCGTTCGCAGTTCCGCGAGACCTGCGAGACGTTCGACTGCCCGCAGCCGGGCGCCTGCTGTGTCAACAACTTCACCTGCGAGATCACGCTCGAGCGCGACTGCCTGGCCCAGGGCGGCGAGTTCATCGGCGAAGGCGCCTCCTGCAACCTGGCCTGCCCGTGCGACCTGATCAAGAAGCTCAAGGGCAACTGCAAGGGCAGCGGCACGCTCAAGGGCATCCTGAAGTTCAAGAACAGCAGTTGGGACGGCCGCACGGTCAAGTTCGGCGTGGGCGAGCGCCTGCGTTTCGACGTGCAGGTCAACGGTAAGAAGGCCAAGCTGTTCACGTGCTGCTTCGACGGCGAGCAGACGCTGAGCATCCTGGAGCCGGAAGGCTGCCTGGAGCCGATCATCGTCAACTGCCCGTAGTCGCAGCGCCCCGTCCGGGGCTGCACGCACAACCCTGACGGCCGCGATTCGGCTGGCGACAGCCGCCGGATCGCGGCCTCTCTTTTTTATCCACGGCGCAAGCCGCCGTCGCGGCCCCCTTGACGGTGCGGTCGAGCAGGGTAGAAGGCCGGTGGCGAGTCGTGCAGTTCCAACGAAACGTGGAGACCAGACGTCATGGCAGTCAAACCCATTCCCGACGGATACCACACGGTCACGGCCTACCTGATCGTCGACGGCGCCAACGCCGCGATCGAGTTCTACAAAAAGGCCTTCGGCGCGACCGAACTGTTCCGCATGCCCGGCCCGGGCGGGGCGGTCATGCACGCGGAGATCATGATCGGCGATTCGCCCGTGATGCTCGCCGACCAGAACCCCAACTGGGGCGCGCACGCGCCGCAGAAATACGGCGGCTCGCCGGTTCACATGCTCATCTACGTCGAGGACGCGGACGCCCGGTTTGACCAGGCGGTCAAGGCGGGCGCGACCGTCGTGCGCCCCTTGCAGGACCAGTTCTACGGCGACCGCAGCGGCACGGTGCTCGACCCGTTCGGGCACCAGTGGTCGATCGCGACCCACAAGGAAGATCTGACGCCGGAGCAGATCGGGGAGCGGTTCAAGGCGATGTGCGGTGGCGGGTAGACCGCCGGCGCGAGCCGATATGAAGCACACCCAGCCAGAGTGGGAGGACTCGCCGGATCACGAGGAGATCGTCGACGATGACGACCTTGTCGACGAGGACTTCGTTGAGGACGAGGCGGGCGACGGCGAGACGGACGGCGACGACGACGTTGTTCCCTGTCCCGCCTGCGGCGCCGACGTCTACGAGGACGCGGACCAGTGTCCGTCCTGCGGCGAGTGGATCCTGTCGTCAACCCGGCGCAGCGGCTGGGCCGCGGCCGTCATGATCCTGATGGTGCTCCTGCTGATCGTCCTGATGGCGATGTGATCGGCGCAATTCATCCGACCCTTTCATACGTCCGATAGGACTGCCATTCGGACCCGTTTGCCTCGCGGCACGTGCCGCACCGCGCGCGGCGTCCGGCAGTCGTGAGCGTCCCCGCGGCGCTTACCGGAGTCGGGTCGGTTGATCGCAGACGTGTCTGGCAGCGCAGCGCCGCCACCCGGCCGAGCCGGCCGCGAGTGGCTCCTTCTCGATCCGCCGTCGCCGGACGTGTACGTCCGCCGCGGCATGTTGCGCGAGAAGTCCGGCACGGCCGCGGCGTTCCCCAACATCGACCTCATTCTGCTGTCCGGCTGTGTGCGCGAGGCCGGTTTTCGCCCGGTCTACGTGGATGCGCAAATCCGCCGGTGGGACTGGTCGCGGCTTTGTGATGAACTCACCGGCCGCGACATCGCTGGGGTGGTGTCCATCGTCTCCTGCGACGGCGCCGACCGCGACCTCAAGAGCCTGCGCGACGTGAAGGACGCTCTGGGCGGCGTGCCGATCTACGTCGTCGTGCCCATCGCTACGGTCTTGCAACGGCAGGCGTGCGGCGATCTGCTCGCGGCGCATCCGCACGTCGATGGACTGATCCTCAACAGCGTCGAGCACAATCTTACTGAGGTTCTTCGGGGCGAAACGAAGCGCCTGGTGAACGTGGCCGCGTGGCGCGATGGGCGCGTGACCGTGCCGGACGTGACGGTCCGCTATGAGACCGGCGTCCACATGCCGACGCCGGAGCACGCGATCTTCAAGGACGCCCGCTACTTCTTCCCCCAGTCCAAGCGCAGCCCGGTCACCTGCGTGCAGATGAGCTTCGGGTGCCCGTACACGTGTGAGTTCTGCATCGACAACGCCCTGTATCGAAAGATGCGCTACCGCGACGTGGACGACGTGGTGGCCGAGATGGTCGAACTCGACCGGCTGGGTTTTCAGGAAGTCTACTTCAAGGATCTGACGTTCGGCTTGAACAAGCGGATCGCCGACGAGTTCCTGCGCAAGCTGGCCGAGCGGCGGCTGAACCTGCGCTGGCTGTGTACGACGCGGATCGACGTGGCCACGCCGCGGCTGCTGCGGCACATGCAGCGGGCCGGCTGCTATGGAATCGAGTTCGGCGTGGAAAGCGGGCTGCGGCATCGCCGCGAGGCCAACGGCAAGCCGATTTCCGACGAGCAGATCGGACGCGTCTTCTACAACTGCCGCAGCCTGGGCATCGAGACGACGGCGCTGGTGATGATCGGTTTCGAGGATGAGACGGAAGAGGACATCCGCGCGACGATGGCCTTCGTCAACGAGGCAGACCCGGACTATGTCGCGTACAACGTGGTTAACGCGCTGGCCGGCACGCCGCTGGCGGAGCGCGCGAAGCGCGAGGGGTTTCTCCTCGACGAAGCCAACGAGCAGCATTTCACCACCAGCAACATCCGTCATCGCCACCTGACGCCGCAACGACTGGATGAACTTCGCGTCGAAGCCGTGCGCGCGTTCTATCGCCGCCCGCGAACCGTCATGACGCGGCTGGCGAAGACACAAAGCCTGTTTGAATTGTGGAAACTGATGCGGCTGGGCCGCGCGGCGGCGTGGACGCGATGAAGATCGAATGTCGAATGTCGAATGTCGAATGGCGAATGTCGAATGGCGAATGTCGAATGAAGCCGCGCCGGAACGTTTAGAACGAGTGGCGAAGGGCTTCGGACGCCCGGGACTGTGACGTTGGCCTCCCGAGGCCGGGTCGAATTGCTCATGTGCGTGCTTGAGACTGCGAGGTGACCGCCGTGCCCTGGACCGCAATTCCACGCCATCAGATCGAGACGCGGGCGACGGATTATCTACGGATGCTGGTTGCGTCGCTGCGTCCCGGCGCGGCGCGGCGGGAGACGGCGGCGTTCGAGCGCGCCTTCGCCGCGTCGGTGCAATGTCGTCACGCCGTGGCCGTGCCCTCGGCGCGACTCGGTCTGGACCTGGTGTTGCAGCGTCTGAGACTGCCGCCCGGCGGCGAGGTCATCGTTCCCGCCTTCAACTATTTTGTGATGGTCGAGCGGCTGCTTGCTTACGGGCTGCGGCCGGTATTCGCCGACGTCCGCCGCGACGACCTGAACGTCGACGTTGGCGGGCTGGAAGCGCTGGTGACGCGGCGGACGTGCGCGATTCTGGCGACGCACATGTTCGGCCATCCCTGCCGGATGGATGCGATCGCAGACATCGCCGCGCGGCATCGACTCGCGTTGCTGGAAGACTGCGCCCACGCGACCGGCACGACGTATCGCGGACGGCCGGTGGGGGGGTTCGGCCGGGCGGCGGTGTTCAGCTTCAGCGTGATGAAGCTGATCACGACGTTCGGGGGGGGGATGGTCACCACGAACGACGACGCCCTGGCGGCGGGCTTGCGCGAGGAGATGCGCCGCCTGCCGGCGCGGGCCGGCGCGACCGAGGGGTTGCGCAGGTTCCTCAAAGGCGCCGTGATGGACGCCGCGACGCGGACGCTGCCCTTTACGGTCGGCTCGTGGCCGGTGCTGCGGCTGGCGCGGCGGTTGCGGCCGGGCTTCCAGAGACAACTGATGACGCAGCAGCCACAACGACTCAACGGCCCGCAACCGTGGAGTACGGCTCCGCTCTGCGCATTCCAGGCGGCGCTCGGCCGGGCGCAGCTTCGACGCGTCGAAGCGCTCGCGGCGGCGCGGCGACAAGTGGCGGCCTGGCTCGACGAGGCGCTGTCAGGATGCCCCGGTGTACAGACGCTTCGGCCGGCCGGCGGCGGGCAGGGCAACGGTTTGTACTACGGCATCCTCGCTGATCGGGCGGAAGAACTCGCCGAGCACCTGTTCCGCCGCGGCATCGATGCGGAAACCGCGGAGTATTGCAACTGCGCCGAGCACGAGATCTACGCGGAATTCGCCCGCTCCTGCCCCGGCGCGCGTGACGTGGACCGCCGCATCGTCCGCCTGCCGAACAATCCGGGCATGAGCCGCAGCCAGGCCCGTCGCATCGCGCGCGAGGTGCATCGGTTCTATGCCGCGGCGGCATCGAGTGCGTCGGAGGTTGCACCAACGACCGCGGCGATGGCCGTCGGCAGCGTTTGATCGACTCTGGAGTTGACGACATGACGCCTGATCATTGTGGGAACGCCGCGTCGAGCTGTCTGGTGGAATTGACATCGCCGCAGCCCCGCCCGACGGGTCCGGCGGAGCTGGCCCGTCGCGCCGGCGTACGATTGCGCCTCGCGACGCACGCCGATTGCGAAACGCTGGCGCAGATTCACCTGGCCGCATTGCCGACAGAATTCCTGCCGCGGCTGGGGGGGGCATTCCTGCGGCGCGTGTTCTTTCCGACGTTGATTTACTCGCCGCACGCTCGCGTATACGTCGCGGAGGATGATGCCGGCGTCGCGGGGCTGCTGGTGACGCGCGTCGGGCTGGGCGGAGCGGTAGGAGAAATGATCGCGGCAGCGCCGGTGGCATTCGCGTGGACCTTTGCACTGGCGTTGTTGCGGCGACCGTCGCTGGTGATGGACTGCTTCGGTGTTTTCAGCCAGCTTCTTTCGCGGAAGGGTGACACGAGCGGCGATGCGCTTGGCGAACTGTTCCTGCTGTGCGTCCACGAGCGGGCACGGCGTCGCGGCGTCGCGCGGGCGTTGATCGAGCACAGCGCGGAGCAGATGCGAGCGGCGGGCGTCGAGACGTACCGCGTGATGCTCCATGCGGACAACGAAGCCGCACACGCAACGTACCGCAAGTGCGGGTTCATCGAAACGAGAATCCACCGATTCGGCAGCGTCTTTTTCAGCGAGTACGATCGCGAACTGGCCCCGCGCCGGTCTCGCGCGGCCGCGGGTTCACCGCGGTACGGGGTGATCCCACCCCCGTCGAATGCCACGCACACCGATGAGACGCCCTCGAAGGGAGCGGTGGCGTGGGCCTAAATCAGCGTGCGCGATCACGCGCCAGCGCCGAGCCGCGGGGTTCAGCCTGCGCGATCCGTTCGAGAGTGACGCGGCTACCAATCGCGCACGCTGGTCTAGCAGAACCGGCGCGTCGGGCGTCCGCTCCGCGATGGATGGCCGGGGTGTCGGTTGCGTTGATCCTCGCCGTCGCGGCGTGGATGCGACTGGACGGCGTTACCGAGCTGAGCGTCCGTTACGACGACGAGGCCGCGTACGCGAACGACGCGCGGCTGTGGTATCGCTGTCTGATGCTCCTGGGAGACATCGACGCCCGCGCCGCGCTCGTCGATGCGGACTCGGCGGCGCTGGACGCGGCCGTGGCGCGGCACGGCGTCGACCTCGAAGCGCGCTACGCGAAGCCGTGCCAGGGCTACACGCTGTGCGTTTCGCTGTTCATGCTGCTGACGGGCGATACGCTCAACGCGCCGTTCGTGTTTAACGCACTCGCAGGCGTCCTCACGGTCGGCGTGATCTACCTGCTGGGCGCCGCGGCGCTGGGTCGGCCGGCAGGATTGGCGGCGGCGGCGCTGCTGGCGGTGTCGCCCTATCACATCGTCTACAGTCGCTCGGCACTGGCGGATGCGTTCACGACGCTTCTTCTCTCGGCGGCGATATGGATCTGGGTGCTCGCGCGGCGGCGTCGCATCGCCGAAGCCTGGTGCTACCTGCTGTGCGGGCTGTTGCTGGGCTGGGCGGCAAGCTGCCACTTCCGCAGTCTTGCGCTCGGGGCGTTCATCGTAGCGGTTGACGCATTGGCCGTACGCCCGCCGCTCGGCGCCCGGGCATCATGGGCCGGGTGGGTTCGAGCGTTCTGGCGGAGATGGCGCTGGGGCTTGATCGGGCTGGTCGCGATGCCGCTGGGCGTCGAGGTGCTCTTTCGCGCGGCTCGCTATACGGCCGTGGCATTCGGGTACGTTCTGCCGCTGGCGACGTTTGTCGAAGGCTACCTGTACTGGATGCGACTCTCCATACAGGTCGATCTCGGTCGACCGGGCGTGATCTTTCACCCCCAGGTCTGGCGCGTGCTGGCGGCCTGCGTGCTGCACTGGCAGGGCGCGTTCTGGGCGCTGGCGTGCCTGGTGGGATGTGCGGCGATCAGCGGCCGGCCGCTGAGAGACCTGGTCCTTCGAGCGAGGGCTGCGGCCTGGCGTCGATCGGCCTCCGACGCAGCCGGCCGGATCGCGATCCGCCCGGCGTTGCTGGCCGTGGTTCTGGTCGTTGTCTTTCCCGTGCTGATGATCCTTCAACCGGTCGCCGTCGCCCGCGCGTACAGTCCGCTGGTTCCGATCGCGTGTTTGTGTGCCGCCGCTGGAGTCGGGTGGTTTGCCTGCGTCACCACGCGCAGCAGCCGTGCGGCGGCCGTAGTTCAAGTCTGCCTGCTGATTCTGCTTAGCGCCGATCTGAGCGCCAGAGCCGCGGCCACCGCTGAACCGCCGGGTGGAATCCCGGCCGCGTGCGCCTTCCTCGCACGACAGGGGGGGCGGACCGCCGTCCCGACCGGGTTCAAGTACGCCGCCTACTGGGGCGGCGGTTCCGACCAGCTTGTTCGCGGCGATGCCTTTCACGCCGGGCCGGCGCCCGACGCCACACTTCGAGCGTTGCAGCAGGCCGGCGTCCGCTGGTTCGTCTGCGATCCGCAGTACTTCCATTACGCGGAAGACGGTCGGCTCTTCCAGTGGTGGGACGAGTTGAACACGCTCTTGCGCTCGGCCTCGCCCCCGGTCGCGGAGTTTGAGCATATTCTGCGATCGCGCTGGTCGTTTCTGGCCGAAGGCCCCGGTCCGGATCGCCTCCCGGCGATGCAGCGCGCCCGGGCCGGCCCCATCCGCGTGTACGATCTCTCACGCATCGACCTGGACCGCCTCGCCGCCGCCGCGGATGAAGGCGATCGCGATCGACACGCACGGGCGCGGTGATCTGGCATGACGCGGTGCGCAATCAGGGTGTCTGCCGCACGGCGTTCCGCGCTCGCGGGCAGCGGCGCGAGTCACACCTGCTCGGACGCTGGGAAGTGTACGTAATACAAAAGAAAAAACTGGCTCAGATTGAACAGCAGATGACCCACGATCGCCGGCACCAGTGAGCGCCGCCAGATCGTGAGCAGACTGAACGCGATGGCCAGCACGCCGACCGCCAGCATTGCGACCGGCGTCTGCTCCAGCATGTGCGGAAGCACGAACAGCAGACCGTTGACAACGACGGCGGCGGTCCAGTTGCCGAACAGTCTTCGCACCCGCGTCATCACGAATCCCCGGAAGACGAGTTCCTCCCACCATGCGACCAGGCTCATCAGGACGATGATCGCCGCCGGACTCATGCGCGGGAGCATCTGCGAGAGTCGGCCGGTGTTCTCCTGCATCTGCCTGACGAACTCGGGCCACAATAACTGCAAGAGCAGCGCCCCGCCTAGCATGAGGACGGCCAGCACCACGATCGACGCGACGCCGATCAGGAGGTCCAGTCCAAACCAGCGCCACGTCACACCGACCGATGCGGGCGACAACTGCCTCCAGCGCGTGATCAGCAGGACAGCCACGGTGAGGAGGATTGTCCGCGTCGCCATCCCCGGCAGAAGCACGGCGCGAATCAACTCCGGGCTGGGTTCGCCCCCGGGCGGCGGCAAGGGAATGCCCGACAGAACCGGTATGACAAGGGAGACCACAACTTCGGCTCCGATCGCAACCGCGACGGCCGCGAGCAGGAGCAGCAGGTCGATACCCGCGTCACCTCGTGAAATGGAGGCCAGCAGCATCGGATCGTCCGGCGCGGGGCGAACCGCTTCCCAGGAGACGGGCCGCGCGAGCCCCACGGCTGGATCTAGTTCATCCGGCGTCGGCGTCGTTGACTCACTCGCATCGCTCATGTCCGCTCCCGGAGGTTGCCGCCGTCTGTCCCGTAGCTCCGCGCTACGAACCGTGTAGCCGACCTCCACCAGAGAATCGCGGAATCCCCGTCCGAGGACAAGTTTCGACAGGCCGACCATCGGCCGATCGGCTCAGCCTTCGTTGGGGAGCGGCAGGATCGCGCCCCGTCTCCTGCGATTGCACCCGCGTTGTGCGGTTCGTGGCGCGTTTGCAGGTTGACGGCCGCGTGATTGGCTACCAATAATATGGATGGGGACGCGACCCCCACCCTGCATTCATCCGATACAGATACGACAGGGAGCCGCGAGATCGAGTGAACTGAGTCGGGCGGAAGAGGAACCGGGAGAATCGCGATGTGCCACAGGATGGTCGCTGGAATCGTCACGCTGTCGCTGCTGACGCCGGTCGTCGCGGACGACGCGGACGCGCTGCTTTCACAGGCGCGGCAGGATGTCACGTCCGGCGCCGAGTCACTTGAGACGCTCGTTGCGCGCGAGCGGGTGGCCGAAGCGGAACTGAAGGTCGGCGCCGCCCGCCTGGGGGTGCTGAAGGCTCAGTCGTGTCTGGCGGCGAACCGCCCGGCCGATGCCGTTGCCGTGGCCCGCGCCGCCCGCGGCGTGATTGCCGCGGTTCAGGATGCGGCGGTGCGCTCCGCCTTAAGCGCGGAACTGGACGCCGTCACACAGACGGCGGAAGCACGCCTGAGCCAGGGGTCGGCGACGCCCGGTCCCGTGCTCGCGGCCGACTTCGCGGATGATCAAGCCGCCGCGGAGTCCACCGAAATCATTATCGTCGATGAGGACGGTGAGAGCGGGTTTGATCGCGCCTATTACAAGGTTCGCGAAACGCTGCGGCTCACCGACCCGGCCGAGCGCGACATGGAAGTGCAGGCCTATCAGGACCAGGCGCTGAGTCGCCTGGGCGAAGATCCGGACATCTACCACAAGGTCATGATCTACCCGGATGACTTCGACGTCATTTCCGCCCGTCGCGCGGCGTTCAGTGACGGCGTCATCTATCGCGGTCCCGGCTTCGCGAACTCGGCTGGCGAAACCGTCAGCACCGTCATCTATGACGTAGGCGACCTGATCGCGCCGCTGCCGAGTTTCAACAACGCGCCCGTGTTCGACCTGAACGAGATCATTCAGACCGGGCTGGATCGGGCCGCGCTGCGGCAGTCGAGCGAGATCTTCAACGGCTATGCCGAGGATCTTGCGGCGGGGCTGCCACTCTTGCAGTACTTCGGCGGCGTCGACGAGTCTCACGCGGCGCCCGGCGGCTCGACGCGCGAGTTCGAAGATCTGATGCGCATGGTCGACCGAGTGTTGCAGTCCGGCCGCTGATCTATCCGGCGAATCCCGTCCGTATTCCCAAGCCTTCGACCCGATCCGGCCCGCAAGCCGGATCGGGTTTTTGCGTTTGCAAAACGCAAGGCCGGTAACTGTAAAATACTGTAGTTGAATTCAGCGGGTCGGGTGTCCATAATGGCAGGGGGGTTGCGAGTACGTCGCGCCGGGTTCGCGCGCGAGACGAAATCGCTGGAACCCGGGGATGTGACAACGACCGTGGTCGTCGGCGTGCGGCGGTGGGGGACCGGTGGCGGAATCGGCCATCGAGCGGTCATGTACGTACAGCCGAGTTCTTTGTCGCGGCCGCCTGGGCGATGGAACGTCCCTGCGCCGCGCGGTGGTCTGGGCGCGCAGGTCGAGGCGCCCGAGGAGTGATTCCTGATGAGAATGTCAGCAGTGTTGGTGGCCGTGGTGCTTGCGCCGGTGGCGCTGGCGGGAACGGCGGAGTCGGATTCGGCGATCCCGCCGGAGCAGATCGGCGAGGCGTTTTCCGTCTCCAGTTGGACGATTCAGACCTTGAGCGTTCCGGACGCGGACCCCGCCCCGGTCGATCTGGACATCGAACTGGGCGGCATCACGCGTCGTGTCCATCTGGCGCCGTATTCCATCCGTACGCCCGACTTCACCGTCCACGTCGAGGTGGAACCCGGTGTGTTCGTCACGGAACCGGCGCCGACGCCGCGGACCTACCGCGGCTACGTGGACGGCATGGAGCGCGCCGTCGTGGCCGCGTCGATCATTCACGGGCAGCTCTTCGCGGTCATCGATGCCGGGCTGGGCGACGTGTGGGCGGTTCAGCCGGTGTCCGAGGAGTTTGAGCAGGCGCCTGTCGAGGCGCACATCGTCTTTCACGCCGGCAGCATGACGTCCATCGACGGCGTCTGTGGCAACGAAGACCTGGCCGAGTTCGTCCAGGGGTTCCCGGTCGAGAACCCGGGCGCTTTCGGTGACGAGTACGGTACGGAGATCGCGGCCGACGCGGACAATCGCTACTACATTCTGAACGGCCAGTCGGTTCCCAACACCGTCGCGGACGTGGAGAACATCATCAACCGCGTCTCGGTGATTTACGAAGGCACCGCCGAAATCTGCTACAAGATCACTGAGATCATCGTTCGCTCTTCGGGCGATCCGTCGCGTTACACGTCCAATGCGCCCGACACGCTGATCGGCCAGTTCCAGGCCGAATGGAACGCCAACCACGGCAACATCGTCCGCGACACGGCGCACATGTTCACCGGCCGCGACCTGAGCGGTTCGGTCATCGGCATCGCTCGCGGCTTCAACCTGATCTGCAACATCGGCAGTTCCTACGCGCTGTCGCAGGCGCGGTTCACGGGCAACATCCTCGCCCGGACCGGTCTGGTGGCGCACGAACTGGGTCACCTGTGGGGCGCCGTCCACTGCGACAACTTCGGCAACTGCCGCATCATGTGCTCCGGCCTGGGCGGCTGCACCGGCATCCTCGATTCGTTCGGACCGAACTCGACGACGTCGATTACCAATCACCGCAACAGCCGGCAGTGTCTGGGCCGATGCAACGGCGAAAGCCCGGTGCCGTGCAACTACATCCGCAAGCTTACCGCCAAGTGCAAGGGCGATACGATCAAGGGCAAGGTGGTGCTCTGGACGAACGAGTACAGCGGTGCGCTGGTCTTTGTCGACGTTGACGGCAACATCGAGCGCGTCACCATCGGCGGCAAGAAGGGCAAGTACATCACGTTCCCGTTCGATCCGGGCAACTACTCGGTCGAAATCGTCGATCCGCCGGACTGCGGATTCAGCAAGAACGCAAGCTGCAACTGACGAGCCGCGAAGGCACGAAGCCACGAAGCGACGAAGGGGGAGGGCGGCGCCCTTCCCTTTCGTCGCTGCTTTCTTGCGCCGCGGGCGGGACTTGACTTTCGAAGCGCGGACGCCCGCGGCATCGCCAGATCGGCGTATGGCGCATCGGGACTCGAAGCGGCTTCCGGGCGGCGGCGCCGGTCGCGGTTGACGGCGCACCATGCACTCCGGCAAGGCTGTCGAAAGTCGTCGGCGCGGCAGGCCGAGCGTGCGGTTTCGGTCCGTGCGTGGAATATGCTGCGTGTAACGGGACATAGGACAGGTAGGCGGATATGCGCGCGCGGACGGCCGCGCGGCGGGTGCAACGGCGCCGGGGTTTGAGCAGGGAGAATGCCATGACGACAAGTGTGCAGTGGGTGGGGGCGTTGATGAGCGTGGCTACAGCGGCGGTGTGCGGCCCGTTCGGTCCGCGTGCGCTCGCCGCGGAGCAGGTGGAGACGTTTGACGGGGGCGTGTTTGCAAACCCGTTCTTCCAGCACGACATCGAGTACAAGGAGTGCTGCTGGGAGATCATCAACGACGCGGGCGAGTGGAAGCTGCATTTTGAGCCGAACACCGATCTGATCACCTTCGATCTGCGTGACGGCGAAGAAGTATTCTCGTTTTCGGTCGATATCGAGGACTACGAGGGCGGATTCGTCGGGAATCAGCCGACCAGCGCCGTCGTCGTGCGGGCCGCCAGTGGCGACTTTGCCCTGCTGCTGGCCGAGCGGATCGGTCAGCGGACGCGGCTCGAAGCGGACATCACGACGCCGGGCAAGCTGACCGGCGAGCCGCTGGGCGAAATCGTGTCGGTCATGTTCAGCGCCGCCAACGAAGGCAACAACGTCATCCCGGAAAAGTACGGCGCTAACTTCGACAATCTTCGCGTCGTGACGGTCGGGGGCGTCCCCTGCGAGGCCGTTCGGCGGCTGACTGGCAAATGCAAGCCGTCAGGCCGGCTGACGGCCAAGGTGAAGCTGACTTCGCGCGACTACGACGGCCGCACGCTCACCATCGGCATCAACGACGAGCCCGTCGAACTGTCGATCGGCGGAAGGAAAGCCAGGCACCGGGCCTGCTGTTTCGAGGGAGCGACCGAGCTGACGCTGATCGCCCCGGGGGCGTGTGTGGAGCCGGTCGTGGCGGACTGCGGCTAGCAAGCGGCGCCTCCCAGCACTTGCGCCACATGCCACTTCTCCAGCGCCTGAAACACACTGGCCGGGACGAAGTTTTGGACAACGCTGCGCCAGCCTTCCGGACCGATCATGGCTTTGACGCTGCTGGAGCTGACTTCCACCAGCATCCTGGGGGGGATAAGGAAGACGGTGGTGATGCCCGCCTGGAGGTCGGCGTTGATGTGGCGCATGGTGCGCTCGTAGGCATAGTCCGCCTCGTTGCGGATGCCGCGGAGCACGGCCGTGGCTTTGACCGACGCGGCGAACTGCACCAGGAACTGGTTCTGATAGCTGGCCACGCTGATCTCGCCGGCCGGGCAGCCCTCACGCTTGAGGTCGGCCGCGATGTCCGCGACGATCGCCTCCAGCAGTTCCACCCGCTGGGCCACGCCGAAGGTCGCCCGCTTGTCCGGGTTGACGCCCACCGCGACGACCAGCCGCTCAAACAGCTTCGCCCCCTCACGGATCATCCAGATGTGCCCATTGGTCGGAGGGTCGAAGCTGCCCGCGTAAACACCGATGCTGCGGGGATTTGTCTGCGTAGCCAAACTCAATCTCCTGTCGCCGCCGATGCGGACGGGCGACGGTGGGGTCCGTGGACGCCGGTGACGCGACCGGTGCCACTGCTCTTGAGCAGTGCCTCTCGTGGCGTCACGAGCCTCAGAATATCGGGGGGCCGCTCGATGTCGATGGAGAGGGCGAGGCGGCGGGTGACAAGCCAGCAGGCGACGCTGTCCGGCCCGCGGGATAGGGCGCCGAGCGCCGCGGCCGCGCCGCCACTGCGCGGTTCGCACAGATCTGTCCGGGGTGCGTGACGCAATCGGCGGGCCCTTAAGCCCGCGGGCGGCGCGCGTGGCACGGGCATCCTGCCAGGCATCCTGCCCGTGATTCCGACTGAGTAGTTGGCTTGCCTGGACGGTAACCACTTCACAACAGGCACGGGTCTGCCGCCCTCCGAGTCACGGCCTGGAAGGCCGTGCCACGACGTGCCACGGTGGAGCGTGCCCGCCGGGACTGTCACGCACCCAGCTATCCGCTCCACCGTGCGACTCGGTCGACGCTGCAAGCGGCGGCATTACGCTTGAGCCGTCGGCGCCGGCGCGCTCGGGGCTTCCTCGATGGTCCACGCGCCGTGCGCCTTGAGCCTTGCAGGGTCGAGCGGCGTGACGCGGCGAATCCACTGGCGTTCGATCCACGGCACGACGACTTGGACGTTGTCCCAGGGCTTGACGCTTCGCGTGTCGAACATCGACTTCCAGTCGCGCGGATCGTTCGGCTGCCGGCGAAAACTGACGCAGTACTCCAGGAGCGTGTTCCACTTGCCATACATCGAGGGGAGGGCTATCGCGTCCGGGATTTCCACGTCGACGACGACCTTGGGCTTCATGAGCTCAAACGCGCTGTCCAGGGCGACCATGTCCTCGTATCGCTTCTTCCAGTTCGCCCTGCGCAGCGGTTCCAGCCACAGCCAGATCGGATAATGCCGCATCGGACCGCGCCGCTCCTGATAGGCCGTTCGCATCCACCGGTAGGCGAGGCCCCAACCGGGCGGCGCGAACTGCTTTCGGCACACCAACCGGTCGGTCGGCTGCTCAAGGAAGGCGGCGTGTTGGAGGGTCCAGCAT
>CAZYLK010000016.1:0-53381 GCA_964648365.1 uncultured Phycisphaeraceae bacterium
GTCGGATGCGCCGCCGCAGTCTGAGACCAAGCCGCCCGACGACGGCACGGCCGGGGAGGCGTCGAAGACCGCGGACACATCAAACGCAGCTCCCGCCAAGTCGGCGCAGAGCAAGCCGGACGAAAAGCTCGAACCGGGCGTCGTCGTTGATGCGGCTGACCGCTGGCGGCTCATCGCCGCCTTCCGCGCGTTTCATCCCGGGGCGCCGGTGACGTACTACGGCGAGGAAGTCGGCATGACGGGTGATTCGCCGCCGCTGGCCCGCGGGCCGATGTGGTGGCCCGACGCCTCCTCCGCGGCGAAAAAGCCCGAGGGCTACCGCGAGGACTTCCTGCAACTGACGCGAATGCTGAACACGCTGCGCCGCGCGCATGAGCCGATTCGGCGGGGCGATTGCCGGCCGGTCATGGCAGACGATCAGAAGCGCGTGATCGCGTTTTCCCGCTCGATTCCCGGTCGATCGGTGATCGCGGTGTTCAACTGCTCGACGCAGAAGCAGACGGTGCAGTTCAAAGCGGGCGACGCCGGAGAACTGATCGGCGTGCTGGCGCCGCAGCTTCGCCCCGCGCGGGCGACCGGCCCGGACCTGCACGTCAACGGCAGCCGGGCGATCGCCGACCCGGACGGCAAGGTCGAACTCAACCTCGATCCGATGAGCGTCCGCCTGCTGCTCGTACCCGAGACGCCGGGAGGACAACCGGGCTGGTAGGTCGTCGCGCCGGCACCGAGCCGCGTGGCTTCAGCCCGCGCGAACGTGCGATTGCGGCATCGGTGGAACGTCGCGCACGGTGACCTGACATCCGAGCGGCGGAACGGTCGCGTCGGGGCGGCGCGTCATACGACGGCCGCTTCGTACTGCACCAGTTCCACCTCGATGCCGTCCGGATCCATGAAGTAGAGACGCTGGCCCGGCTCGTAGTCCGCCTCGTGGTGCGGCTCGACGCCGAGTTCGCGCAGGCGACGCTTCGCGGCATCCAGGCTGTCGACGACGAATCCGAAGTGGTTGAGGCCGACGGCGTCGTAGTCCGCATCGGCGCGGCCGGGTTTGACTGCCTCGAAAAGAGCGAGGTAGCAGCGCTCGTCGCCGACGTGGGCCGCCTCCTGCCCGTCGCTGGTCTTGCCCCGCCAGCGGACGTGAAAGCCGAACATCCGGCAGTAGAAATCAACCGAGCGTTCGACGCTGGCGACGGTGAGGTTGACGTGTTCCAGGTACATGGGGGCACTCCTTTTTTAGAAAGCGTTTGCTTTCTCAATTATGTAGCCTTCCGCTATTTTGTCAAGCAAAATATTTGCAAAACCAAGGGGCGCAGGGTAAGCTCTTGCAGAAGCTCGCGTTGCGCCGCCGGACGGACGGCCGGCGCCCCGGCTCGGGAGCGGAGCCACCACCGTTTGAGAACCGGTGTCGAGTGGGTTCCGTCGGATGGAAACCGGTGCCCGATAGGTTCCACCGGTTACAAACCGGTGCCACATGGGCTCCACCGAAGGAGACGACGCCGTTGTCCAACCCGCGTGTGCGAGAGTTACCCGCCACAACGCCCGCTCAGCAGCGGCTGCTCGAACAGCTCAAGCGCTGCGGACCTGCCACGGCCGGGGAGCTTGCCCGGCGGCTGTCACTGACGGCGATGGCGGTGCGCCAGCATCTGGCGGCACTGGAGGAACTCGGGCATGTCGAGCAGCGGACGGACGCGCCGAGCGGGCGGGGCCGGCCGGCGATCCGCTGGTCGCTGGCGCCGCGGTCGCGGGCGGCGTTCCCTGATCGCCACGGCGAACTGACCTGCGGGCTGATCGACGCGATGCGGACGACCATCGGCGAGTCGGGCCTGCTGAAAGTCATCGACACCCGCGCCGTCGCCCAGGCAGCCGCCTACCGCCGGGATCTGCCCGGAATGTCCGCGTCGCTCAAGAGCCGCGTCGAAGCCCTCGCCCGCCGCCGCACGGAGGAGGGCTATATGGCCGAGGCCGTGCGCGAAGGCCGCGGCGCGTGGCTGCTGATCGAGCATCACTGCCCCATCTGCGAAGCCGCCGAGTCCTGCACGGGCCTGTGCAGCGCGGAGCTGCGCGTGTTTCAGGAGGCGCTGGGAGATGACGTCGTTGTCGAGCGCACGGAGCATCTGCTGGGGGGGGGGGATCGGTGCGTGTACCGCATCAGGAGAAGTAGCGAATGGCGAATAGCGAATAACGAATGAAGAGCCGTGCGTAACGGGCGGCGAGTGGTTGGAGCCAGAGGAAACGGCCTTCGCAGGTGGTTGCCCGACGCGGTTCTGCGAGGGCCCGCATCGACGTCGGGAAGTCGACGGACGTTTCAGACATCGGTAGAATGGTGATATGGTTCCGACGTGGTTTGATCTCGCCAGGGATGCGCGCACGGCAGCTAACCGGCTCGTGAGTGACAACTACCGCTCTTGTCTCAATCGAGCCTATTATGCCGCGTATTCAAGAGTGACGTTTGCGCTGGCCGCCGCACCCGGCATCGCCTTTCCCTCCGGACGGGAGGGTCCGAGCCATCCTGGAGAGGCCGGTACGGGTGGCATTCGTCGGTTGATTGAGACGAGCATGCCCGGAATGGAAGCGTCCAGGCGTGTTTGGTTGTCGGAGCTGATCGGCCGACTGTATACATTACGGATCGACGCAGACTATAAGCCGTCTGTAGAGGTCAATGCCGGTGACGCCCGCGAAGCCGTGTCCATCATGAAGAACGTCTTTGACGCCTTTTGACTACGGGAGACAACAGTTGCCAACGACCGCACAACAGGACGAGATTGTCGATCGCGTACGAAAGCAGTTAGCCGATGCCGAGGCTGAGGGTGTTTACCTGAAGGTGTCGGATTTCAAGCTAGACGATGAGTGGCTGTACATCGTCGTCGAGCCCCAGAAGAGCGGCGTTCGCGCGTCGGATCACGCTAATCTGATGGCGAAGATCGAGCGGGAACTGCGCAGAGATGGCGTCGACCAGGTTCTCCTCGTCCCGGCGCTGCAGCACTGATCGGAGCACATCGACAGCAGGATGGTCTGCCGCGGCGCTGCGACTACCCCACCGGCCCGTGGAAGGAAAGCGACAAGGCCGTGTAGAGCAACCAGTACCCAGCCAGAAGAAACGCCAATACCCCTGCGAGGAAGCCCATCAGAATTCTCCGCGGTTTCCAACATGCGGCCGACGGCAACCGGTCACCAACCGTTGCGACATTGATGGCCGATTACGGTCCAAGCAGCGTTTCGAACATCGCCGCCACCAATCCCAGGAAAAGCGTGATGCCCAATGCCGAGAGAAACCCGCCTATAAAGCCGCCCATCCTCTGGACCCTCGCGCGCCTGCCGATGCTGATCTACGATGCGTCATGCTACCGGCCTGCAGGAGCAAGTCAATCCTGTCACGGAAGTTCGATGCCCTTCAGCTCAAACGCCACCGGCACTGACTTCTGATTGACCGCGACCTTCAGCCGCAGGCGGGTGGTTGGCGGCAGGTCGGCGTCGTCTTCGAGGACGATGATCGTCGCGTCGCCGGTGGAGGTCATCTTGCTGGCGTAGAGCGGTTCGCCCTTGTCGTCGATCAGTTCCACGTCGAGCAGGGCGTCGGCGTTGCCGGTGACGTTGAGCGTGACGGACTTGCCCGGCTCGCCGCTCATGAAAAAGCCCGCCTGTTTCTGCTTCGGATCGGCCACGGCCACCGCAATGCCGGCCGCCTTGAGCGCCCCGTCCTCGATGGTCTTGCCGGCCTTCGCGAGAACGCCGTCGATGGTCAGCTCGCGCGCTTCGCCGGTGCGCAGTTCGATCACGCCCGCCAGTGTCTCGATCCTCGTCGCCTTGCGCGGCGGCAGGTCGAACTGCAGATCGACCGTGATCTGGTCGGCGGAAGCGTCGGGGCGGCCGAAGTTCATCGACTCGCGGTCGATCTGGACGAACTCGGTGCGCGGATCGGTGAAGCCGACCTTGAAGTCCTTCGCGAGCGTCATCGGCGCGTCGCCGTCGAAGCCGGCGCTTTTCAGTGCCACCTTGCCGAAATGCGTCGCGGCCGCGACGGACGGGCCGCGCAGCTCCAGCGAGATCGTCAGCATGTTCTGATCCATGCCCCAGCTTGAGAACACCTGCATGCCGGAGTCGTCCGACGACTTGGGCTTCATGTCCTTGAAGCGGTTTTCGCTGATGCTCAGCACGCGGACGTCGACGCCGTCCGGTCCGTCGCCGGCGGTCGGCGCAACGGGAGCGATGGGGGCAAGCGTATTCAGACTCGCGATCGTCAGCAGCAGCGTCAGCATGAGTATAGTCTCCGAGTGATTCCCGCGACGGCGCACGGCTCAACGGATGTTGTCGGCGCGGGGCGGCGACAGTTGCGGTTGGGCGGTGGTTTCCGGTCCGCGCAGCCGACGTGACGTTGCTGAACCGGTAATCACCCACGTGCGCAACGGTAGGACCGCGTGCTATCGGAGCCAGCGGGCGTGGCTTGGGCGGTTCGCCTCAACAGTCGACCAAGCACGGTCATGTTTGCTAGGCTCGGGGAATCGGCGGCGTCGACATCCCGTATGAAGCGTTAGGGAGTTGACAAGTACGGCAATGTGCCGTACACTTGTTCGGGTAGAAACTAGGAGCGGCGTACATCATGCCTCAAGGAACTGAACGTAAGAAAACGGCGCGACTGGAGGCTCGCCTCACACCCGCCATCTACGCACTGCTTCAGCGCGCTGCGGAGATCCAAGGGCGAAGCGTCTCCGAGTTTGTCGTCAGCGCTGCACAGGAGGCGGCGGCGACGACGATTGAGCGCCAGGAATTGATCAGGTTGACGCTCGCGGATCAGGAGCGGTTTGCCGCGGCACTTCGCAAGCCCAGGATCACGCCTGCGATGAAGCGGGCCGCGGCCGCGCATCGTAATCTGATCGAACGCTCGTGAAGCAGCGTCCATTTCGCATCGAAGCGTTGGGCGATCATGACAGGACGGACTTCGACTCTGGATCGGAGCCGCTGGATGTCTATCTTCGCACACGGGCCAAACAGGACGTGCGTCGGCGCGTCAGTGCCTGCTACGTCGCCATTGAGATCGCCACGGGCCGACTCGCGGGATTCTACACTTTGGCAGCAGCGGCGATCGTGCTGGAGGATCTCCCCGCAGCAGCGCGCAAACGCCTTCCTCGATATCCGACCGTCCCCGCGGTGCGCGTTGGCCGGCTCGCTGTAGACCGGCGGTATCAGGGCCGCAGGCTTGGCAGCGCCTTGCTCTTTGATGCGATCACGCGAACCGATCTCTCCGGAATCGCCGCGTTCGCAATCATTGTCGATGCCAAGGATGACGCTGCCGTTCGGTTTTATCAGCAGTTCGGGTTCCAATCATTCTCCGATCTCGAACGATCGCTCTTCCTGCCCATTGCTGAGGGGCTGAGACGATTAGCCCTCACCGGGCCGGATTGAATCGCAGCAGACGCAACCCCGGATGGTCAGAGGGTTATCACCCGTCGGACGCCCGGCCCGTCACGTGCGGGCAGCAGCGGAGCGAATGAGGGACGCGAACCGTGGGAAGTGCGCTGATAGTCCTCGTGACGGCCGTAGCGGCCACAAGCCCGATTGCGGGCGCCGGGCCGCCGGAGGGCACAGCCGCCCTCGACTGGAGCGACCCGGTACTGGCCATGCGTTGGAAGTATGGCCGCGTGGACGGCGTGACGGTGCCGGAAGAACTGTCGCGGGAACGCGTCGCGGGGGTCTATCGACGCAGCGACCATCTTGGTTCGGAGTGGACACTCACGCTGAGCGCGGACGGCGGCTTTGAGCATGCGTGGCGGAGGTGCAATGGAAGCAACTCGTCGACGGCGGGGCGCTGGTCGCAGGCTGGCCCGACTTTGAGTCTGACGTACGACCGGACGCCTGATCCCGGCACAGCCCCACCCGCCACGCTCGACGTTCTCCGATACGGCAGCGACCTTGTTCTGGTTCCGTCGGACGAATCCGACGCATTCGTCTCCGTTGGGCCGGGGCCCTCAACGTGCTATCAACAGGCCGAATCCGCAACCGCTTCTACAGCACCCTCGCCGTTTGTGTGCCATCTGTCGAGCAAGGGGTCGGTCTACCCAACCGGTGCACAACCGGAATTCTCAGTCCGAATCACAAACGTGTCAGGTACCGACATGATCGTTGACGGCCGTCCCCACGATTCGTCGTTCTGGCATTACTCGCAGTGCGTGTTTCATGTGGACGGCGGACCGATTCACAGACCCCGGACGTTTCGCTGCCAGCCAGTGTGCCGGACAGCAGATTTACCGGAGGCAGAGGTCTTCTGCGTGCCGCCGTGTGACAGCTTCGGCCCATGCTCGGACGCAGGCCCCCAAGCCTGGTCAACGATCTTCCGATTCCCCGGCACCTACCGCATTCAGTGCTTCTACTTCACGGAAAACGACGATGGCGAGGTTTGGGTAGGAAACGATTGGCGAGAGTGGCGAACGGCGGACACACCCAACGACCTGTTCGACCAGGTCGCCGCCGTCCCCGAGATGGCGGCGTCGAGCAACGTGGTGGTCATACAGATCCTCACCCAACAGGAGTATCGCCAGTGGTGCGAGGGGGACAAGCTCTCACCGAAGTGACGCCGCCCCCACAGGGGCGAAGGCGCCGCAAATGCGGCTCGGGATAGCGGTGCGCAGTTCGTGGCCACGCGGTTGCGCGAGGTTTCGCGCGCTGAGGCCGCGGCCTGGCGCGAGCGTTCGGTTGCTCCGCGGTTGCGGCCGTGCCCTGCGCCCGGCCGGTCGCTGACGCTCGCGGTTCGGATTGGCCGGCTCCGGTCCACGCGCCGTCGCCGCCTGACTCCCTCTTCCCTTACTCCCTCACTCCCTCACTCCCTTCCACCAATCTGCTACAATCCCCCCATGACCGACGCCGCATCCCTTTCGGACAGCGCCATCCGGGCGGATTCCATCGCGGATCTGCCCGACGACGAACTGCTGCGCTTCGGGCGGGAGATCGGGCTCGACATCGCTGCCGACACGCCGCGGGGGCAGATGCTTCGCCTCATCCGGCAGCGGCAGGAACTGATCCGCGGGCTAGACCGCGAGTCCCTGCTGGATCTCGTCATGTGGATGCGGTGGCCGGTGCGTCGCGAGGCGAGCAACGACGAACTGGCGCGAATCGTCATCCGATCGTCCCACGATGAGTACGAGTCGCTGTCGCACCGGGGGCTGGAGGCGCTGGCGCGGCTGCGCGGGGTGGAGCCGGCGGAAGGTGAGACCCAGGCAACATTGACCGCACGGATCCGCAAGGCCGAGGGGCTGCGGGCGAGGTTCAAGCGGCTGCGGCGATCCGTGATCGGCTCGCTGCTGTCGAAGGTGCTGGAGCCGGCGCAAACGACGGAGTCCGCGTCTTCGCGATCGGGCGAGTATCACTTTCTGCCCGACGAAGAGCGCGGCGAGGCCGTGCGGCGGCGCATCGAAAACGAAGGCGTCGTCGGCGGCATCGCGCGGACGCTGCGCGGCGTGGCGGACGACTACGTCCGTGAAAAGCTGGACGAGATCGAACGGCGCATCGACAGCAAGCTGGACCAGATCGACGAGCGCTTGCAGGAATGGCGGGATCGCGAACTGGCAAACCGGATCCGCCTGATGCGCATCACGCTGATCAGTGCGGTCATTGTTGCCGCCATCAGCCTCGGGTATCATTTCGTCGAGTCGAAGGTAACGCCCGTGGAGGGGCCGTCTGGAAAGCCCGCGGAGGCAAGTGCGCCGGACCCGTCGGTGCAGGCTTCGGAATAGAAGCCCGTGCCGAGGTTTGCGGCCGCCGGGTGGATGCGGGGAGCCGGCTGTTGGCCGGTGCGAATCCACCGGTTGAAAACCGGTGCCACAGGGACCACCGGTTGAAAACCGGTGCCACAGGGATTACCGGTTGAAGTCCGGTGCCACAGGTAAGCGCGGTTGAAGACCGGTACACTTGGACGACCGGTTGGAAGCCGGTGCTAGATGAAGTTCGGAACGATCAGCCCATGATGCCCAAGGCAAGCAAGCGCGTCGATCAGGTGATGAAGCTCGCGAACGACATTGCGCGCGAGTTTGACCAGGAATACGTCGGGACGGAGCACGTCCTGCTGGCCGTCCTGCGCGAGGGGACCGGCGTAGGGGCGTCGCTGCTGGGCCGCAAGAGCGTTACCGAAAAAGCCGCACGGGCCGAGGTGGATCGGCTGGTGCGCAAGAGCATGGAGGAGACGTGGGTCTTCGGGCGCCTTCCGGGCACACCCCACTTCAAAAACGTCATCGCGCGGGCAATCGAGCAGGCGCAGCAGTTGGACTCAAAGGAAGTCTGCACGGAGCATCTGCTGCTGGCGCTGCTGAAAGAGCCCGGCTGCGTCGCGAACAAGGCACTGAACGCACTCGGCGTGACGTATGACGACGTACGCGCGGCCGTGATGGAGCCGACCGGGCCGTAGCCCGGCATCAGTTTCTGCCCGTTTCTACCTGGGTCAACCCAGTTTCCTTTGACATACCGGACAGACGTGCGTCGTCCGTCCCGCGATGGTCAGCCTTTCGATCGGCGTGCGGCAGCGTCGGCAGGGCTCGCCGATCCGCCCGTAGACCTTGTGCGAGTTCTGGAACGATCCATTGCCTCCGTCCGGCGCGCGGTAGTCCATCAGCGTCGAGCCTTTCGCATTGATCGCGCGCGTGAGCGTCGACTTGACGCAGCGCAGCAGGCGGCGCGCGTCCGGCGGCCCGATGTCGCCGGCCGCGACGAGCGGGTGGATGCCGGCCGCGAACAGCGCCTCGTCACAGTAGATGTTGCCCAGCCCGGCGATCAGCGACTGATCGAGCAGCAGTGACTTGATGGGCCGGCGGCGGTCCTTCAGGATGGCGGCGAAGGCAGCCGGCTTCAGCGTCAGCGGCTCCGGCCCGACCTCGCCCATGGTTCGACCCGCCCCGTCGTCATGGCCGGTCAGGCACCAGACGCCGCCGAACCGGCGGGGATCGCGGAAGCGCAACTCGTGGTTCGTGCCCTTGAACGTGATGACAAGATGCGTGTGCGGCTCCACGTCGCTCGACGAGGGCGACAGCGTCAGCCGGCCTGACATACCCAGCCGGAAGACGAGTTGGATACTCCCATCGAGCTGCATCTGCACGCGCTTCGCACGGCGCGTGACGGCTTCGACACGACGACGACGGATGATTGTCGCCAGCGGCCGCGGATCGCCGTGAAGGATGTCCGCCCGCTCTACGCGGACGCCGGCGACGATGGCGCCGGTCAGGCCGGCGTGCAATTGGCGTGCGATCGTCTCGGCTTCGGGCAGTTCGGGCACGCGCGATGGGATACCGGCGATGCGCGGCGTACGCAATCGCCACGCGCAGCGGTATCAGCCGCCGATCAGCTTCGCCCGCCAGAACGCGGCGTCGTCCGGCCGTCCCCAGGCGTCGTAGAGTTCCACGAGTTCGCGAATAATCGCCTGCGTGCGGCGGCTTCCTTCGCCCTGGGACGCGGAGACGGTTTCCCAAGCCGAGATCAGCAGCGGCTCCGCCTCGTCGAATCGGGCGGCGGCCGCAAGCTGCGCGCCCAGGTGGCCGCGGTAGACGGCCGTGCGCCAATGGCCTTCCGGCAGCTCGCGGGTACAGATGTCGAGCGCACTGCGATACAGCGATTCCGCCTCGGCCGCCTCGCCGCGATCGGTCAGAATCAGTGCGAGCGTATCCATTCCGCCCGCCGTGGAGAGATGCCCCTCCCCCGCGGTTCGCACGAGCGCGTCGAGGCCCTCGCGCGCCAGCGGCTCCGCCTCGTCAAGCTGATCCAGCCCGTGCAAGGCGCCGGCAAGGCCCAGCCGGGTTTCGATCGTCTCGGGATGATCGGCGCCGCGAATCTGGGTCCGCAGGCGAAGGGCTTCGCGCAGGATGGCGGCCGCCTCCTCGTACCGGCCGGCGTCGTTGAGCGTGATCCCGAGGTTGTGCATCCCGGCCGCCACGACGGGGTGTTCGTCACCGAGTTGGGCGCGGCGTTTGTCCAGCACGCTCTGCAGCACGGGCAGGGCGCTGTCGATGTCGCCGCGTGTGCGCATCACCGCCGCGAGATTGCCCTCCACGGTGATGACGTTGGGCGACTCCGCTCCGTACACCGCGGTGAAGATTCGGACGCAATCGCTGAAGCTCTCGACCGCCCCGTCAAGATCGCCCATCTCGTAGTGTACGATCGCCAGGCTGTTCTGGCTGATGGCGACCTTCGGATGATCCGGCCCGAACAACTCGCGGGCGGTCGTGACGGATTCCGTCAGCACTTCGCGCGCCTCGGGCAGCCGCTTCGATTTGACGTAGAGCAGGCCGAGGCTGTTCAGGCACGTGGTCGTGGTGGGGTGCTTGTCGCCGTAGACGCTGCGCAGCGTGGCCAGCGCCTCCAGGAAAATCGTCTCCGCCTCCACGTAGCGACCCTGCTGGCTGTAGAGCACGGCGACATTGAACTTGGCGACGGCCGTCCCCTGATGCTCCTCGCCGTAGATGCGGCGAAACGTCTCGACCGCCTCCAGTTGGAGCACCAGCGCCTCGTCCATGCGGCCCTGATCCTGATACACGAGCGCCAGGTCGTTGAGCGCGGAGGCAAACTCATCCGTTTCGGTCGCGCCCGCGGCGCGCTGGATCTCGACGGCCTCGGCGGCGGGCGCCTCGGCGGCGGCAGGGTCGTCGCGATCGCGCATCACGCCGGACAACCCGCGCAGACACTCCGCCATGAGCAGATGATCGCGACCGAGGGCGCTTTCGATCCGCGCCTCGGTCTCGCGAAACGCCGCTTCCGCCTCGTCGGCCTTCCCCTGCGAGCGCAGCACCGCCGCCAGCATCACGGCCTGACTGAGCGCGGATTCGCTCTCCGGTCCGTCGATCTGCTCGTAGAGTTCCTTCGCCCGCAGCAGGTGAACGTGTGACGGTTCGAACGCACCGAGCGAATTGAACGACGCACCCAGCACGCGCCGGATGGCCGCCTCGATTTCCGGCTTGTCGGCCAGGGTGCCGTCCTCGATGCGGCGGGAGGCGGCGTCGAGCACCTCGCGCACGGTGGCGTCGGTCTTGCCCATCTCATCGGGGTCGGCCGAGGCGAGCATGTCGGTCAGGAACTTGGTGACGGCCTGCGCCTTGGCGGACTCCGCCTCGGCCCGTGCCGCCGCCTGCTCGGCCCGGGCGGCGTTCTGCTGGGCGGCATGTTTTTGATCCGATTCCGCGTCTCGCGCCAGCGCCGCCTGCCGCCAGAAGGACAGCGACACGCCGAAACCAACGGTGACGACGGCAATCAGCAGGGCGATGACGCCGGCCGCGGTCTTGTGACGGACGAGGTGCTTGCGCAGCACATAGGACATGGAATCCCGCTTGGCCTCGATCGGCTCGCCGTCAAGATACCGTTCGATGTCCTTGCCCAGCGCGCCCGCCGTCTGGTAGCGCAGCTCGCGCTCTTTTTTGAGCGCCTTGAGCACGACGGCGATGATCTCGTCGTCCAGCTCGCGGTTCAGCGTACGCGGGGGCTTCGGATCCGCATGGATGATGTTGTGCGCCGTTTCGCTCATGGAACCGACGACGTTGTACGGAAACGCGCCGGTGAGCAGTTGATAGAGCATCACACCGAGCGAGTAGACGTCGGTGCGCAGGTCCGTCTCGTCATGCAGGCCCTGAGCCTGTTCCGGACTGGCCCACGGCAGCGAGCCGAGGAACTGACCGGTGAGCGTGATGACTTCTTCCGGACCGGACTTCGACGCGTCCCAGTCGGTGGTCTTCGCCAGGCCGAAGTCGAGGACGTGCGGCTCGCCGGACGTGTCGATACGGATGTTGCCGGGCTTGAGGTCACGGTGGATGACGCCGCGCAGGTGGGCGACGTGTACGGCCGCGCAGATCTTGGCGAACAGCGTCAGGCGCTGCCGCAGGCTGACGCTCTGCTTGCGCGCGAACTGGTCGAGCGGCAGGCCCTCGATGAAGTCCATCACGAAGAAGACTGCATCGCCGGCCGTACCGCTGTCGTGAACCGTGACGATGTTCGGATGCTTCAGTTGCGCGAGGATGTGGACTTCGCGGTCGAACCGGGCCTTCTCGCGCGGACCGGCGAACGGCCCGCCGTGCATGACCTTGATCGCGACCTTGCGGCCTGTGGAACTCTGGACGGCCTGGTACACCACGCCCTGCCCGCCGCGGTGAATCTCGCTGACGATGCGGTAGCCGGGAAGAACATCGGGGATCGTCGTCGGGCGCCAGCGTTCGAGATGCGCCGCCGCGCCGGCGTGCGTGGCCGCGCCCGCCTGCGTCGACTCCGCCTGCTCCACCTGATTCCACGCCGCGTCGATCAGCAGTTTCTGGTTGCCGCCCGCGGGTAGTTCGGTCTTGCCGTTGCGGATCATTCGAATCAGGCTCCGTATCAGCAGTCGGTGCTTGGCGCAGCGGCGTGCGGCAGACCGCAGCGCGCCTCCAGGGTCTTGGGCGACGGCGCCCGGCCGCCGTTCACGCCGTCTGGGTGAAGAAGTCCGTCTCGGCCCCGATCATCGTGCGCAACCGGTCATGGGCGCGCGCCCGGAGCATGTGGACCGCGCCCGGCGAACGCCCCATGCTTCCTGCGACCTCGGCGATGTCCTGGCCCTGCAAGTCGTAAAGTTGAATCACCTTGGCGTAATCGGGGGGCAGACGCTTGAGCAGGGCGTTGACCGCATCGGCCGCTTCTTTGCGGGCGACGTGGCGGCTGGGGGTGGATGCGCCCGCGCCGAGCATTTCCACCAGCGTGACGGCCGAATCGTCCGTCCCGTCGGCGTGAACGCGGTTGGCGGGGTGCGGCCGCTTCTTGCGACCGAGTTCTTTGATGGCGTCGCGCAGATTGTTGTCGGCGATGCGCCGCAGCCAGCCGACGAAGGTGGCGGCGTCGCGCGCCTCGCAGCGGTCGATCCGCAGGAACGCCTCCAGGTAGGTCACCTGCATCACGTCGTCCGCGTCGATGGCCGACCGCCACTGCGGCCCGATCCCGCCGTTGATGTGCGCCCAGACCTGGGGTCCGAAATCCTCGAGCAGCGTGCGCAGCGCCGTCCGGTCGCCCTCAACCGCCCGGACGAACGCATCCGCCTCGTCGCGACTCATCACACCTTCTCCTGTCATGTCCCGGCGACAGGATACCCGAAACGGGAGTCGGCGCGGAGTGGGCGGGAGTCGTCATGCGGCGGCGCCGCGCGCCCGCCGGTGGAGCCGGAGCAGCATCGGCAACGTCACCAGCGCGCAGACCACTTCCGTGGCGCCGGCGGCGATAAACGTGAGGGTATAGGCCTGCTCGGCGCCGAGGGCAGGCTCCAGCCGCCAGCAGATCAGGCCCGCCAGGAGCGGCCCGGTGAGGAACCCGAGCGAGCCGGCGACGTTGAAGCCGGCGAAGGCGGCGGCGCGGTGCTCGGGCGGGGCCAGATCGGCGCACATCGTCAGGTTGGGGGCGAACATCATGGCACTGAGAACGCCGGACGCCAGCATGGCGTAAAGCAAAGCGTCGTGCGGCACCAGGCCATAGCAGGCAAACACCACGCCGAACCCGATGCTGCCGAAGCACATCATCAGCCCGCGTCCCCAACGGTCGGCCAGCCAGCCGGCCGGGGCGCACAGCAGGGCGAACGGCAGCATAAAGGTCGCCAGCATCATACCGCGACCGGCCGGCGTCAGCCCTACGATCTCGCTGAGGTAGAGAACCAGCGTCGAGACGACGACGCCGACGCAGAAGCGATCAATAAAGGCGTAGGCATAGGGCACCAGCAGCGTCCTGCGCCGCGCCAGCAGGCCCAGCGCATCCCGCAGCGTCGAGCCGGTCCGCTGCTGACCAGCGTCGCGAACCCCCCACGCCGCCAGCACCCCGGCGATGACGACGATCGCGGCGCCGGCATGGAACACGCGATCGGGCGCTGCGCCGGCGATGAACCCGCCGATCATGGAACCGCAAGCCGTGCCGAACATCAGCGAGGCGCCGACGGCGCCCATCACCCGCCCGCGGCGCTCAGGCGGCGCCCAGTCGCCCGCAAGGGCCATGATGCTGGTCACGACGACGATGTGCGCGGCGCCCTCGATGAATCGCACCACCATCAGCGCCCACAGCACCGGCTGGTGGGTACACAGCAGGCCCATACAGACCAGGGTCGCCGCGTTCACGACCATCGCGACCAGCAGAACCACCTTTCTCCGCGAAAGGCGATCCGCGATGGCGGCGCCGACCGGCGCGGCGATGACGGCGGCGATCATGTTGACCGACATGAAGGCGTGCGACCAGAACGTATTGGCGCCGAACGCCTCCTTCAGCTCCTTCAGCACGAGCACGATCATCGTGACCGGCAACATGGTCAGAAAGAGCACGACGGCCAGAGGGACGATCGCCCGAGCCAGGCCCGTGGAGGTCGAAAGAGCGGAGATAGCGTTCGGCACAGCGGTGGCGCCGGCCAGTGGCGCATTCGGCAGGCTGCGTGGCGGGGTGGTCATGAATCCGGTCAGCGCAGGAGTATCGTCTCGGCCACCCGCGGGCGCCGTGAAAACCAGGGCGTTGCGCCCGGCGCGGACCGGCTAGTCAAGCCAGACGCGAATCGACTTCTGCGAATCGCCTTCCGACAACTCGAACAGCGTCTGGGGAGCGTAGGCGGCCGAGCGGGCGCGCGACACGATCGCATCGAGGTCGATCTGTCGCGATCGGAGTTTCGCCAAAAGGTCGCCGTCCATCAAGTCCGGCAACCGCTCGACAGCCATGGCGGGAAAGGTGAGCGCGACGCGGGTCCGTGGCCCCTCGGTGACGGCGATGCGGAGGTGACGGGCGACGGCCTCGAAGGCCCCTGGCGTCGGCGCCGGTGGCGTGGTCAGGGCCGCCAGCCGCTGCGACTCGGCGTCGAGGTAGGGCTGCAGCGCATGGGACCAGCAGACCTGGGCGCCGAGCCGTTCGAGGTAGTAGGTCAGGCCGTGGAAGGCCCGCATGACGAAGATCAGTTCCGCCGGCCCGGCCATGCGGAAGTTCCACCGGTGGTCGCCGAGCACGTCCGCCGCCCGCTCGGCCCGTCGCCAACCGGACAGGTCGTAGTTTCCCGGCGTGCAGAACGGCTCGAACAGCACGCGACACAGCGCGGCGAGCACCGGGCGGACCGGCTCCAGCATCGTCGCGTCGAACCCGAGTGCCACCAGGGCAGGGTAGGGATCGCCGCGGCCGGCCTGGGTCATCTCGATGAGCTTGAGAAGGGCGAGTCGTCGTTCGTGCCGGATGCGCGTGACGCAGCCGAAGTCGAAGAGCACGACCTGGCCCGCCGCCACGTCGGCGCGGAAGCGGTAGTTGCCCGGGTGCGGATCCGCATGGAGGAGTCCATGCCGGAAGAGCATGTGGAAAAAGCCGCGAAGCAAAGTTCTGGCCAGTTCGTCGCGACGGCCGCGCGGCCGATTGAGCACGACGTCCAACGGGTCGCCCTCGACCCACTCCGTCACCAGGACCGTCTCCGTTGAGTGCTCCCCGATCACGCTCGGCACGTCCCACCCGGGAATCTCCGAGAGCAGCGTCTTGTAGCGCCGCTGGTTCTCAGCCTCGATCCGGTAGTCCAGTTCCTTCCCGACGTTGCTGAGAATCTCGCGCCGGTAGTCTTCCAGGTTGAAGCCGCGTCGCAGGTCGCCGACGGGCGCGGAGAGCCAGCCGAGCAGGCGAAGGTCATTCTCGACGGCCTGCCGGATTCCGGGAAAACGGACCTTGATCGCCACCTCCCGTCCGTCGAGCAGCCTGGCCTTGTGGACCTGTCCCAGCGAGGCCGCCCGTCCGTCCGGCTCGATGTGCTCGATCACGCAGCGCGGATCAAAGCCCCACGCCGATTCCAGTTCCGACAGAACTGCCTCCAGCGGCACAGGCTCCGCCTGCTCGCACAAACCATCGAACGCGCCTGCGGCCCCATCCGCGGACATGCTGAGGATCTGCCCCACCTTCTGGGGCAGGCCGCGCAGCCGTCCCATGCGGGCTGCGAGGTGTCGGCGGGCGTTGTCGCGGACGATGTCGTCGCAGGCGCGGCGCAAGGTCGCGGCGTGGCGGGCCATGTCCGCGTATCCGATCGATCGCATCAATAAGTGCTTGTGCATGAGGCTTAGGCGGCGCTTCCCCCCCCCCATGAAACGTCGGGCGCATTGTGTGGGGGCGCCGGTCGCGCACTCTGCCGTATCGGCTTCGCATCCGAGTCCACTGAACACACGGCGCGGCGCGGCGGTCGGTTGATTATGGGGCATCGCCTGACGTGGCAAGTAAAGCCGATCGTGCGCCTTCACGATCAATCGAATGTCGGCTGCGCCTCCGGCCGGACTCCCGGCGGCTTTTCGCAGCCGACCCCGTCGGCACGACCGGGAGCCTGAACTCGATCCAGGCCGACTGCAATTCTGCCGCGCGCTCGCCGGTGCGCACGAGGACAGGGAATTATGACGACGACCGTGGCCAAGCGCCCACAGAGACCGACCGCGCCGACGGGCGGAACCGGACGGCACGCGACCGACACGACCCAGATCGTCAGCTTCCGGCTCGCCAACGAGGAGTACGGCGTGGACATCATGCGCGTGCAGGAGGTCATCCTGCTCGGGCAGATCACCGAGATGCCGGAAGTCCCGGACTACATCCGGGGGCTGATCAACCTCCGCGGCCACGTGATTCCGATCGTGGATCTGCGGCGGCGGTTCGCCCTCCCGGTCGCCAACAACGACGAGCACACGCGCATCGTGGTCGTCAACGTCGGAAAGCGGACGATCGGCATCATCGTCGATGCCGTCAACGAGGTGCTGCGGATCGGGGCCGACCAGGTGGAGCCGCCTCCGTCAAGCGTCTCCGGCGTCGATCACGGGTACATCCGCGGCCTGGTGAAGTTCGAAAACAAGATTCTCATTCTGCTGAACATCGAAAACGTGCTCAGCCGCGAAGACGCCGTTGCCGGCGCCCCGTTGGCGAGTGCGAATTAGACGACTGTCGACGCCCCCCTCCCGCCGACGGTCGGGGCCCAACTGTACGCTCCAGAGGACTCGAATCCACTCTCATCAGGATCCAAGCATGACGACCGCGAGCAGCCAACGTTCCGTCTCCAAGGCGCAAGGGACCGACCTGGACCTTCAGGGCCAGGTCGCCGCCATTCACCGCGTGATGGCCGTAATCGAGTTCGAACTGGATGGCACCATCATCACGGCCAATGAGAACTTCTGCAAAGCGCTCGGCTACTCGCTCGACGAGATCCAGGGCAAGCACCATCGCATGTTCTGTGACCCGCAATATGTCGCCACGCCGGAATACAAGGAATTCTGGAAGCGGCTGGGCCGGGGCGAGTTCGACACGGGCGAATACAAGCGCCTGGCCAGCGACGGCAGCGAAATCTGGATCCAGGCCTCGTACAACCCCATTTTCGACGCGGACGGCAAGCCCTACAAAGTCGTCAAGTACGCCTCTGACGTGACCGCCCAGGTCAGGATGCGCGAGGAAGCGGCGCGGCTGATCCCCGTCGTCGAGAACGCGCCGACGAACATCATTCTGGCAAACACGGACCTGGTCATCACGTACCTCAATCCGGCGACGGTCGAGAACCTCAAACCGCTGGCTCATCTGCTTCCGGTTGCGCTTGACAAGGTAGTCGGCTCCAGCATTGACATCTTCCACAGCAACCCGGCGCATCAGCGGCGGATCCTCTCCTCCCCGCGCAATCTTCCGCACCGGGCCATCATCGAACTGGGCGACCAGAAGCTCGACCTGCTCGTCAGCGCGATGTACGACCGCGCCGGCAACTACACCGGCCCGATGGTGACCTGGTCCAACGTGACGGAGAAGCTGCGGGCCGAGTTCGAGTCCGCCAAGATGGACGCGATGATCCAGAACGCGCCCATCAACATCATCCTGGCGGACAAGAACCTCGACATCGTCTTCGCCAACCCGGCGACGGTGAAGAACCTCAAGCCGATCGAGCACCTGCTGCCCGTGCCGATCTCGAAGGTCGTCGGCAGCAACGTGGACATCTTCCACAAGAACCCGGCGCACCAGCGCAAGATTCTATCCGATCCGTCGAACCTGCCGCACAACGCGATCATCGATCTGGGCGACCAGAAGCTCGATCTGCAAGTCGCGGCCATCTACGACAACAACAGGGAATACATCGGGCCTATGGTGACGTGGGCCAACATCACCGAGAAGCTGGCGCTGGAAGAGAAGGTGCGCCGCGATCAGGAGGAGCTTCAGGACAAGGTCGGCAAGCTGCTGATCAGCGTGCAGGCGGCCGCGGCCGGCGACCTGACCACGACCATCGCCGTCAAGGGTGCGGACGCGATCGGACAGCTCGGCACCGGCCTCGAACAGATGATCAATTCGCTTCGCGCGATCATCGTGCAGATCAAGGAGGCCGCCGAGCAGTTCACCGAAGGCGCCCGGGTGATCGCGGAAGGCTCGACCTCGCTGTCCGACGGCGCCCAGACGCAATCGGCCAACGTCGAAGAGATGTCCGCCTCGATCCAGTCGCTCAACGAGATGATCCAGAACGCCTCGAAGGCGGCCCGCACCGCCAACCAGACCGCCAAGGAAACCAGCCAGAAGGCGGAAGAGGGCGGCGTCGCCGTCGAGAAAAACGTCGAAGCGATGAAGCTCATCGACAAGTCGAGCGAACAGATCGGCGAGATCATCGGCGTCATCTCCGAGATCGCGTCGCAGACCAACCTGTTGGCGCTGAACGCCGCGATCGAAGCCGCCCGCGCCGGCGAGCACGGCCTGGGCTTCGCCGTCGTCGCGGACGAAGTCCGCAAGCTGGCCGAGCGCTCCAGCGAGGCCGCCAAGGAGATCGCGTCTCTGATCAAGGAGTCCACGCAGCGCGTCAAGGAAGGCATGGCCCTGACGCAGCAGACGGGTTCCGCACTGACCAAGATCATCGAGGGCGTCGAGTCCACCGCCGGCGGCATCGCGCAGATCGCCTCGGCCGCGGACGAACAGGCGTCCACCGCGGCGGAGGTCAGCACGGCGATCCAGAACGTCGCCAGCGTGACCGAGAACAACGCCTCAGCCGCGGAGGAGATGGCCGGCTCGTCGGAGGAACTCTCCGGACAGTCGCAGCAGCTCCGCGAGCTGGTGTCGGCCTTCACGATCTGAGCGGCGCGGCAGGGCCTCGATAGGACGGTGCGGGCGGGAGCGATCCCGCCCGTGCTCTTGCCGGGGTCGGGATGAACCGGCACCCGGGTTCGCCGGTGACGGCCACCGAGGTCCGGAAACCGGGACGCGAAGCGATTGCGTCTGAATCGAAGGCGACGGACCGAGCCGTCCATCGGCCTGCCGTATCAAGGCGGATGGAGCCCTGACCGAAGAGACGGGAGCGGCGCTGTGCTCGCGCGGTTTTGCGGAAAGACTCCGATATGGAACTGGTCAAGCTCACGCGCGAGGAATTCGACCGGATGGCCCGCGTCATCTACGACCGGACCGGCATCCACCTCCCGGCCGAAAAGCTCAACCTGCTGAGCAACCGGCTGCGCAAGCGACTGCGGGTTCTGGATCTGGACAGCTTCGCCGCCTATCACGATCTGATCGCGGATCCGGCGCGCTGTCAGGAGGAGCTGCCCCACTTCCTCTCCGCCGTCACGACCAACGAAACCTACTTCTTCCGCAACGAGCAACTGTGGACCTATATCGCGGGCGACTTCGTCACGCGACTGGCCGCGACCAGGGGCGCTCACCGGTCGGTGCGCGTCTGGAGCGCGGCGTCCAGCACCGGCGCGGAGGCCTACACGACGGCGATCGTGCTGCGCGAGAGCCTGCCCGACTTCAACGCCTGGCAGGTAAGCATCTGCGGCAGCGACATCAGCGAGAACGTCCTGGCCCAGGCGCGGGCGGCACTCTACGACGAGTACGCGGTGTCGAAAATGAGCAAGGAGCGGATTCGCCGCTGTTTCACCCGCGTCGGCGACAGGTATCAGCTCAACGACGAGCTTCGCGCGATGGTCAGGTTTCAGTTTCACAATTTGCGCGATCCGTTCCCCAACGCGCGCTTTGACCTGATCTTTCTGCGGAACGTGCTGATGTACTTTGACACGCAGATGAAGCAGCGCGTGATTCAGAACGTCATCGCGGCGCTGGCGCCGAATGGCCAGTTGATCGTCGGCGACGTGGATCCGATTCGCACGGTGCCGGAGCTGCGCGCCTGCATGACGCTGGACTACGTCCGCCCCGGCGTCTACGCGAAACCCGCCGGCGCTGCCGCATCCGCCGCCGAACGGAAGGGAGTGGCGCTGGTTTGACTCCAAGCGTCGAGATCACGCCCGAGCTGATGGCCGGCTTCCTGGACGAAGCGCCGGAGTACCTCTCCATGCTGGACGAGGGACTCATGGCGTTTGAGGCCAAAGCCGGCGGCGGCCCCATGTTGCTCACCGACCCGGAAGACCAGGGGCGCATGAACGACATGTTCCGCGCGGCGCACAGCCTCAAGGGCCTGGCGGCCGCGATGGGATTCGAGAAGATGCGCGACCTCACCCATCTGGCGGAAACGCTCTTCGATCAGGTGCGCATGCGCCAGCGCCCGCTCGAAGCGGAGGCGTTTCAGATTCTGTTCGACGTGTTCGACCGGCTGAGGGCGCTGGTGGAGGAACTGGCCTCGGACGGGCGAGAGTCGCTGACGATCGACGATACGCTCCAGGCGCTGGAGGAACTCGTCAACACGCCGCGGGCAGCCGGCGCAAACTCGGAAGCGACTCCATCGGCCGCGCCGGCGTTGATCGCGGCAGCACCGACGGCGGGCGGCGACGCGCTCACGCCAACGGAACCCCCCGCCGCCGCCCCCGCAACCGCCACGCTGCGCGCCGAGCCGGCGCCGCTGCCATCCATGACGGAAGAGTTCGACCCCGAGATCGCGCAGCTCTTTACGGAGACGACCGCAGAGACGATCGAGCAGATGTCTCAGAAGCTCCTGAGCCTCGAAGAGACGCCCGGGGATCGCGAGGTACTCAACGAGGTCTTCCGCTGCGCCCACAACATCAAGGGCGCGGCCGGGGCGATGGGGTTCGAGGGCATGTATCGCCTGACGCACCGGATGGAGACGGTGCTCGATCGACTGCGCTCCGGCACGCTCGACCTGGACTCGGCCCTGACGGACGCGCTGTTCACAACGCTCGACTACCTTCGCGCGGACCTCGAGTCCGTCAAAGCCGGCGGCGCATCCCTCGACGCTCCGCCGGAAACGCTCGGCGCGTTCGACACCTGGCTGGCCGAGACCGCGGCGGGCGACGCATCGTCGGCGTCACCAGCCGACAACGAAGCTGACTCTCCGACCGAGGCCGCAGCGGCGGCAGCGGCAGCGGCGGCGGCGGCGGGCGCGGGCGGCTCTCAGCCAGATGAAGGACCGATGACCGTCGTCGTCTCCTTCCCGGCGCACTCGCTGGAATCCGGCATTCAGGCGTACCTGATCAAGAACAAACTCGAAGAACTCGGCGCCGTTCTCGACACGCAGCCGAACGTGGAAGATCTGAACGGCGCCGACCCGCTGACGGAAATGCGCTATCGTGTGCGAACGGACGCACCGGCCGCGGACGTGGTGCGCATCGTCGAGGCGTACGAGGTCAGCCACGTACGGATCGCCTTGGGAGAGGGCGCGGCGGACGCGCCGCTCGCCGGCTCCGAGCACGATGAATGCGATACGCCCGAGGTCGCAGCCCACACCGCGCCCGACGCCGCCCAGACCGGACCGGCAATGGTCGCGACAGTGCTGGAGCCCGTCGCGCCTGAGCCGGTCGCAGCAATCGACCCGCCGGCGGTCGACCCGCTCCCCGGCATCGAGCGCGCGACGCAGGGCGCGGCCGCTGGAACGGCCCGTGAGCCGCAACGCTCACGCGAAACGACACGCGCGGCCGCAACCGAACCCATCACTCCGCCCGCTGAGGCCGCGCCGGCGGAGCGGCAGGACGGCGGCGCCGTAAAAGCCGGTGAGACCATCCGCGTCGATCTCGAGCGGCTCGACCAGCTTATGAACCTCGGCGGCGAACTGGTCATCAGCAAGGCGCGCCTCTTCCAGATCCACGGCAGTCTGGCGCCCACGTTCGGCGGGAAGAACCTGGCCTACCTCGTCGACGACATGACGGAACGGCTCGACCGCGTGCAGGCCGGGCTCACCGACCTCGAGGGCGGAGGCTCCGCCGGGGTGCGGGCGTCTGAGCTCAAACTGCTGGTCAACCAGGTCGGCCGCGACATGGCGGCGGTCCGGGGCAGCGTGCAGCAGATCCATCGCTCGCGCGGGATGATGAACGACTTCTCCGAGGCGCTGCACAACCTCAACCGCATCTGCGACGGGATGCAGAAGCGCATCATGGAGACGCGGATGGTGTCGATCGGCCCGCTGTTCGGCCGATTCAAGCGCGTCATCCGCGATACGTCCAAGTCCACGGGCAAGCAGGTTCGCCTTGACGTGCGCGGCGAAGCGACCGAACTCGACAAGCGGATGATCGACGAACTGGGCGACCCGCTGACGCACATGGTTCGCAACAGCGTGGACCACGGCATTGAGACGCCGGACAAACGTCGCGCGGCCGGCAAACCCGAAGAGGGTGTGGTCACGCTCGACGCCTATCACAGCGGGCGCTTCATCTGCATCGAAGTCAGCGACGACGGCCGCGGGGTCAACGTCGACGCGCTGCGGGCCAAGATCGCGGAGCGCGAAATCGTCTCCGGCGCCGTGCTCGAGGCCATGAGCGATCGCGACGTCGTGCAGTACATTTTCCACCCCGGCCTGTCGACCGCGGAGAAGGTCACGGATCTCAGCGGGCGCGGCATGGGCATGGACATCGTCAAGAGCAAGATCGAGGCGCTCAACGGCTCGGTGGAGGTGGACTCGCGGCCGGGCAAGGGTACGACGGTCACGATCAAGCTGCCTCTGACGCTGGCCATCATCTCCGCGCTGCTGAGCCGCGTCGGCAGCAATGTCTACGCGATTCCGCTGGAAAACGTGGCCGAGATCATCACCGTCAAACAGGCGAACATCAGTCACGTTCAGCGGCGGCCGGTCGTCCGCGTGCGGGACCGCGTCTACCCGGTGGCGCTGTTCGAACATGTCTTCCACGCCCGCGCCGAGTCGCTGGCCACGCGCACGCGGGACGATGGTGAACTGACGCTGGTGATCCTTGGTGCGTCGGACGACATGATCGCCCTGGTGGTCGATGAACTGCTCGGTCAGGAGGACGTGGTGATCAAGAGCCTGTCGTCGAACTACCGAAACGTTGCCGGCGTGTCAGGGGCGTCGATCATGGGCGACGGCTCCGTGTCGCTGATCCTCGACGTGACCGCCATGATGAACATGTTCGCGGAGCGTGCGGCGGCCGACGCAGTTCCCGTGGGCAGCGCGTAAACGAGGGCGGGTTGGCGCGGCGCACCCGGCGCCCGGCAGATCGGATGACATGACGACGCAACTGGACACGATTCACAGCGAGATCATCGACGCCCTGCGTCCGGTCGCCATCAACAGCGCGTATAACGCGTCCCGCGCGCTGTCGAAGTGGTTCCACCGGGGCGTCCGGCTGACGTGCGACGGCTTCCGCCTCGTGTCCCTGTCGGAAGCGGCCGATGCGCTGGGCGCGCCGGATGACGCCGTGATCGCGGTTCACATGCCCCTGGAGGGCGAGCTGGGCGGGGACATCCTGCTGGCCTTTCCCGAAGAGGTGGCGCTGTCCCTGGTCGACGTCCTCATGATGCAACCGCCCGGCACGACGACCACGCTGGGAGAGCTGGAGCAGTCCGGCCTTCAGGAGACGGGCAACATCGTGGGCAGCGCGCTGGCCAACAGCCTGTCCAACTGGCTCAAGCTGCCGACCGCACCGGGAGCGCCCGAAGTCCGCCACGACCTGGCCGGCGCCGTGATTGAGCCGCTGCTGGTCCGGCAGGCGGTGGACGGTGATGATATCCTCGTCGCGCACACCGAGTTCGAACTCGACGGCGCCCGCAAGGACTTCCGCCTGCTGCTGCTGCCCGCGGTCGAGTCGCTGGCGGCCATGCGCGCCCGCGGCGAGTCCGACCGCGTCAAGCAGAACGCGCTGCACACGATCGCCATCAACGGCGCCTTCGACGCCTCCCGCGCCATGTCGAAGTGGCTGCGCCGCGGCGTGCGGCTCAGCACCGAGGGATTCGTGCGCGTGCCGTTGCGGCAGGTCGTCGAGGGGTTCGCCGACGAGCGTCCCGTCGTAGCGATGCACACGTCCTTGTGCCAGCAGCTTCACGGCCACGCCCTGATCGTCCTCTCCATGGACACGGCCCACACGCTCGTGGCACTGCTGACCGGTGCTGACGCGGAAGAAGGCGACTCGCTGAGCGAGATGTCCCGGTCGGCTCTGCAGGAAACCGGCAACATCGTCAGCAGCGCGTTCGTCAACAGTTGGGCCCGATGGCTGGATCTGCACAGCGAACCGTCGACGCCGGCCGTGGTCGTAGACCTGCCGGCCGCGATTCTCGAATCCGTCGTTGTGGAACAGGCGCAGGTCGGCGACGAGGTCTTCATGTCCAAGGCGCAATTCAGCCTGGACGGCAACTGGCTGGAGTGGGATCTGTATCTGCTTCCGACGCCGTCGTCGTTGCGGCTGATTGAGGCGTCCTGCGAGTAAGGACACGGATGGCGACGGAACACAGCATCGGCATCGCGGGGATCAAGGTCGTCCGGCACCCGGACCGCATCCGCACGACACTCGGATCCTGCATTGGCATCGCCATTTACGACCGCGTCGCACGGATCGGGGGACTGGCCCACGTCATGCTGCCCGATTCCAAAAGCGGGCAGGGCGATCCGGGGAAGTTCGCCGATACGGGCGTGGATCTGCTGGTCAACGAACTGATCGGACAGGGGGCGAACCGTCAGCGCATGGCCGCCAAGATCGGCGGCGGCGCGGCCATGTTCGGCAGAAACAACGACAACGGACTCGGCGCCCGCAACGCCGAAGCGGTGCGCGAGCGGTTGAAACGCCACGCCATCCGCCTGGCGGGCGAGGACGTCGGCGGCGAAAAGGGGCGGCGGATGTCGCTCGACCCGGGAACCGGCGACGTCATCGTACAGTGCATCGGATGTGAACCGGTGACGATCTAGACATCATGAATCTTGGGGAACAGCCGTGGCGGTTCGCGTCTTAGTGGTTGATGACGCCGCGTTCATGCGGCACATGATCAAGAACATCCTCAAAGGGATGGACTACGAGGTCGTCGGCGAGGCGGCCGACGGACAGGAGGCGTGCAAGCTCTACGAACAGCTCAAGCCCGACCTCGTCACGCTTGACCTGGTCATGCCCAACATGGGCGGGCTGGAAGCCCTCAAGCAGATCCGCACCCACGATCCCAAGGCCCGCGTCGTGGTGATCTCCGCCATCGACCAGCGCGAGCCGCTGATGGAAGCGCTCAAGACCGGCGCCGCCGACTACGTCGTCAAGCCGTTCGAGAAAGACCGCGTCCAGGAAGCGATGCGCCGCGTGATCGCAGGCTGACCCCGCCCCCCTTCCGCCGGCCGCGCCCCGCCGATCCACCCCACGCGCACATCGCGCCCGCCGGTTTCAACGATACACACACCGCGACGGCCCCATGCTCCCGGCGTCGCCTCGTCTCACGTTCGGGAAAGAGATTCTCATCGTTGAGGGCCACCTGGTCCGATCACGCCCGCGGATCAACCCGCGTTCGGATCCACGCCGCGCACGACCGTGCGCGGGTCTGGCCGGCGAATCGCCGTTTCGGCGCTGCAAACGCGGTCGAGGCCGAAAACCGGTGGGTCAATTGACACAGCGATTGCGCGGAATTTCCCACGTCCTTTTTTGACCGTACCGATGCGCCCTCCAGCATCGACGAGAAAAACCCGCCTGCGGGCCTCTGGAAGCGGGATGTTGCCCCGACGGCAGCCCGCGGCCTCCTCCGCTGGCCGCGGCTGGGCGCCGATCTCGACGCGGGCGAACTGGTACGCCGAATGCTACACGCCAATCGTCCCGACGCGGCCCGCCAACAGGGGTGCTCGGGACGACAATACGGCAACCAAAGGCCAACGGCGCCTACTCCTTCCGAATGTCCCTTCTCCGGCCCGAACTGGAAGGAAGCCGTTGGCCTTGCCGTTTTTACGCCGTTGCCTCGTGCGGCACTCCGGGCGTCCGCCCCCCCATTGCTCCTAAGACTCCCGGCCGTCTCCCGCAACCCTATCGGACGCTTCGCGCCGCTCCGGGTGCTGGCAACGCACCGGCGGGTCGGGTATAATGCCGAGTGGGGGAGAGCAGGCCGAACGAGCGTGGGCGCACGTCCTTGTCCACGCGCTCGACGACAGCGTCGCAAGAGGGAGGAGATCGCCGTTGCCCCACCGTGGACGCACAGTGGAGAAACGCTCGTTCCCGCGAGCGGAGTGGGCGGCGTGTCTGCCGGTACTTATCGTGTGCGCCGGCATCGCCGGTGGAGCCGTTGCGTCGGACTTCCAGATTCTGACTGACAGCGTGGGCGAGGCCCGCATCCTCCGCACGGACCCGGGCGGGAACGGCCCCGTCAATCCGCAGTTGCACCGCCTGCCGGACCTGAAGAGCATTTCTATCGGCACGTGGGCGCCGGTCGCGCCGGAAGGGCCGGACCCGTTCGAGGGCCAGTGGGACAGTAAGGCCGAGTTTCCTTTCCTCCGCGTCGAGGTGCGATTCGCCGGGCTGTTAAACCCGCCCGGCTTCACCCGGGTGGATGGCGAGATCTTCGATCCGTTCGAGTTCGGCGACCATCCCGTCTTCGGGTACATCGAGTTCGACGCCGACCGCAATGAGGACACCGGTGGCGACCTGGCCGACCCGGACATCCATTTCCTCGGTGCGGCCGCGCGCTTCGGCGGTCTGCCTTCGAACGTTTCGCGCACGCTGCTTCATCGCTTCGCGCGCGATTCGACCGCGTTCGGCCTGGACTGTGATGAAGAGCCTCTGATCAGCCGCAGCGGTGAGGAGTTTCACCTCGCCTTCTTCCGGCGCAATTACGAACGCCACGTGGAAATCGAGGGCAGCGATCCGCGCTTCTTCACCGCGGGCGAGACGTGGGTGCTGAAGGGCAGGTGGCTGCACCGGGCGCACGGGTTCGAGCCGTTCGGCAAGAGTTGCTTCGGCTGCCAGCCGGACGGCAGCTACATGCCCTCCGACCAGCCGATGCAATGGCGTCACGACGTTCGCCGCGATGAAACGACCGTCTCGCTTCTCTATCCTCTCAACCAGCGCGCCGCCAACGCAATGGCTGGGTATCCAGGGGAAGAGAACATGAATGGCGAGACCAGCGACCAGTGGTCGATCCACGAGGCGCTGCACGATCTGAACTACAGCGCTCGCATCGTGGTGCAGGAACCTCCCCAGGCGTGCAGTGAAATCATCACTGATTGGGCACAGACGGACCCGCAGGAGCATCTCCGGCCGGAGCGCTGGCTGGTCAACGCGCTGCTGGCAACCACCTACGCCCATCGCGTGGACGGCGACCTCGTCTGGAGCGACGTCTATCCCGACGTGACCCCCGGCGACATCGACGGCAGCCGCAAGCCGGACCGTGGCGACTACGAAGCGGTCTACCGCGTCGTCGTTTCGGGCGAGGGTGGCGAGGTCGCCGGCTTTGCCCGGGACTTCTCAATCCTGGATGTGAACTACGACGGCGTGATCGACGCGCGCGACGCTGAGGCGATCGCCACGCCGTGCGATATGGACCTCGACGGCGATGTAGACCTTGAAGACTATCGCGCCTTTGTGGTAAAAAAGTGTGGCTTTGGCCCCGGCCAGTCCGGCGACCCGCTCAGGCCCTCGTGCATCCTCGCGGATGCAGACTTTGACGGGGACGTCGATCTGGCCGACTTCAGAGAGTTTCAGAATCGCTTTACCGGGGATGAATGACCCGTGAGTCCGGCGAGACGCACGACAACCCGTCGCCACGCCCAGCGCCGGTGCGCGTTCACGCTGCTGGAATTGCTGGTCGTCATCGCCGTCATGACGCTCCTGTTGTCGCTGCTGTTTCCCGCGCTCTCCCGGTTGCGGGAGGGCGCCAAGGCCGTCAAGTGCATGGCCAATCTCCGCGTGGTGGCCTTCGACTTCCAGTTGTTCGCCAACGAGTCGTTCGACGAGGATCGCGGCGAGAGCAATCATCTGCCCCACGGGTTGTTCAGCCTGCAAGACTTCGCCGAGCGCGAATACCGGCTGAGCGAGTTCTGGGACGGCGACGACAGCGTCCGGCAGACGCTCGACTCGACCAGCGACCACATGCTCTGCCCGTCGGTTCCCGGCGTGCTGGTGCGCACGCCGCGCAAGCCCTGCGGTCCGGAAGCGATTGGCCCGCGCGAAGACATCGGCTACTCCTTCAACGCGCGGCTCCATCGCCGGACGTACTACATCAACGGCCGCCCGGTTCCGGACACCACGACCTACGTGCGCTCGGAAGTGCTCCGCCGGCTGAACGTCCCGATCGCCTTCGACGTCAACGGCACGGCCGCTCACTTCGCCAACACCGACCCCTACTTCACGGCTCCCGCCATCGACAGCGTGTACGACATTTATTCCAACGGCAGAGCCTGGTTTCCGGGGTACCGTCACGCCGGTCAGATGAACGTCGTTTTCGTCGGCGGCTACGTCCGGTCGACGTCCGACGCCACGCACGAGCCGGGCTGGGACTGGAAGTACCAGCCCGAGTAACCGCTTCGTCCATGGCCACTCCTGTCGCCCTCATGCCGCTGACGCCCGCGCCACCGCGCGGCAGGAGCGGTTCTGCCTGCGCCGTCGCCGAGCGCCCCCGGATGCTGCCGCCATGACGCTGCGCGCGAAGCTGGTGCTGCTGCTGGTGACGTTCGCCTTCTTCGTCTTCGGCAGCGTGGGTTCCGTGTGGTGGGCGATCTCGCTCTACGTCGACGCCTCGTTCAACCAGTTCGCGCGTTCCTCCGGGCTGATCGACCGGGTGGATCGACTGCGTACCGAACTGGCGGTCGACCTGGGCCGCTCGCTGGACGCGCCGACGCTGAACGGACCGCTCATCTCTCGCGTCAGCTCGGGGCTGATCGAAGAGCTGATTCAGGAACTCAACACCTACTCCGGTCCGGCGGGCGCCTCCATGGTCAGGAACCTCGTCGATCTGCGGACCGACTTGCAGCGGTGCGATGCGCTGCTGCGCCTGCCGCAACGACTGCCCCGGCCGGCCATCCTCTCCCCCGCGTTCATGGACCGGGTGGAGGCGATGCTGACGCCGGCCTGGAACCGCGCCTTCGCCGAGCCATTGATCGGCTACGCGCGCACCAAGGCGAGCAGCGCCATCCCGGGGATTAAGCGAGAACTCAGCCGTCACGGCCGGACCGCCGCGGCCAGCGGCGACCGCGTACAGTGGAACGTCCAGATCATGCTGGTCGTGAACATCGTCGCCGCCGTCGTGCTGGCGGCCATCGTCGTCGCGATGGTCCAGCGGTGGATCGCGCGTCCGATCGCCGACTTGCAGACATCGAGCGAGCGGTTCGCCGAGGGCGATCTGAGCCACCGTTGCCCCGTTCGCGGACGCGATGAGCTGGGCCGACTGGCGGGACAGGTCAACGAGATGGCCAGCCGCCTGCTCGAATCGCAGCGGCAACTCGTGGAGCGCGAACGTATGGCGGCCGTGGGCGAACTCTGTTCGGCCGTCGCACACGGCATCCGCAATCCGCTCAGCGCCATCGCCAGTTCCGCCGAACTCATCCTGCAGCAGAGCCGCGTCGACGACCCGACCCGCTCGCGCCTCAACGACGTTCTGGCGGAGAGCGAACGCCTTAATCAGCGCGTGTCCCGGCTGCTGGAGTTTTCCCGAACGACGCGCATTTCGACGCAGGTCCTGCTGGTCGACGATCTCGCGGAGCAGGCGGCCGACGAGATGGTCCCGCACCTGGAACGCAAGGGCATCCGGCTCGTGCGCGAACTCGGGCATCCCGCGATGCGCATCCGGGGCGACCGGGAGATGATCATCAACGCCGTCATCGAACTGCTCAGCAACGCCTCCGATCAGCAGACGGACCTTCCCGAGGTGGAACTGCGCAGCGGCCGGCGCGACGGGTACGCCACGATCTGCGTCCGCGACCACGGACCGGGCTTCAAGGAACGCTCGATCGAGAGGGTGTTCGACCTGTTCTTCACCACCAAGGTCAACGGCACCGGCATCGGCTTGTCGTCGGTGCGCAAGACGGCCCAGATGCACGCGGGCCGCGTCCGCATCGACAACGTCCCGGATGGCGGCGCGGTGGTGACGCTGGAGATTCCGGAGTGCGCGGGGGGGGATTCCGCGGTAGACTGACGGAACGTACACCGCGATGGGATGGTCGGCTCGTATCGCCGGTCCGGTCAGCAGTGCAGGAGACAGGGCGGCGATGACCGCGGGTTCACATGGCTACCGCGTCCTTCTGGTCGAGGACGACGACGACGTGGCCGGGGTGGTGCTCTCCGGCCTGTCGGCGGCGCGGTTCCGCATCGACCGGGCGGGCAGCGTAGACGACGCGCGCCGATGCCTGCAGCACAGCCCGTACGACGTGATCGTGCTCGACCTGCTCCTGCCCGACGGCAGCGGGTTGAAGGTGGCGGAGGCGATCCGCGCCACCGGCAGCGACGTGCCGATCGTCATGCTCACGTCGCGCGACAGCGTCGATCAGCGCGTCGAAGGGCTGGCCCGCGGCGCGGACGACTACGTCTGCAAGCCCTTCGCGATCGAAGAACTGGACGCCCGCCTGCAAGCGGTGCTGCGGCGCTCGCGCGGGCGTGACGGCCACGTCCTGCGCTGGGGCGACGTCCAGTTGGACCTGATCAAGCGGATCGCCCGCCGCGGACAGATCGTCACGGAACTGTCCTCGCGGGAGGCGGACCTGCTGGCCTACCTGATGCGCCATCCGGACGAAAAGCTCTCGCGGGAGAAGATTCTCGAAGACGTCTGGGGCGACGACGCGGATTACGGCGGCAACGTGCTGAACGTGTACGTCAACTACCTGCGCAACAAGCTCGAACGCGGCGTCTATCCGCGGATCATCCACACGATCCGGGGGACGGGATACATGTTTTCAGAGACCGATCCGGCCGAGGCCGGCTGACGCGGAATGCAGCGCGTGTAGAAGGCGGCATCCACCATGACACCGATCGATATTCACCAGTTGCCGATCCCGGAATGGGATCTCGCCTGCCCGCGCTGCGGCTACTCGCTCAACGGGTTGCCGTCGCATCGCTGTGCCGAGTGCGGCGAGCGGCTGGACATGGAGGCGATCATCCCGACTCATGCCCGGCTGCGGGCGCCGGAACTGACCGGAACGGAGTTGCCGGTGCCCGACTTCGGGCTGCTGTGCGACTCATGCGACGCCGCTCTTGCCGGAGCGCAGCAGTGGCGCTGCCCTGCGTGTGGCAAACCATTCGATCCGCTCAGCCTGCGTCCCGCGGGGGAGTGGATCGCCTTGACCGACTGCGTCGAGCTGGAACTCCCCACGCCGGTCATCACAGCCCGGCTGGCGGATGAGTGCATTCCCTTTGTCGTGTCCGGTCGCGACCAGGTCCGCGACCTGTACGGGCTGACCAGTGTCGGCGGGCAGGCCGGGGCCGTGGAGAGCATCTACATCGCGGCGGACTTCTATTTCGATCTGCTCGCCCTGGCGAGAAACTGGCGCGGCGGACCGGGCGACGATGCCGCGTCGCCGGCACTCGAATGGACCTGCGCCCAGTGCGGCGAGTCCAATCCGAAACACTTCGAACTCTGCTGGAACTGCGAAAGCGCGCAGGAAGTCGACTGACGCGGATGCGACGAAAGGCCGGCCGCCACCCGCCTCTCAACGAGCAGCGGCCGACAGGCACTCGATGGCGTGATCGACCACGACCGGATCGAACTGCCGGCCCTTCTGCCGGACCAGTTCTTCCATCGCACGGTCCACCTTGTAGGGCTCTTTGTAGCTGCGTCGCGAGAGCATCGCGTCGAGCGCATCGGCGACGGCCAGAATGCTGGCGCCGAAGGGGATGGCTTCGCCGGCCAGTCCATCAGGGTAGCCCGAGCCGTCGTACCGCTCGTGGTGATGCAGAATCAGCGGCAGTTCCGACGTCAGGTGGCTGATGTGGCGAAGGATGTCGACGCCGATGCGCGGATGCCGCTTGATGGTCTCGAACTCTTCGTCGGTCAGCGGGCCGGGTTTGCACAGGATCGCGTCAGGCACGCCGAGCTTGCCCACGTCGTGCAGCACGGCCGCGTTGCGCAGCACGGCCGACTGCCGTGCCGACAGCCCGAGGCTGGCCGCGATGCGCTGCGTGTACTCGGCGACCTTCTCGGAGTGGTGGTTCGTGTAGGGATCTTTCGCCTCTACCGCAGCCACCAGCGCCCGCGTGACTTCGCAGCGGGCGTGCGACAATTGCTGCCGGATGCGCGCGGCCCACAGCGTCAGATCTTCCGTCTCGACGCGCTCCAGCGCCTGGCGCGTCGTCGCCGTGCGCCGCCATTCGCTCCACGTTACGGTGGAGGCGTGCGGGCGGCGCTCGGCCAGCGTGAGCGCGTCTTTCGCCCGCGCAAGCAGATCGCGAACGCTCTCACCGGAGCCGGGCCGGTAGGCCGCTACGCCGGCCGTGGTCGGCCGCACGCCGACCGGTGCCGACTCGGCGCCCGCCTGCGCCTGCGCGCGGTCCCGAAGCGCATTGATGCGGACGGCGGCGTCGGCTTCATCGCAGTCGGTCAGCCCGAGGATGAACTGGTCAAACGTGTAGGCCGCCGCCGCGTCGTCGTCGCCGATTTCCGCCAGCGCCGACTCCACAAACGCGCGATCGCACCGTTCGGCGAAGGCGATGGCGTCTGCCTCCGAGCCGTCCGCTCGCGGTCGATTCACGATCGCCAGCGAGAAGGTGCGACCGAGTGCATCAGCGCGCTGACGGATGCGCTCCAGACGGCTGAGCAGGTCGCGCGCGTCGGCGCCGGACCCGGCCGGTGAAGCCGGTCGCGACGCAGGAGTATCCAGGCGCGCCTTCATCGACGCCGCGAGTTTGGCATCGGTAATCGGCTCCTCGATGCAATCCGCCGCGCCGTCAAGAAAAGCGCAGCGCATGGCGGCCGCGTCGGCCTCCGCCACGACCGCACACACACTGGCGCCCAGCGCGGATCGCCGGGCGCTGCGAAGGGCCTCGTCGCGGGCCTGGTCAGTCATCCCCGAAAGCCGCACGACGACGATCGCCGGCGTTTCGTCGAGCCTTCGGTCACGATAACGGCGAAGCCGGACGTCGCAGCCGTGGTCCGTTAACCAGCGGCAGAGGTGGTCCCGTTCTGCGCCCTCGTCGTCAATGACCAGTGCGATCCTGCGGTCGCGATGCATGTACAAAGCCTCTGACACCGGTCACTCCTCGTTCGTCCACTCCGGCTATCGTCGTCGGCCTCCCCGTTCTTGACGGCCGGGGGGGCGGCCGGCAGGCCCGAATTCAGTGCTTGGGGACCGTCCAATTATGCCCGCAGGCGGGTCGGTACGGCGTTGGATTTCATCGGACTTGGGCGCGCCGTGCGGTGGATTGCCCGCCGCAGCGCCGCGGATATAAGAACCCGGCACGTCCGTTCATCCTGCGCGGATTCCAGTGCAGGCATCCGCCGGAGGCGGACCGAACGCAGGCCGTGGTATCCTGGAACGCCATTCTTCCGAGTGCTGCACGCCTGCTCCGCTGACCACGGCCTCGAAGACGAGACCGTGCCACCCGAACGTGCCACCCGAACGTGCCACCCGAACGTGCCACCCGAACGTGCCACCCGAACGCGTCACGCACCCCGCGTGACGTGACCGCATCCGCCGGCTGTACCGGGAACGCCCCCTTCGCTACAGTGCCCGTCCCGTCGGGTCATGACGTTGGAATCTCGGGTCCAAGCCCAGGAGAAAACGATGGTGCGGAACGTGCGCGTTGTGACGACTGCGGCGGTTCTGGCGGCGGGCGCCGCCGGGTGTGCGTCGCGGCAGACGGTGATCGTGGTGGATCGGAATGGCAGCGTCGAGGACCAGATCCGGGCTGTGCTATCACGGCAGGCGGAAGACTGGAACGCCGGCCGCGTCGACCGCTACATGGACGGGTACTGGAAGTCCGAGGCGCTGCGGTTCTGCAGCGGCGGGACGATCACACGAGGCTGGCAGGCGACGCTGGACCGATATCAGCGGCGCTATCCCACGCCGGAAGCCATGGGCCGCGTGTCGTTCGACCAGCTCGAGTTCGAGGTGCTCGGCCCGGACGCCGCATTGGTGGTCGGACGCTGGCACGTGCAGCGGGAGAAGGACGAGATCGGGGGCCTGTTCACGCTGGCCTTCCGCAAGATCGACGGCCGCTGGGTCATCATTCACGACCATACGTCGACGGACGCGCCATAACCGGGGTGAAGCGGAAGTGCGCCGCGATGCTTCGGCGAGTTGTCAGCAGTCGGTCAGCCGTTGTCCGGCGTGTTCGATGGCGCAGCGGCCGCTACAATCCGGCCGATGTCGCACGCCATGCGTGAAGGTCGCCGGCTCGCCGGCCAGAGCGGCGCCGGTCGCGGCCGCCATGCCGGATGGCTCGTCGTGTGCGCCGCCGTCCTGATGGGGCTGCCCACGCTGCGGGGCCGGTTCGTCGGCGGCGACGATCATCGCCTGGTGCTCGATCACGTGCTGGTCAGCCGGCCGTCGTGGTCGCACGCGGCGCAACTGCTGGGCATGGTCCACCGCGACCTCTACCAGCCGCTGCCGCTCTTGTCGTTCTCGGCCGAGTTCGCCGTTCTCAAGGCGCTGGGGCTGCGGGCGGACGTCAACGGCCCCGGCGGAGGGGCGTGGCTGTTCCATCTGACGAATGTGTTGCTGCACGCGCTCAATGCGTGGCTGGTCTGGCGGCTCATTCGGCGCCTGCACGGCGACTGGCGGGTAGCGGCGTGCGCGGGCGTGCTGTTTGCCGTCCATCCGTTACAGGTCGAAGCCGTCGCGTGGGTCAACGGGCGCATGATGCTCATGTCCACGCTGTTCGTGTTGCTGACGCTGCTGGCGTGGGCGAGGTTTGTGGCCGGCGAGCCGCGGGCGGAACGAACGCAGCGCGGGTCGGGTGACGTGCACACAAAGGGCGAGCCGCGGGCTTCAGCCCGCGCGGATGCGCCGGCTGCAAGCGTCGGTTCCCGGTGGACGAACGGGCCGTGGGCGCTCGGTGCAGTCGTCCTCGTCTGCGTCGCCGCGGCGATGATGAGCAAGGTGCGCGTTTCGCTGCCGATTCTTATGGCGGTGGTAGCGTTGGCGTCGCAGGATCTGATCGCAGCGCGCAGCGTGCGCACGCGCCGCATCTCCGCGCAAGCACAAGCCCGCAGCTCGCCCGGAGCAGTCATGCAGACACACGCGAGTGGCTCGTCGGAAGCGTCGGACGACGAGGCTGCCTGGGCTTGTTGGCTGCGTCCACCCGTTCTCGTGCTCTGGGTTCTCGCGGCGGTCGTCACCGCGGGATTCACATGGCTGAACGTCTCCGCCACGGCAGAGAGCGACATGTTCTTGCAGGGCGGGCAGAAGCTTGCGGGTCCGCGGGTCGCGCGGGCCGTCATCGCGCTGGCGTGGTATCTGACGCACGTGGTCTGGCCGGTCGGGCTGTCGGCGTGGTACGCCCCCATCGACATCGTTGCGTGGACGGACGCGCGAACGGTGTGGTCGCTGGCGATCGTGATTCCGCTCGCGCTCGCGGTTGCACTGTCGATTCGCTGGACGCGCGTGGGATGGTATGGTTCTGCGTGGTTTCTGGCGTCGATTGCGTCCACGCTGCCGCTGATCCCGTCGCGCAACCTGCTGGCGGCGGATCGCTACATGTACCTGCCGATCATCGGTCTGCTCTGGATCATCGGGGCGGGCGCGGTGTCGTTGTGGTGCCGGCTGAACCCGCGCGCAACACAAGCCGGCGATTCCTCAACGTTGCCGGACAGCGGCGGCGGATCGCAGAGTCACGTCGCGTCGCCCTGGCTGGCGCGCGGGGCGGCGACCGCGGTCGTTCTTGTACTGCTGGCGACGTCGTGGAAGACGAGCGGCTACTATCTCGACTCCGTCGCCAAGATGAGCCGCAACCTGGCGATCCACCCTGACCTGCCGAACATGCACGCCAAGCTCGGCTGGGCGCATCTGCAAAGCGGCGATGCGGAGCGCGGGCTGGAGTTGGGCCGGGAAGAGTTGCGACTTCATGCCGGCGAAACGGCCGACGAAGCATGGCAGTTGATCGGGCTGAGTCAGTTGCAGCTTGGCGAGCCGGACGCCGCGGTGGAGGCGCTTCGCAACGCGGTCGCGGCCGCACCGGACAACAAGCAGGCTCGGTATCGGCTGGCCTCGGCGCTGGCGGACGCCGGGCGCGACGACGAGGCGCTGGCCGCGTTCGATGAGGTCATCCCGCAACTGCCGAAGTTCAACCCGGGGCTGTACAAGGCGGCCGGTGTGTATCGGCGCAACGGACGTCGCGACGACGCGAGGCGGCTCTACCAGCAGATCCTCGCCGACGACAACAATCCCTTCGACATTTATGCCCCCGTCGCGCTGGCCGAGATGGACATGGAGGATGGCGACTACGAAGCGGCCGCGACCCGCCTGGCCGCACTGCTGGCGTGGTATCCCGAACATGCGGCGGCCGCGGCAAACCTCGGCGTCAGTTTCGCGCATCTTGGCCGGCCGGACGATGCGCTGTCCGCGTATCGCCACGCCCTCGACGTGGGCCCGCACAATGCCGGAGCGTGGTTGAACATGGCGCTACTGCTGGCTTCCGGCGGCCGCGCTGCTGAGGCGGAGCAGGCGTTCTTGCGGGCATGTGACGCTTCGGGCGGCGCGCTTGACGTGCTGGTTGCGGCGCATCGGTTCTACCTGGAGGTCGATCGGCCCGATCGGGCGGTCGATCTGTGGCGGGCCTGGACTTCGGGGGGGGGCGTCGATCGGCGCCGGCAAGTCTGGCTGGCATGGGCGCAAGCGCTTAGTGGCGACGTCGCCGGGGCGGCCGGCGAGTTGGAAGCCGCGACAGCACGGATCGGCGCCGCGCCGGCGGTTGAATCAAACCGGGAGGCAGAGGCCCTGCTTCAAGCAGCCGCTGCTCTGCTGGCCGTCGCGCGGCAGGCTCCCACGGACCTGGTGGCCGCGATCGACAGGCTGACCGCTCTGCCCGAGGCGCAGGCCGCTACGCCCAAGGCCGAATTGCTCGACGCGACGATGTGGTACGGCGAGCGCCACCCGCAGCAGCCCTGGCCCTACCTGGCCGCCGGAATGCTGCTGGCCGACGACGGCCGCGCGGCCGACGCAACCGCCGGGTTCGAGGCGTTCCTGCAACTCTGCGAGGATGAACGGTGGCGCGCGTTCGCGCGGGATCGCATGGCCGCGGCTGCAAGTACTCCCGGTGGGTAGCCGGGCTGCTCCCCGGCGCCGTAGAAACGGTGAAGCTCACCTCGCAAACGCCGGTGCATGTACGGCGCATAGCCTGTCGCGCGCCGGTTGCGTTGGCGATTCGAGCCGAATACGCTCCATGAGGTGGCCGGGCGAGGAAAAATGGCCGCCGGGAGACGCTGATGCAGACGACGACCGCGCGAGCGGTGTATCACCATGACACGCTGCCGTGCGGCATCGAGTACGCCGTACGGCCGCTGGACGGGCGGCACGTGGTCTCGATGGAGATTCGGGTGCTGGCCGGGATGGGCGAGGAGCCGGCCGACAAGCTCGGCCTGGCCCACATCCTGGAAGACACGATCACCAAGGGCACCGAGCGGCGCGACGCGCGGGCGCTGTCGGACGCTTTCGACGCGATCGGGGCCTCGCACGGCGGCGGCGCCGGGCTGGAAACCACGACGTTTACCTGCACCGTGCTGCCCGAGTTTTTCGAGCAGGCCGTTTCGCTGCACGCCGAGTTTCTCCGCACGCCGACGTTTCCGCAGGAGATGCTCGACGTGGCGATCGAACTGACGCGGCAGGAACACCTGGCGCTTCAGGACGACGCCCAGGATCTGGCGGACAAATACCTCAGCCGGCAGGTCTACGGCCCGGTGCTGGGCCGGCACACGCTCGGCGAGCCGGCGACGCTGGCGAACATCAGTCGCGATGCGGTGGTGGCGCAGTGGCAGCAGTTCTTTTCCGCCGGGCGGATGCAGGTGAGCGTGGCCGGGCCGGTCGAGCCGCAGAAGGTGGCCGACGTGTTCGAGCGGGAGTTCGGCGGCTTCGGATCGGCGGCCCGCGCGGGGCGATCGCACTACCGGCCGGAGTTCGACCCGCGCAGGACGCACTATCCCAAGACGCTCGAGCAGGAGCAGATCGGCATCGCCTTCCCCGGCGTGTACATCACGGCCGCGGACTATCCGACCCAGCGGGTCATCATCGGCATCCTGGCGGGCGGGATGAGTTCGCGCCTGTTCACGGAAGTGCGGGAAAAGCAGGGGCTGGTCTACTGGGTCAGCGCCTGGCAGGAAACCCCGCGCGGAACCGGCATGATCTTCCTGGGCGCCTCGACGACGCCTGAGCGTTGCGACAAGACCTATCATACCTTGCTGCGCGAGATCGACCGGCTGACGGAAGACTTGGATCAGGAAGAGATGGACCGCACGCTGGCCGGGATCGAAGCCAGCACCAAGACGCGCGGCTACACCACGCGGGCGCTGTGCGCCGAACTGGCCGACGACCTGTTCCACCGGGGACGGCCGATGCCGATCGAAGAGAAGCTCGCGCTGTTGCGCGCGGTCACGATCGACGACGTGAAAACGTATCTGGCGGCGCATCCGCGGGACCGGCTGAGCGTCGTGACGCTGGGACCGAAGGCGCTCGCGGAATAGCGAATTGCGAATAGCGAATAACGAATGAAGAAGGAATGTCGAATTGCGAATGTCGAATGTCGAATGAAAGAGGGAATGCCAAATTGCGAATGTCGAAGGAATTGCTCCCGACGACGCGCGCTGCTGAGGTGTTATGCTGAGACGATGGTTTGCCGGTCCTGATGGGGTCATCGCCGACGTTTCTTAATTCGTTATTCGCTATTCGCCATTCGCCATTCGCACCCTCGCTGACTGAAAACGATCAACCTATGTCCACCACCTACGCCTACTACACACTCGACAACGGTCTGCGGATCGTCATCGAGGTCATGCCGGACGTGCCCAGCGCGGCGGCCGGGTTTCTTTCGCGGACCGGGTCGCGGGACGAGACGCCGGAACTGGCCGGGGTGTCGCACTACCTCGAGCACATGATGTTCAAGGGGACGCAGCGGCGCAACTGGCGGCAGATCAACGTCGAGTTCGACGCGATGGGCAGCACCTACAACGCCTTCACCAGCCACGACCGCACGTTTTACTTCGGCTGGGTGGCGAAGGAGAACCTCGACCGGCAGATCGAACTGCTGGCGGACATGATGCGCTCCGCCCTGCCGCCGGAAGAGTTCGACATGGAAAAAAACGTGATCCTGGAAGAGATCGCCATGTCAAAAGACCGCATCGAAAGCGTCGCGGTCGATCTGCTGCTCGAAAAGGTCTATCCGGGCCATGCCCTGTCGTGGCCCATCCTCGGCTACGACACGACGGTCGGCGGCATGGAACGCGACCGGATGTATGAGTACTTCCAGCGCCGGTACGCCCCCGACAACCTGGTGCTGATCGTGGCCGGCAACGTCGATCCGGAGGCCGTGCGGCGGATGGCCGAGCAGCATTGTGGCGACTGGCAGCCGGCCGGCACGAACGGCAAGCGGCAGGCGCCGACGTTTCAGCCGGGTCTGGACCGCGTCGTCATGGACCGCTTCCAGCAGCAGATCGTCGCCATCGCCTACCCGGCCGTGCCCGGCACGCATGAACTGGCCGAGACGGCCTCGGCCGCGTCGGTCATTCTGGGTGGCGACAATTCGCGATTCTTCTGGAATATCTGCCAGACCGGCATCAGCCCGCGGGCGGGGTCGTTTCACTACGACTGGCAGGACTGCGGCCTGATGATTCTGTGGGGCATGTGCGATCCGGAAAACGCAGACCGGCTGCTGGCGGCACTTCGCGAGGAGTCGAAGAAGCTCATGACACAGCCCGTCGCGGAGCACGAAGTCGCCCGCGTCAAGAACAAGCGGCGCACGTCGCTGGCCGCCGAGGGAGAGGCGCCGTATCACCGGCTGACCCAGATCATGGACGACGTGGACTATCGCGGGAAGGCGCGGACCGTCGAGGAGCGGCTGGCCGAGGTTGACGCCGTGACGCCCACGACGATACGGAATTACCTTGAGCAGTACCCCATCCACGACGGCGGACACCTGGTGAGTGTGGGACCGCGGGATTGGCCGCGCGAGTGAATAGCGAATGGCGAATAGCGAATACCGAATGAAGAGCGCACGGGACGTCATGACCACCGTCTTTGGTGCCGGCGCTAGAACAGGCAGCGAATAAGCCGGCCGGGCCGTCGCGCACAGTCACGTCATCGCGGCAATCATCTCATCGAATGTCCGAACAACGTCCCCATGCCAAGGTGGTTTTCGATGCGGCCCGGACACCGGCGCTGACCGGCGGCCGCCGCGCCGGGCTGATCCTGGCGGGGCTGCTGAACATCGCCGTCGCAACGGGCGTGTTCTACGCCGGCTGGTGGCCGATCGAAGAGTGGCTCAGCGTCAAGCTGATGACGCGCGTGCCGATCATGCCGGCCAACGAGTGGGAGCAGATCGCCAAGTTCTTCGGCGCCGTCCCGCGACCGGGGGAAGCGCCGGCTGCGGCGATCGTGCGTGAGTCGGGCGCCGACGACGACTCCGTCTGGAACCGCACGCCCTTCCCCGTCGAATTCCACAGCGCCCGCGTCCGTATCCTCGCGCCGGTGACGGCCTATGGCTGGCAGACCCTGGCGGCGCTGTCGATGTTCTTCCTGGCGCTGGCGGGCGGTCGATCCCTCGGTCGCGGGGGGGGGCATCGGCTCCGAAGCCTGACGAAGTGGCCGGCATGGCTGCTGCTGCCGGCGCTTCTCGGCTGGATGGCGTGGATCTGGCACACGAAGGACACCGGTTTTTCCATTGACGATGGTCGCATGGCCATCGGCGGCGTGGCGCTGCTGCTGCTGCTGTCGGGAATCGCATCGGGGCGTCACACGCGCGGGTGGAATCGCGCCGCCGCCGTCATGCTGCTCCTCTCGGCGCTATCGACCGGCGTCGGCCTGTGGATCGGCGCGTGCAGCGACGTCGTCACCGGCCGCTACGCCGGGCTGGGCCCGATGCTGGAGGCGATGGGGATTCACGGCGCGTATGGGGTGATTCTGCTTGTTGCAACGTACATCGGACACGGGTCAACGACTCAGCCCGCAAGTCGGCAGCGCAGCGCCCCAGGTGGATCGCCGGCACACGCCGCTCCCGCGCACGCGAGACCCGAATCGGCAGCCGTCGTCGCCTCTGCTGATCACCACTCGCGATCACCCAGCGACGACCAGGACAGCACGGCAACGTCCGATCGCGTCTGATCGGCGTCGCCGCCAAACACCACCACCCGGCGAACCTCGGCGGCGCCGGCCAGCGCCTCGGCTACTTTTCGCCCTGACCCCACCAGTTCGGTGGTGGCCGTCTGACCGGCCTTGGCCTCGATCACCGTCAGGCCGCCTCCTTCCTCAATGAGCAGATCCGCCTCCAGCCCGTGCCGATCGCGATAGAAGTACAGGCTCGCGTGCTCGCCGCGGTTGAACCGGTGCTTGAGAATTTCGGTCACCGTCCACGTCTCGAAGATCGGTCCGCGCAGCGGATGCAGAGCCAGTTGCGCCGGCTCGCGAATCCCCAGCAGCCAGCAGACCAGCCCGGTGTCGTAGAAGTGCAGCTTGGGCGTCTTGACCAGCCGTTTGCCGATGTTGCCGAACCAGGGCGAAAGGCGAAACGCGATGAAAGTCGCCTCAAGCACGGACAACCACGCCTTCGCCGTCGGCTGCGAGATGCCTGCATCCAGCGCCAGCGCCGACAAGTTCAGCAACTGCGACGTGCGACTGGCGCAGAGTTGTACGAACCGCTGAAACGTCGCCAGGTCCGTAACGGACGTCACCTGGCGCACGTCGCGATCGACGTAGGTGCGCACGTAGGCCCCGAGCCATTCCGACGGCGGCAGCCGCTGATCCAGAATGCGCGGGTAGCCGCCGGTGAACATCGCGTCGTCGAGCCTCTTCGGGTGTCGCTTGAAGCGACACGATTCCTGCCGGGTCAGCGGCAGCAGGTGAAGCACGGCCGTGCGCCCGGCCAGCGACTGACTGACCGATTCCATCATGCTGAGGCTCTGCGAGCCGGTCAGAATCCACCGCCCGCGCTTCGGATTCTCGTCGATCACAGTTTGCAGGTACGAAGCCAGTTCCGGCACGCGCTGGAACTCGTCCAGGATTGCGCCCCTGTTGAACTGAGCCAGGAACCGGCGCGGGTCGGACGTGGCGAACGCCCGCGTGTCTGGCGCTTCGAGATTGACGTTAGTGTGCCGGGGGAAAACGCCGCGGCACAGCGTAGACTTACCGCTCTGGCGCGGGCCCGTCACCGTGACCGCGGGAAACCGCCGCGCGGCGGCGCGGAGCCTGGAAGTAAGATCACGGTCGACCATGGCCGTACATCCTATCGCCATATTCGGCTAATTCAAGATCGGCCTTTGAATTCGCCGGACCGGTGGCCTGCCGCCTGCGGCCGTCGCCGACCCGTCACCGACCGGGCCGGCGGCCGTCGGCGGACCGCTCCAGACTACTCCGTATCCGGACGGTACCGGCGCCATTCCCACGACGAGGCGAGCCAAGTCCGTAACTGACGCTGCGGCGCGAGCCTGCGCGATTCGCGCGTCCGAGAACGCGGGCGCGGCGCCCTTATGGGTCGCCCGGACCGGCGAGGAGCGGCTGCGTCGAAATCCGCAACCCGCACTCGCCGATGGACCTCTGATTCGGGGGCTTCGAAGAGGTCGGACGCCCTATGCAGCGGCGGCCGCCGTGCGCCGTGCACGAGCCGCCCGGCGACCTTCGCCTGTTATCGATGGACAGCCATGCCCTGGGGCGTTGATCAGGACGAGCAGGATCGACCGGACGGATCGCACGACGGCCTGTCGGACGTGCTTTCCGACGCCGCCGGCGACGAGTGGGATGCGGGCGTCGACGACGACGGCGGCGGCTCGGCGTTCGACGCGCTCGATTCGCTGTTCGCCGCGGCCGCAGGGGAAACGACGCCGCCGGATGCCCCCGACGACGACGCCACTCGCGCGCTGTCCGTTATTGAACTCCGCAAAATCATCCTCGAATCCGTCAAGTCCGGCCTGGCCCTGCCGGACGACATCTACGACGACAACGGCGTACTGCTGCTGGCTGCCGGGTCGCTGATCACGCCGCGCTTCATGCAGCTTCTGCGCGAGCGCGGCGTCACCAACGTCAAGCTCCGCTCCAGGGAGCCGGCCAAGCCGAGGATCATCACGCCGGACGACGATCCGCCGCCTCGCCCGGCACAACTCGGCGAAGTCGACCGGCCGCCGATTCACGGGCCGATCGTCCCGGCTACGCAACTCAGCCGCGACCTCGACCGTCACCTTGCGGGCGAACTGCAACGCACGGTGACGATGTCCCCGGTGAAGGCGTGGCGGCGGCCGCGCCTGCCGGTGGTGGAACTGCTCGACCAGGCCGAGCGCGGGCAGCAGAAGCTGGAGGCCACGAGCCAGGCGGTCAACGGATTGTGCGAGGCGGTGCAGCGCGGCCGTCCGGCGTCCTCGTCGGAGCTGAAGCGATCCGTCTCGCGGTTCATGAGCGCGGCCGCGACGGACTTCGACCTGCTGCCGCTGATCGTGGCGATGCAGCAGTCGACCGACGACTACCTGTTCGACCATTGCGTCAACGTGTCGCTGATCAGCATGGCGATGGCCTGCCAGCTTGGGATCAACCACGAGAACATCGCGGTGATCGGCCTGGGCGCGATGCTGCAGGATGTCGGCATGTTGCGCGTGCCCGCGTCGATTCGCCTGACGAGCGAGCCGCTCGGCGAGGAGGAATGGGCCGAGATCCGCCGCCACCCGTTGCACACGCTCGACATGCTGGCCCAGATGCGCGGCATCCCGCAGCAGGTGAAGTTCATCGCCTACCAGGTGCATGAACGCGGCGACGGGGGGGGGTACCCGTTTCAGCGCAATCACAGCCAGCTTCACCTGTTCTCGAAGATCGTCGCCATCGCCGACACGTACGCCGCCATGACGCACCCGCGGCCCTACCGCGAAGCGTACACGCCCTACACAGCGGCGAAGACCATTCTTATGGAGGCGTCCGCCAACCGGTTCGCCCCGTCGCTGGTGCGGGCGTTTCTCGATACGGTGTCGATCTTCCCCATCGGCAGCCGCGTGACGCTCAGCAACGGCTGCGACGCCCGCGTCCTCCGCGCCAACCCGGATTTGCACACCAAGCCGGTCGTGGAAGAACTCACTCCCGAAGGCGTGCCCACCGGAAATATCATCGACCTGACGGCCGAGGACGCGCCGGTCGTGATTCAGGCGGGGTAGGGGCTGACGGCAGACGTCTCGCCGTCTTGCGTGCACTTCCCGCAAGGAGTCGCAATCGTGACCGGGGCGAAGGCATCAGGGAGTAAGGGAGTAAGGGAGTAAGGGAAGAAACTTCCGAGGCTCGACTTTTCCTCTTCTCCTTACTCCTTCAGTCCCTCACTCCCACCTCCCTCCCCTCCCAAGACGGCCGACGGCCGCAGTCAGAGGGGGTGAGGGAGTGAGGGCGGAGGGAAGACGTCTTGTTCTGTCTTTCTTCCCTGACTCCCTCAATCCCTTATTCCCTCGTTCCCCTCCTCCGAAGGCGAACTCGGTCCACGCAGCGGATGCGCGCAAAATGGCGAGAAGTTCCGCCGTCAGAGTCTAAGCTCTTTGTCGCGGTCGGTGGCGACATACGATCAAAACAAGGAACGCCCCCGGGAAAAACCCGGGGACGGTCCCCTTTCCGGAATCTGATCGATACTTACGCCCGGCCTACCGGCGACGGGTTGCTGCCCGGACTGGCCGGGTGAGCTGCGCCTTGCCGGGGCGCTCGCGCGTCAGGATCCACATCGATCGAACTGGCCGTCCGTATCGCCCTGCACGTCATTGCCTTTGCACTTGGGAGCGGGGGAGTTGCTCTCGCCCTGGAGGTTGCCGTCGATGACGTTGCGCTTGACCACCAGGCGACGGGTCGTGTTGGAAGACGCCTGCACGTCGCCATCCACCGTATTGCGGGCCACGATGATGCGCCCCGGACGGGTGCTGTTCTGGAACAACTGCACGTTGCCGCCGACCTCCGAGCGGCTCAGCTCGATGGGTCCGCCATTGTCCATCTGGAAGTCCCCGTTGATTTCCGAGGATTTCACCTGCACCGAGGCGTGGCCGTCGGACTGGATGTTGCCGCCGACGTAAATGCCGTCCGCCTCGAGCGTCGCGTCGTCACGCACGAACAGGTTGCCGTCCACGTGGGAGCCGTTGAGCACGGCGGTCGCGCCTTCCGCAACAATGAAATTGTCGAACTCGTCGTTCGGACCGAACTCGCAATAGTCCCGGCAGACATAATCGTCGGCCTGAACGATGGGGACGGCAGCCATCACTGCCAGGATGCCTCCGGACAACAGTCCAAGACTCTTCAACATAGACTTCGCTCCTTCTTCCAAGAAAAGAACTTTCTCGCACAAACTATGAGACGACCGATACGATAGTCGCTCATTCAATCATCACAGACGGGGTCCACGCCGACGGCGGACCGGAACAAAACTGCGCGTTTCGATCCCAGCCGCGCCGGTCGGAAGATCGTGTGCGCCGCGCGCACGACGTCGCTTCGTTGTATGCGCCGACAATCGCCGGTGCTGGAAACGTCGCCCGAGAACCCGGGCCGGCCGATGGGGTTGCCCGCCCGCGCCGCGCGGCACGTTCAGACAGCGTCCTTGACCTCGACGAGGCGATCATGGGCACGAGCCGTGCCACGCGGGCAGGGCGGCAAATCAGCGTTTTTGAGAAAAAAAACAGCCTGTGCCGCAGCGGGCGGCGAGGCGAGGACGATTCAACGCGCCCGGTTTCTGGAAAGGCCCTCCGGTTTCTGGACGCATGAGCGGAGCGCTCTCGGCCGGGGAACCCCCGCATGGATGTCGAAACGCCGCCCGCGTCGGGCGGAGCCCGCGGTGCGGCACCGGTTTTGAACCGGTGATTCCGTGTGGCACCGGTTTCCAACCGGTGTACTTCTGTCGCACCGGTTTCCAACCGGTGATCCCGTGTCGCACCGGCCCGCCGCGGGCGGATACTCGACTTTCAACCGGTGGCGGTGGTACATGCCGGCACCCGCCCCCGTAGCGGGGTGGCCGGTCGCCGGCAGGCGGGTGGAGAGGTTACACGGACGGGCGTAAGATCAGGGAAGGCCATCCCCGGCCGCCGCCCGGCGCGGCCGGGCAGAGGTCTGACGCGCGCCGCGGGCGGAATGCGTCTATACCCCTGCCGGCAGCACTCCTGCCCGCCCGATGCATTCCGCCGGTGCGGGGAATCGGATTGCGGCCGACGATGCAGGTGCCGAATGGTGACCGCCAGCACGAACCTCAACCCCCCCGAGACGGACGAGAGCGACGAGAGCGACGTGATGCAGCGGCGGTACGTCCACGGCACGCGGCAGATCGACGAGCGGGCCATCCCGAACCGAACCGCGCACGTCAGTAAGCGGGCTGTCCAGGAGAACGTCCCAGCGAACCGAGCCGCGCACGTCAGTAAGCGGGTTCTCCCGAGCCGCAGAAACCCCCTCCCTTACGGTCGGGGCTCGGTTTCGGCCACCCTCGACACCTACTACTACCTCGTCCGCGAGCTGGGCACGGTGGCCGGGCTGATCAAGCGCAACGGCACGCTGGTCGAGGCGAACACGTACGACGCCTACGGGAAGGTCAAGCAGTGGGGCTACCGTGACTTTGACTTCAACCGCGACGGCGACGTGGACAGCGGGGATGAAACCGTCTTCGGCGACGCCTACAGCGGCTCGGGCGTGCCGACCGCCAACCCCACGGCCGACTTTGACATGGACGGAGACGTGGACGGCAGTACCGCCGACGGCGATCAGTTGGCGTTCAACAATGCCGTGACCGCCCCGAACGCGCCGCCGCTCACGCTCTTCACCAGCGCCCTGGGCAATCCGTACCACTTCACCGGCCGTCGGCTGTACATGCTGGAAGACCAGCCATGCACCGGGATCTGCCCGGCTGCCGGCTACAACGTCCAGATCCAGCACAACCGCGCCAGGTTCTACAAACCCGACGACGGACGATGGCTCAATCGGGATCCCCTCGGCTACGTGGATGGGATGAATTTGTATGAGTATGTGGTCAGTTGTCCTCATCAGAATCTCGATCCGTCGGGGCGTCGCCGCGTCTCGTTCAAGTTTGCTGCGTTCATTGGCAACACATTCCCAAAATGGATCGACGAGCCTGCCGGCTTTTTGTACGAATTCAGTAGTGACGGACGCCCATTTGGCCAAGCCGGTACGTCTCGACTGTCCTCAACGGGAAGCGTGGAATCAGAGAAACTAGGATTTCTGAATGTCGAGAGTGGTTTCATCCTGACGGAGGCTGGCGAGAGTCATCGCAGAAACAAGTTAACCGGATCGATTTCAAGCAAGACGGCACCAACGCGGAAGTCAGTAGATCTTTCTAATGATAAGCTTAAGTGCCGATCGGAGTTTCTCGTGGTAGCAGCAGCAGCATATCCCTTCACGTCTGTCGCCCCGGATATCGACTACACTGTGAGAATTACGTTTCAAGTGATACGGAAGGGCGTCATACTGGCGACCATCAGTGGCGTACACGACTCGTTTCCGGATTATGAGGCGTTAGTGGACGGCGTGCTTGGGTACGGCTATCCCACAGCAGACCCGGGTCCAACTCTTGGTAACCTGAGTTCATTGAACCCTGGAGTCAAGTTCTCGCGTCAGTGGCTGGTGATCGCACCGACACGAGCATGCTGTCCAGAAATAGGCACAGAAAGTATCAGCATACCGGCAGTCACAACGGCAGTGACTCCACCGAATGTACCGTGAGCGTGGCAAATCGTCAGGAGCGACAAGCTCCCCAATTGATGGCGAGTCTGTACGAATGCGATGTCGCGGATGTAAGTACGATCTCACCGGACTTGATTGCGATGCAAGTTTTCCCGAGCCCCGATGTCCGGAGTGTGGCAGGTCGTTCGATCAGACGGATCGTGTTACATACTGGTCGTTTCATGATGACGAAGGGATCTTTGCTGCGCGCCTCCTGATTGCTTCGATCGGGGTATTGGCTTTAGTCTTGTTTGTATGGATGATGATAATGCTGGGCTGGATTCCGGTGCTATTGCAAGCGTATAGCAACGCACTTCTAGCCGGTATCGCAATAGCATCGCTTGTGGTAGAACTAGCGCTGGCGATCATCTCGCTACGGTGCATCTCCAGAGCGCGCACGGCAGCGGCGAAACACCGGTTCTGTGCAAGTGCGATAGTAGCAGTGCTTTATGGTGCCTGGTTCTGGTTCCTTGCGAGTTAACTTCGAACTGCGGTCGGGACCGCGTGAGCTGGCAACTGACTGGAGCAGGTCGTGTACTGGGATGACGCCACGGACACCGAGGTCGCCCACTTCGCCTACGACGCGATGGGCCGGGTGATCAGCGCCCGCACCCGGTACGACACCAACATCAACGCCCAGGCCCAGACGCTGAAGTACCACTACGACGGCGCCGAGGTCATCGCGGAGACCGACGAGAGCGACGTGATGCAGCGGCGGTACATCCACGGCACGCGGCAGATCGACGAGCGGGCCATCCTGCTCAGCGGCGATCCGGACACGCCGGCCACCCTCGATACCTACTACTACCTCGTCCGCGAGCTGGGCACGGTGGCCGGGCTGATCAAGCGCAACGGCACGCTGGCGGAGGCGAACACGTACGACGCCTACGGCAAGGTCAAGCAGTGGGGCTACCGGGACTTCGACTTCAACCGCGACGGCGACGTGGACAGCGGTGACGAGACCGTCTTCGGAGACGCCTACAGCGGCTCGGGCGTGCCCACAGCCAACCCCACGGCCGACTTCGACATGGACGGGGACGTGGACGGCACCTCCTCCGGCGGCGACATGGGCGCGCTCACCCTCGCCCTGACCGCCCCTAACGAGCCGCCCGTCACGCTCTTCACCAGCGCCCTGGGCAATCCGTACCACTTCACCGGCCGTCGGCTCTACATGCTGGAAGACCAGCCCTGCACCGGTGGCCTGTGCCCCGGCCCCCGCTACAACGTCCAGCTCCAGCGCAACCGCGCCCGATTCTACAAACCCGACGACGGACGATGGCTGAATCGCGATCCGGCGGGGTACGTGGATGGGATGAATTTGTATGAGTATCTGAGAAGCGGCGTGTTCTCCGCCAGCGATCCTTGGGGGCTCCAAGCTAAGACTCACAAGGGTATGAAGAACCGTGTATCTGGCCGAGGGAAGTTCAGTGGCTACCTTATCGGAGTAACCGGAAAGAATCGATCGGAATTGCACTTAACGTTCCATCCGGCAAGCAGTTTTTACAAGCTGACATCCGACGGAAAACGCGGAGAGAGCTGTAGCTGTACGGAACTGGCGTTTATACAAATAAAATGGAGAGAAAACAGGCCAAGCAAAGGCATCAAGTACACTGGCAGTTATTGGATGTTCGATCCTGCATCCAAGGACGAAAAGGTGCCTGACAAGGAGAATTCGTTCTTTAGCAATGGGCCTGCGCCACGGTGGCCGCTTTATCCGGGACAGCGCACAATCAAACTGCCAGATAGTGTGGAGTTCGGGCCGGATGGCGCCCTGCCCCAGAACATCCGACTCGAAATGGATGACCTGCCAGGGCATGATTCTAACGACGACTATCCCGGCCGCCAGGAGTACGAGGCATGCGTCTTTTGCAACGGTGGTGAGGAGGTGGGAAATTCCTATGGATGTGTCAGATGGGGGCACAAGCTAGATGCAAAAGATGACTGGCAGCGATGGCTAGTTGTAAAGTTTGCCCCTCAGTGGGGATCAGAAGCGCTCCAGGATGAAGGCGGCCCCGATTTCAATAAACGCATCGGGGGAACTGATTTTCGCAGCGACGCGGGGTATTACTTCGAGAAAGACGTCGGGAGACCTGCTTCCGATTCCATCAACACGCTCCTAGCTGATACGGTTTTCCCAATCCCATGAAGGGTCGGATTGCAATGGGGCTGGACTTCCAGCGACAGTTGCCTCGGTCTGTCTTGTACGCCATGTGCGTCGCATCGTTGACGTGGTTGGCAAGCCTGCTCCTGAGTGTAGGTTACGTTTCGCGTGGCGGACCTGCGATTGGCCTGGCTGACGGCTGCTTTGTCATCGGCGAAGGCGGATTGTATTGGCGACACATTCAACGCGCGATGGCGAAGCACAGTTCAGTTGGCAATCCGGTACAGCAAGGCTGGTTTGCACACTGCGATGTCCGCTGGTGGTTTTATAAGGCTGCCGATGGAAGTTACGTCATTGTTCCGCTCTTGACAATCTGGGTGACGTCCGGGATCGTTTTGCTTGTGATGGGTTGGCGGACACGACGATCCGTTCAGGCATCGATGGATGCACGCATCACGCCTGGCGAGACTGCTGGGCCAACAGCCGGGCGTGGTGTCCGCGTCGCCGGAGCGATAGCTGCCGTGACTACTGGATTATTCCTCCTTAGTACGATCGTGAGTGTGGCCTGGGGGGTGACCAGCGTTTCTCTGGCCATTCACGATGGCTGTATTGTCTTCGGCGACGGTCCGGTCCGGTTCAACGGGGTACCGTACAGGGGTTCGCTCGATGTTCCCCTATTACCCACAAGAGGATTCCGGTATGGACCTTCGCATTACTTTGACCGCAACGATTTCTTCTTTCCACTGTGGATACCCTTTGTCGTTGCCCTGACGCTTACCCTTATCTACAGAAGTCAGCGACGGCGACCGCCTGGTCATTGCCGCTGCGGCTACGACCTGACCGGAAACGTCAGTGGCAAGTGCCCGGAGTGCGGAGAAGAGACGCAGTCGCAGGAGCTCGTCGCTGGGGGTGACTTTTTGAAGCGATGGTGACTTCTCAGCCCATTGCAATCAATCAAGAGATCCCGGAAATCCGGTACGATGGACTTCACCGGGTGACGGCGGTAGAATACGGTGAATTGCCCAACACGGATGCGGAAGACTTCGTCTACGACGACATGAGCAACCGGCTGACCTACCGGGACAACCGGGCGTCGCTGACGACGCAGTACGCCAGCAACGAGGTGAACGAGTACACAACCATCGGCGGGTTCGACGCGGAGCACGACGACGCGGGAAAACTCACGCGGCAGGAGATCGACGGCACCGGGCGTGAGCCATACCCCCCGGCGCCAATGTCGGCGGAGTGCATCGAAGACGAACCGAGCAATCCGCTCATGCGTCAGGCCGGCTCGAGCGCAAGCCGGACGCCGTCGTCCGACGCGTCCCGAAGCACCCGCTGCATGACCTCCTGGTAGACCGATCGTGCCTTCAGCGGGTCGGGGGCCAGGTGCAGCAGCGCCGTAACCGCGACTTTCAGGTCGAGCGTCTGTGGGTCCGGACGCACGAGGCCGGCAAGGTGCAGTTCATCGAACTTGCTGAGCAGGAGCCGAAAGCTGTCCAGCCTGAACCCGACGAGGCGCCGGTCGTCAATCGTGCGGTAAACGGTCAGCCAGCAGTCGATCCGTTCGGGGACGTGTTCGACGCTCTCAAAATAGTACGAAAAGCTATCCGCCGCCGGAGAATGAAACGGCCGCGATTCAAACGGCAGCCTCGACTTCGTCAGCAGCGCTTCGATGTCCTGCTTTTGAGCCATATCTGCGTCACCCCCCCTCCCGCAGCCACAGCACCCGCGCCGCTTCCACCACGCCCGAAATCGGCGGCGATGCGAGGATGTCGTTGTAGTAGACCACGGTAATCAGAAATGCGAGCGCCAGCCAGGGGCCCAGCGGTATCGCGCGGGCCCGCTTCCACGGCAGCACGGCCAGCCAGCCGAAGATGGCCAGGAAGCATGCCAGGAAGAAGCCCAGCACTACCACCGGCCAGCCCGCGACGCACCCCGTCGCGGCCATCAGGTGGATGTCGCCGCTGCCCATCGCTTCCTTGCCGAAGACGAGCGTAAAGACGATGCGGATCGCCCAGCCCAGCGCTCCGGCGATGATGAAGCCCGTCGCGGCCGTGCCCAGACCCAGCAGCGGCTGCCACGAGCGCCACATCGGCACCGACGACGCCTGGACCACCGTTCGATGGAGCGCCTCCTTCGCCGCCTCGCCCGCGACCGGGTTGCGGATCAGCCACCACCCCGCCAGGGCGGCCGCGATCACCGCGGGCATCAGCACGGCCAGTTCCTCCATCGCCATGCGGCGGGCACCGTGGCGCTCGTCCTCGATGGCCTCCGCGACCTCGTGGTCCGACGGCCGCGACGCCACGCTGCACAACACGATCAACACGAACAGCAGCGCCAGCGGGACTGCGAACCGCCACCCCGCCAGCAGCGGCTGCGGCCGCGCCGCCTCCGACACGGGAAAGACCACCATCAGGCCGATCAGCGTCACCACGAGCCACATCGGCCAGCGCCGCGTCGGGAGGATGCCGCCCTCGGCCGGCGGGGGGAGCGGTTCGTCGGCGCCATCGTCCGCGCCGCCCTCGTCATCCCAGGGAATCGACCGAACCACCAGCCACGCCCCGACCAGCCCGACCAGCGCCGCCAGCGCGACCAGGGCCGTGCCGTCTCCCGGCCGGACCCAGTTGCGCACGCTGTACGACGGCGTCCACAGCACGTGCGCGGCGAAGCCGATCACGGTGACGGCGTTGGTGAAGCGGATGTCCACCCAGTAGTGCTCGATGTCGATGGCCGACATGGCGAACAGGCAGGCGAAAAGGGCAATGTGCGCGATGATGATCGGCCAGTCGGCCAGCGCCCGTTCCGTCAGCAGCGTCGAGGGGCTAAGCCCGCCGCGCATCTGCTCGACCACCAGGGCATCGACCACGATGACGAAGATCGCCGCCACCGTCATCTCCACGATCGGATAGCGCAGCGAAATGGGCAGCCGGCAGAACCGGCAGCGGCCGCCCAGCAGAGCGAAGCTGAGCACCGGAATGTTGTCGCGCCAGCGGATCCGGGCGTTGCAGCGCGGGCAGGCGGACCAGCGCGGCTCGGTCACCTTGCGCCCCAGCGGCAGCCGGTAGATCAGCACATTGGTGAAGCTGCCCACGCACAGCCCGACGCCGGCCGCGAAGGCAAGCCAGAAGAAGGTGGCGATCAACTGAATGACGAGGCTGTCCACCAGGCGGTTGGCTCCGGGCCGCGGGCCGTGATCTTAAGCCGGGCCGTCCGACGCACGTCCCGGCGTCCCCCCTCCGGCCGTGGTGGGACCGTTCCGATCGCAAGACGCCATTGTGCCGCACCCCGCCCGATTTGTCGCCCACCGGCCGCGGGGTCTTAAGCGAATCGGCGGCGGGTGCCAGGCGCGGGTCGGCGGGTGGGGTGGAACACCGCCAGCGTCACGCGGCGAATGCCGGGGAGTCGCGCCGGCGCGACATGTGGTTGTAAAATGTTGTCGGCCTGCGCCGACGA
>CAZYLK010000017.1:0-44647 GCA_964648365.1 uncultured Phycisphaeraceae bacterium
GCCTGCTCGGGCAGGTGGTCCCACTTGCCGTCGCACAGCTCCTCGAACGAACGGATCGTGTCGTCGCGCGAGGTGTAGTTGCCGGCGAAGCCGGTGAACTGCTCGGCCACGTAGAACGGCTGCGACAGGAAGCGCTCGATCTTGCGTGCGCGGGCGACGACCAGCTTGTCCTCTTCGCTGAGCTCATCCACGCCGAGGATCGCGATGATATCCTGCAAATCCTTGTAGCGCTGCAAGTTCTGCTGCACGCGGCGGGCGACGCCGTAGTGCCGCTCGCCGATGTAGTTCGGGTCGACGATGCGGCTCGAGGACGCCAGCGGGTCCACGGCCGGGTAGATGCCCTTCTCGGCGATGCTGCGCTCCAGGTTCACCGTGCTGTCCAGGTGGGTGAACGCAGTGGCCGGGGCCGGGTCGGTATAGTCGTCGGCCGGGACGTAAATGGCCTGAATACTGGTAACGGCGCCGGCCTTGGTGGACGTGATGCGCTCCTGCAACTCGCCCATCTCGGTGCCGAGCGTCGGCTGGTAACCCACGGCCGAGGGCATACGGCCAAGCAGCGCGGACACCTCCGAACCGGCCTGGGAGAAGCGGAAGATGTTGTCGACGAACAGCAGCGTGTCCGCGCCGGTCTGATCGCGGAAGTGCTCCGCCATGGTCAGCGCCGACAGCGCCACGCGCAGACGCGCGCCCGGCGGCTCATTCATCTGGCCGAACACCATGACCGTCTGGTCGATGACGCGCTTGCCGGTATCGCCGATCTTGGCTTCCTGCATTTCCAGCCACAGGTCGTTGCCCTCTCGGGTGCGCTCGCCCACGCCGGCAAAACAGGAATAGCCGCTGTGGAAACGGGCCAGACGGGCGATGAGTTCCTGAATGATAACCGTCTTGCCGACGCCGGCGCCGCCAAACAGCCCGGCCTTGCCGCCGCGGACCAGCGGGCAGAGCAGGTCGACGACCTTGATGCCGGTCTCGAATAGCTCGGTCTTCGGCGACAGGTCAGCGAACTCCGGCGGCTCGCGGTGAATGGGCCGCACGGCCTCCGCCTTCACCGGCCCGAGTTCGTCGATGGGCGCACCGACGAGGTTGAACACGCGGCCGAGCGTCGCCTCGCCGACCGGCACGCTGACGGGGGCGCCGGTGTCGGTGATCTTGGCGCCGCGGGGCAGGCCGTCGGTCGAACCGAGCGACACGGCGCGAACCCGCCCGCCGCCCAGGTGCTGAGCCACCTCGCACCAGAGCGTCTCGGTGAAGGACTTGTCGAGTACGGTCCGCTCGACCTCGACCTTCAAGGCGTTGTAGATAGGCGGCATCTTGTCCTCATCGAACTGAGCGTCGAGGGTGGAGCCGATGACCTGGATGACACTTCCTACATTAGGCATAACACTGTTCCGTTTCGCGCCACGCAACACTCCAAGAATGTCGAATGGCGAATGTCGAATGTCGAATGGCAGAGGGGAAACCTCCGACGCTACGACGACGATGTTGCACTCCGCTCCGCTTTCTTCACGATGGCGGTCAAGATCCGCACGATCTCGTCCGCCTCCTGCATGAGTGCCTTCAGTCTCGCTTCTGGCAACTCGCCTGATTCTTCCATCAGCCTCAACCAGTACAGGACTTCGCGGACCTCGCCTCGTGCGATATTGATCCGCCGCTTGAAGTCCTTCTCGGTCGGCGGCGACTGGGCTTCTTCTACATTGGCCCCGACGCTCATTCCCGCCCGCATGATCTGCCGGGCAACCACTGCTCCAACCGTCGATCGCGGAAGCGCTCTTGCGACCGCCACGATCCGAAGGGCGAACCTAAACGTCCGCCGTTGAATATCCTTTTCACTGTCGTAGCTTTATCCTCTGTCAGTCGACAGTCGACATTCGCCACTCGCCAGTCCGACGCTATCGCTTCAACTCCTCCAGGCTCAATGGCAGAATCATCGAAATCCGCTGAAGCTCCGGTTCACCCAGTCCCCCAGACTCCAGGAGCGACCAGATGTGCTCCTGCTTCTGACGTTCACTCATGCCGTCCAGCTTCCGCGAGACGACGATGACGTGGACATTGTCACGCACACCACTCAGGGAAGCGTCGATCGTGTCATCCGGAAACTGCGGCCGGAGGATACTCACGATTCTCTCCAGCAGTCCGTTCGAGCCGGCTGTCATCTCAGGAGCCTCCTATACGCTTGTGCGGACGAAGGACAGGAAGCGATCACAGCTTTCGAAGAAATCACCGCAATCCACCTCCTTTCCATTGTCGGGGCTGTATCGCCAATCGACACGCCACGTCCGGCAAAGATTGTAGGCTCGCCTCGTCTCGCGCGACAGCCGATGGCTCGTTCCAGTCAGTTCCAGTAGCTCCTCGAGACTGTGCGTGCGGAGGCTCACGTCCTTTCCCCGCCGGCTCGCCAAGTGACTCTCCAGATCCATCAGCGTCAGCAGTCGGTGACGCTCCATTAGCCGGGCCTTGATGCTGCACTCCAAGGCGTAGCCGAGCATGTACATGGCCCCGCGCCAGCGGCGGGCCTCGCGCAACTTGTCCGCATCCTCTCTGCGGCGAATCGCCGCTTTTCTCAACTCGGTCACGCCAGCGTAAACGTAAGCCATGACTCTCTGCGTCGCAGCAAGGGCCGAATAATCCGCTGCGACCCGCCCGCGCTCAACTCAACGCTGCGGCGCCGCCAATAATGTCCAGCAACTCCATCGTAATCGACGTCTGCCGCGCCCGGTTGTACTGCCGCGTCAGCATGGTGATCATGTCGCCGGCCGCGTCGGTGGCGGCTTTCATGGCGACCATGCGGGCCACCTGTTCACTGACGACGGCATCGGTGAAGCACTGGTAGAGGCGAACCTTGACGGTCGTCGGCAGCAGCTCTTCCAGCAGCTTCGCCGGCTCGGGCGAAAAGTCATACTGAACCGCCGCGCCGGCCGTCCCGGCGCCCGCCGGCGCCTCGCCCTCCGCGCTCCCTTGCGTCTCCGCCACCATTGGCAAAAGCTGCATCACCTCCGGCCGCTGCTTGCCCGCCGAATAGAACCGCATGTGCGCCACATGCGCGGACGTGATCTCGCCGCTCTTGAACCGGTCCATCAGTTCGACGGCGATCGGCTCAACCTCGTCGAAGCGCGGGGCGTCGCTGATGTTGACGTACGTCTTGTGGGTCGGGCGCTTGAGGAACTTGTAGTAGGCCACGCCCTTGCGCCCGACCATGTAGACGTCGCTCTCGATGCCGGATTCGCTCGCCTGCTTCGTGTGCGCGATGCCGGTGCGCAGGACGTTGCCGTTAAACCCGCCGCACAACCCCCGTTTGCTGGTCAGCACGACCAGCGCCGAGCGCTTGGCGTCGGAGTGCGGCTCGAACAGCGACCCTTCCAGTTCCACGTCCGCGCTGGAGAGCGACCCCACCATTTCCGCCAGCTTCTGGCTGAACGGCTTGGTGGCCATGGCGCGCTTGAACGCCGCCTGAAAACGGGCGGTGGCGATAAGCTGCATCGTCCGCGTAATCTTGCGGATGTTACGGACGGCCTTGCGGCGCTTTACGAGTTGTCGTTTGTTCGCCATCGTGTTTCAGAGTCGTATGTCGAATGTCGAATGTCGAAAGGACACCCGCACCAGTTCACTCCTACTTGGCCGTAAACCTGCCCTTGAACGTCGCGATCGTCTGTTTCAACGTCGCTGATGTCTCGTCCTTCATCGCGCCCGTCTTGGTGATCTCGTCGAAGATCTCCTGATGTTCGTCGTGGACGTGCTTGAGCATGGCCGCCTCGAACTCCGCCACCTTGTTGCGCGGCAGGTCGTCGAGCAGACCCTGCGTGCCGGCGAAGATACTCACCACCTGGTCCGCGAGGGAATAGGGCTTGTATTGCGGCTGCTTGAGCAGCTCGACCATGCGCTGCCCGCGGTCGAGCTGGCGCTGGGTGGCGGCATCCAGATCCGTTCCCAACTGGGCGAACGCCTCCAGTTCGCGGAACGACGCCAGGTCGAGCCGGAGCGAACCGGCGATCTTCTTCATCGCCTTCTTCTGCGCGTTACCGCCCACGCGCGACACGCTGATGCCGACGTTGACCGCCGGACGCACGCCCGCGAAGAACAGGTCCGGCTCCAGGTAGATCTGTCCGTCGGTGATCGAAATCACGTTCGTCGGGATGTAGGCCGACACTTCGCCTTCCAGCGTCTCGATGATCGGCAGCGCCGTCAGCGACCCGCCCGAATCGGGGAAGTGGTGAACGCGGTACTTGTCCTTATCGGGCAGCGACTCCAGCCATGCCTTGGCCCGATGCTCGCCGTGCGGGCGGTGATACAACCCGTCTTCGTCGTCGGGACGGTGGTCTTCCGGCGCCTCCAGCCCCTGCGGGTGCTTCTTGACCTTCGAGCGATCGCGCGAGTCGGCGGCCGTCTCCTTGGGCACGATGGCGTACTCGTCGCGGAGCTTGCAGCTTCGCTCCAGCAGGCGGGAGTGCAGATAGAACACGTCGCCCGGATAGGCCTCGCGACCGGGCGGGCGGCGCAGCAGCAGCGAGAGCTGGCGATAGGCATGCGCCTGCTTGCTCAGGTCGTCGTAGATGACCAGCGTCGCGCGGCCGTGGCTGTACATGAAGTACTCGGCGATCGCAGCACCGGCGTAGGGCGCAATGTACTGCAGCGGGGCGGAGTCGGACGCGCCGGCCGAGACGACCACCGTGTAGTCCATCGCCCCGTGATCGCGCAGCGTCTCGACCACGGCCGCGACGGTCGATTCCTTCTGGCCAATGGCGACGTACACGCAGATCACGTCGCCGCCCTTCTGGTTGATGATCGTATCGACGGCGATGGCCGTCTTACCCGTCTTGCGGTCGCCGATGATCAACTCGCGCTGGCCGCGGCCGATCGGGATCATGCTGTCGATGGCCTTCAGACCCGTCTGCATCGGCTCGTTGACCGGCTGCCGAGCGGCGATGCCCGGCGCCTTGAACTCCAGCGGACGGGTGTGGGGCGACTCGACGACGCCGAGACCGTCCAGCGGCCGTCCCAGCGGGTCGACGACGCGGCCCAGGATGGCATCGCCCACCGGGATGCTCAGCAGATCGCTGGTGCGGCGGACTTCCTCGCCCTCCTTGATGGAGAGGTAGTCGCCGAGGATCACCGCGCCGACCGAGTTTTCTTCCAGGTTGAGCACCTGGCCGCGCTGCCCGCCTTCAAACACGACCACTTCGCCGGCCATGACGTTCGACAGGCCGTAGATGCGGGCGATGCCGTCACCGACTTCCAGCACCCGTCCGACCTCCGCAACGTCGATCTCGGACTGGTAGCTGGCAATTTCCTCTCGGATGACGGAGGAGATTTCGTCAACTTTGAATTTCATAAGACCGTTATCCCATCCACGTCAGTCGTCATCACCCTGTAGCGCCGGTTCATAACCGGTGGTGGCTGCGTCCGGTGATTCCTAATGTTGCCGTCCTTCGACAAAGGCTGATTCGCCGTCGCCGTGAAGCGCTCGCGCTCCGCGCTGCTCCAGCGTCGCGCGGATGCGCTGCAGATGGCTGGCCAGGCTGGAATCCAGCTTGGTATCGCCGACCTGAAGCGTCAGGCCGCCCAGCAGCGACTCGTCCACGCGCTCGATCAGTTGTGCATCACGGCCGGCGTAGCGTGACGCCACACCCTTCAGCGCCGTGCGAAGCTCGTCCGTCAACGGCACGGCCGTCGTGACCTCCACGTCCACCTGCGCCCGAAGCACTTCCAGCGCCAGCCGATACGCCTCGATGATGGCCGGAAGATGCCCCAGCCGGCCCTTGCGGTTGATCACTTGCAGGGCGTTGACGAGCAGGTCCGAGGCCCGCCCGCGCACGGCGCGCTCCAGCAGGGCCGTCCGCCGGCTCGCGTCGACGTCCGCCGCGGTGATGAACTGCGCCAGCACCGGATCGGCCGCCAGCAGTTGGCTGAACCCGTTAAGCTCGTCAAGCAGGCTCTCGGCCTGCCCGTCGGCCTCCGCCAGTTCGAGCATCGCCTCGGCGTAGACGCGTGCGACCGGATCGTTGGTTGTATCAGCGGAACTCATCGGCGTCTCAGTTCATCTTGCTCGATTCGTGACTGCCAGACACGACCACGCTCGTCAATTCATCTTACTCAATTCGTCGATCGACTCGCGAATCAACCGCTCGTGGTCGGCGGCGGAGACCTCCTTGCGGATGATCCTCCCGGCGATCTCGGTCGCTATAGCGGCGCTCCGGTCGTAGAGTTCCTTCAACGCCGTCTCGGTGGCGATGCCGATCTCGCGCTTCGCCCGATCGAGCATCGCCTGCGCCTCGCGCTTGGCGTCTTCCTCCAGCTTGTGCCGCAGCGTCTCCGCGTCCCGACGCCCCTCGGCGACGATCGCGGACGCCTCATCGCGGGCGGCGTCGATCTTCGCGGTGTATTCCTTCAGGCGATTCTCGGCCTCGATCCGATCCCGCTTCGCCTGCTCCAGAGAGTCGCGGATGAAGTCTTCGCGTTTCTTCAGCGCGTCCAGGATCGGCGTCCAGGCAAACTTGCCGAGCACGACCAGCAGCAACGCGAAGATCACCAGCGTCCAGATGGCGTTGCCAAGGTTGCCCGCAAACGGGCTGACGGCGCCGCCTTCATGACCGTCCCCGGCCGCCCACGCCTGCGTCGAGACGAGGCTCAGCGCTAACGCCACCCGATAGACCCACTGATTCATACGTCAATCCTCGCTCGTTCCTGCCGCCACGCACGCCGCGGTCCGGGCCGGGCAGATCCCGCGCCGCCGTCACTGCGAAAGAGAGTCCGCCGGCCGTCCGGCTCGTCACCGGACGGCCCGCGATGAAATCACTACAGCGCCGCGAGCAGACCGACCACGACGCCGAACAGCGTCGCACCTTCGATCATCGCCGCGGTAATAATGGTGGCGGTGCTGATGTTACCCGCCGCGCCCGGCTGCCGGGCCATCGACTCGACAGCACAGCCGCCGATGCGGCCAATGCCGGCCGCGCCGCCCATGACGACCAGGCCCGCGCCGATCGCGCCGCCCAGCTTGCGGGCGCCGTCGGTGGTCAGGAACGTCGCCTGATCCGCCGCCACGACGCCATGATCCGCCTCACCCTGCGCCTGCGCGCTCGATACGAACGTCAGCACCACGCCGACGGCGATCATCGCCAGGCACACCTTTGACCAGTTCTTGCTCATCTGACACGTCCTTTCGGTTGTGATCGTGCGAGGCCGACCACGCTTGCTATCGCCATCGCTGTTACACCTCACGGCCCGACCGCCTCGCGCTGCGCGGGCATGGCGATGTCTACTAATGGTGGTGCGCCGCCTCCCCGTGGCCCTCATCGTGGTGCAGGACGACGCTCATGCCGATGAAGAGCGTGGTCAAGAACGTAAAGATGAACGCCTGGAGGAAGGCAACGAAAATCTCAAGCATGTAGATGGCGACACTGCCGAGAATCACAGGAATCGCCACCAGCAGCCCGCCGGCCGCGCCCAGCGCGGATCCGGCCGACAGAATAAAGCTCAGCAGAACGGCCAGCAGGATGTGGCCGCCCATCATGTTGACGAACAGTCGAACGGCCAGCGCGAAGTTCTTCGCGAACAGGCCGATCACCTCGATGACGACCATCAGCGGCTTCAGCAGCAGCGGGCCGGGGCAGAAGTGGGCCAGATAGTCGATCCCGCCATACTTCAGCCCGTTGAACACCATCATGAACAGCGTGGCCGTGGCCATCGCGGCCGTCAACCAGATGTTCGCCGTGGCCGTACCACCCAGATGCACGCCGAACAGGGGCGTGATCGCCGCGATCGGCAGCAGGCCCAGGATGTTCATGGTCAGGATGAAGAAGAACACCGTCCAGATGTACTTGATGAAGCGGTCCGTGTGCTCGTGCAGCGCCGGCTGGGCTACCTCGCGCCGCAGGTAGTCGCAGATCGTCTCGATGAAGTTCAGGAACCCGCGCGGGGTCAGCTCGTCGGAGGTCTGCCCGGCACCGTAGGACTTGACCGCCCGCGGCACCAGCCACAGCAGCAGCACGGCCGCGGTGATGACCATCGCGATCTGATCGCTGAACAGCGTAAAATCCCACCCGCCGATCTGAACGGTCCAGATCGGGTGCTGAACAACGTGGTCCAGAGGATTCGAAGATGCCAGGAGGCCGGATGCGTGAGTCATGGAAGTCAACAACCGTTATTGTCCGTCTCGCGGCGCCGCGGCGTCACGCGCTACCCGCACGGCGAAAATCGTATCCGGCACCAGCAAACCCAGGTATCCGATCGCCACCCACACCAGCAGCGGCGCGGTGGGAAAAAAACCGCTCAGGCCGGCCGCGACCGACAGCATGACCACGACGAGCAGCCGCAGGGCAGTCCCCGTCATCACGACGGTCAGGACGTTTGCCGGTGCGGGGCTGCTGATCACCAGCGGCACGGCGCCGATCCACGAGCCGACCACCGCAATCGCGCATCCAGCCAGCAAGGCCGGCAGCGCTTCCGCCCCCGCAAGCCGCAGGGTCGGAAAGTACCCGATCCCCGCCAGCGCCGCGCCCGCGAGCAGGATCACCAGCGCGAACCATCCGAATCCCAACCGTTTCCCACCCGGCCGCTCGCTCACGACCCGGGTTCCTGTCTGTCCCGATCGCGGTCGTCAGTTGATCGCGAGACCGACCGCACCGCCTTGATCAGGTTGTACGAGGCGCCGATCACGCCCAGACCAAATCCTATGAGCAGGTAACGGGGCGAGGTTTCAAAGTGCCGATCCGCCCAGTAGCCGACCAGCGTGAATCCCACGATCGCCGACACGAACTCAAACCCGATGCCGGCCATCGAGCGGGTGTCGGCCGGACGGGGGGGCTTTCGACTCATGGCGGCGTTCCCCGCTTTCGGCCTGCGGGGTTCATCTCGTACCGCCGGGAGAGCCGCCCCCAACCGCGTTTACCAGGCACCCGGCAAGCCGGGCGTCCCGCAAGGGGCGGGCAGTCTAGCAATCCGCTGTTCCGCGAGTCAAGTGGCGTTTTCCGGCGACTTTAGCCTTTTTTTTTCCGCGAATATCGGGCTGATTGACTATATACCGCGACCCCGCTAGCGTGGATTGTGGAAGGGAGCGGGCCTCACCACAACCGCTCGGAAGGACCGGACCGTGACCGTCATCGAGAGCCTCGCCGTACTCGGCGCCACCGGCGCCGTCGGGCGGGAAGTGTGCCAGATCCTGGACGAGCGCGGCATCCGCGTCGAACGGCTCCGCCTGCTGGCCTCCGCCCGCAGCGCCGGGCAGTCCATCACCGTCGGGGGGCGAGAGCACCGCGTCGAACCCGTCGCGGACGACAGCTTCGACGGCTGCAAGTTCTCCATCTTCAGCGCCGGCGGCTCGCGATCCGAACAATACGGCCCCATTGCCGCCCGTGCGGGGTGCGTCGTCATCGATAATTCGTCGGCATTCCGCATGGACCCGGCCGTGCCGCTGGTGGTGCCGGAGATCAACCCGGACGACGCCTTTGCCCACAAGGGGATCATCGCCAACCCGAACTGCTCCACCATCATCGCCGCCATGGCCGTCTGGCCGCTGCACCGGGTCAATCCGGTCCGCCGGATGATCGTCAGCACGTACCAGTCCGCCAGCGGAGCCGGCGCGGCCGCCATGGAGGAGCTTCGCACCCAGACCGCCGACGTGCTCGCCGGCCGTCCGCCGACGCCGAAGCTCTTCCCGCACCCCATCGCCTTCAACCTGTTCGTCCACAACTCCCCGCTCGACCCCTCCGGCTACAACACCGAGGAGGTCAAGATGGTCAAGGAGACGCGGAAGATCTTCCACGCCCCCAACCTCGCGGTGACGGCCACCTGCATCCGAGTGCCAGTTCTGCGGGCGCACAGTGAGTCGATCAACCTGGAGCTCGAACGGCCGATGACGCCCGACGAGGTCCGGGCGATCCTCGCGAAGGCCCCCGGCGTGAAACTCGTCGATGACCGCCAGAAGGCCCGCTTCCCCATGCCGGTGGAGGCGTCGGCGGCGGACGACTGCCTGGTGGGCCACATCCGCCAGGACGAAAGTTGCCCCGACGGCCGCGGCATCAACCTCTTCGTCAGCGGCGACCAGATACGCAAGGGAGCGGCGCTGAACGCGATTCAGATCATGGAACTGCTGGCCCGCTGAACGCGGGCGGCGCCCTGCGTGAGACCTCTGTGACAACCGACTTGATGAGTCTGATCGGACGCGGCGAGGGTCGGCGGGTCGACGTTCTCGGCATCCCGACCCGGTTGATCCTGGACCGTGACCGCACGGCCGGCGCCTTTGCCCTGGTCGAACTCAACGTGCCGCCGCGCATGGGCGTTCCCAAGCACATCCACGAGCGCGAGGACGAGACCTTTATCGTCTCGGCCGGCACGCTGGAGGTGACGTGTGGGGAGGGGACGCATCTTGTCGAAACCGGCGCCACCGCGTTTCTGCCCCGCGGCCTGCCCCACGGCTTCGTCAACACGTCGTCGAAGCCCGCGACGCTGCTGGTGATCATCTCGCCTGGCGGCTTCGAGCAGTTCTTTCTGGACCTCGATGCACGCCTGAGCCGCGGCGATCTAGCGCCCGAGGAACTGGCCGAGCTTGGTGCGCAGTACGGGCTGACGTTCGTACAATGAGCGCCGCTGGAGGGAACCTGCGATGAACCCGCCTCAACTCCGCACCGTCGCGAGTGTGCCCGGAGGCATCCCCGCCGGGCCCGATATTCCCACCATCGTCAACGCGATCGTCGAGATCCCCAAGGGCCGGCGGAGCAAGTTCGAGCTCGACAAGGAGACGGGCCTGTTCAAGCTGGACCGTTACCTCTACTCGTCCAGCCACTATCCCGGCGACTACGGTTTCATCCCGCAGACGCTGGCCGAGGACGGCGACGCCCTCGACGTGCTGGTCATGGTCAACGAGCCGACCTTTACCGGGTGTCTCATCCAGGCCCGCGTGATCGGCCTGTTTCGCATGAAAGACCGCGGCCTGGCGGACTATAAGGTGCTCGGCGTCCCGCACTCCGACCCGCTCTTCGCCGAATACCGCGACCTCGACGACGTACCGCCGCATTTCCTCCGCGAGGTCGAACACTTCTTCGCCACCTACAAGCAGCTTGAGGGTGCAGAGATCCAGCCCGGTGGCTGGGGACCGGCACAGGAGGCGATTGCCGAAGTGAACGCCTCGGTCGCACGCTTCACGTCGCCGCCAGCTCCCGGACCCGACCGATAGCCACACGACCGATCCCGCCACACGGACGCTCGGGTCCGATCACGACCCGGGCGCGCCGTTGTCGGTCGCGCGACCCACTTTGCCCCGACGGCGGCTGAATCGTAATTACCCAAAGGTCGGATTCTATCCAGATTCACCATCTTCGCGCATCGCGTGGGGGGAAGAAGTATGGTGTGGAAACATCGTGTCATTTGCCTCTGTGCGGCGTTGTTGTATGGGACGTTCGGATGCAGCGGCGGCGGCGCTGGCGGTCTGGGCGGGGACGGCGGGCTTTTCGGCGGCGACGGCGGGAGCGATAACGGCGGCGAGTTCGGCGGCAGCGCCAATTCCGTCTCCAAGTATCACGACGCGCTGACGCGCGACGAGGCGTATCACCTGCTGCGGCGGGCGGCTTTCGGCGCCACGCCGGAGGAAGTGGACGCGGCCGTCAGTCGCGGGCTGGAAGCCACCGTCGACGACCTGCTGAGCAAGAAGGGCATCTCCACACCCACCCGCGAACTGGCCGAGTCGTTCAATGACGACATGCCGCGTCGCTGGCTGGTCTACCTCATCGAAAGCCCGAACCCGCTCTATGAGAAGATGGCGATGTTCTGGCACGACCGATTCGCCACCTCGCGGCGCGTCGTCGAGGGCCGCGACGCCGGGCTGGCCATCAAACACTGGGAGATGCTGCGCGAGAACGCGCTCGGCGACTATCGCACGTTTTTGCAGGAACTGACCATCGACCCGCTGATGCTGATCTGGCTGGACGGCGCCAACAGCCCCAAGGACAGCCCCAACGAGAACTACGCCCGGGAATTCTGGGAGCTGTTCACGCTCGGTCGCGACGTGCTCTACACCGAGGACGACATCAAGGGCAGCACCAAGGCGTTTACCGGCATCACGCTGCTGCGCGAGCAGGACCAGGATGCCCGGCCGATCTATGACATCATCAACCACGACGAATCGACCAAGACGATCTTTCCCGGGCGGGCACAGGCGGCAAACTTCGACTACATCGGCGTCATCGACCTGACGCTCGAACAGCCGGAAGCGGCGGAGTACGTCGCCCGGAACCTCTTCGTCTACTTCATCCACGACAACCCGTCGGACGCAGTCGTCAGCGACTTGGCGGAAGCGTTCGTCGATGGCGATTTCGAGATTAAACCGCTGGTCAAGAAAATCCTGACTTCGGCCGCGATGTTCTCGACGGAAGCGAAGCGGGCCTACGTCCGGTCGCCGGTCGAACACGTCGTGGGCATCGCCCGCACGTTCGACATTCACCTCTACAGCGAGGAATCGCAGACCGGCCGGCTCGACCGGCTCGCCCGCGACCTGTCCAGCGCCGGACATGAGCTGTTGAACCCGCCCGGCGTCGAAGGCTGGGGCGAAAACACCGCCTGGCTCGACGACCGCTCCATTATCAACCGGGCGTCGGCCATCGGACGGCTCATGGAAATGGAATACGGCGACGACCAGACGTCCGGCCTGCCGTATCACCTGCTCCCGCCGGTGGAGCGATGGGCGGAACGTGAAATCCGCGGTGAAATCGTAGACGCCATCGCCGGCGCGCTGCACGCCAACCTCACTGACGAAGAGCGAGACATCTTCATAGAAGTACTCGATCAGAACGGCTGGCGGGCGTTCCATCTGGAAGAGCCGGAGAATCAGCCCCGCCAAGTCTTCGAGATGATCCGCCTGATGGCGATGCAGGTGGGGGTTATTGGAAGATAGGGGTGGAAGAAGGGATCGAGGGAGTAAGGGAGTAAGGGAGTAAGGGAAGAGAAGAGCTGACCCGAGCACGGGAGAATAACAGGTCGAGCGAGCGGACGGGGTGGAAGTCGCGAGTGGGATAAGAGAACCGCCGGGTTGGATAAACGATCCGAACCAGGCATGAGTCTCCTCTCTTCCCTCACTCCCTTACTCCCTTACTCCCTCACTCCCTTCTTCAAACCGGAGCGAGTATGAACGGCTGCAACGAATGTAAACGTATTTCCCGACGGACCTTTCTTCGCCAGGCGAGCGCCGGAATGGGCGCGCTGGCCCTGTCCGATCCGCTGCTGCACACGGTCGCGTCCACGTTCGGACAGACGCGCGACGGCACGGGCAACATGCTCGTCCTGTGTGAACTTAACGGCGGCCTCGACGCCCTGAGCTTCCTGGCGCCGTATACGAACTCGGCGTATCGGAGCCTGCGGCCGGTGCTGGCGTTGGGCGAGGACGCCGTTACCCCGCTGCCCGACAACAGCGAGTACGGCATCAGCAATCTGTTTCCGTTCTTCAGTGAGCTTTATGCGGACGGGAACCTCGCCATCGTGCAGCAGTCGGGCTACCCGGACTCGAACGGCTCTCACTTCGAAAGCCAGGAAATCTTCAAGTACGGAATCCGCAACCTGGGCGGATCGAGCGGCACCGACGCGCCCTGGTACGAACGCCTGCGCCGCACTTACTTCGACCAGCCCTTCGGCGTGCTGGACACGCACGTCATCGGCGACCCCGAGCGCTACGGCTATCCGGACTCGACCTATCGCGGCGCCGCCCAGGAAGCGTTCGGACGCCTGGCGAAGCTGCACAAGAACAGCGACGACGCCAGCGCCAAAGCCGTCGCCGAAAGCTACGAACGCATCGACCAGCGCGCCGCCGAACTGCGCGAGAAAACCGCCTCGTTCGAGTCCACCGGCGAAGCCCGCGGAGAGTTCTTCCGCGCCGCCAAGCTCGCTTCGGCCGACCTGGGCACGCAGATCGTCAAACTCAGCTACGGCGGATTCGACACGCACGGCTCGCAGGATACGGCCAACGCGGAACTCTTTCCGCGTCTGAACAGCCATTTCCAGCAGTTCGTTTCGGACATGAAGAACATCGGCATGTGGGAGCGGACGTGCGTCTGCTTCTACACCGAGTTCGGACGCCGCAACGGCGAGAACGGCAGCCCCGGCACCGACCACGGCCACGGCGGGCACATGATCCTGGCCGGTCCGGGCGTCCGCGGCGGCCTGTTCGGCCAGCGCGTCACCACCGCCGACCTGAACGAAGACTCGCTGCCCTACTACGTGGACTTCCGCGCCGTGTTCAGTTCCTGCATCAACGACTGGCTCGGCTTCGACTCGAAAGCCATCTTCGAAATCAACGGCGAGTCGTTCGACAAGAACGTCGGCGGCAGCCTGTTCGCGTAGGCGTTCGCTCGCGCGAACGGGGAGTGAGGGAGTGAGGGAGTTAGGGAGTGAGGGAAGAAGACGCCGGCCACACGCGGCGGCGGGTTGTGATGCAGGCTTCCCGCTGCGCGGCAGAACCTACGGGTCGCAGGGGTGGCACGGGTGGCACGGTCTCGTCTTCGAGGCCGTGGTGAGCGAAGCAGGTGTGCGGCGCTCGGCAAGACGGCGTCCGAGCATACCACGGCCTGCCATCGTTCCGCCTGCGGCAGATGCCACCCGTTCCACGCCAACAACAAGACGCCCGCAAGGCGCCGGCACCACAGAGGGCCTTCAATCTGCCTGCATCACAACGGGCAGGTCGTCCTCCTTACTCGCCCTCGGGCACGGCGCGGCCATTGTCGCGCTCGCGTTCGTCATGACTTCGGTTGCGATCGCCCAGCAGCCCCCCCCCGGATTCACACTCGAAACCATCGCTGAAGGCTTCGACCGCCCCTCGACCGTCGCGCCGGCGCCCGACGGACGCATCTTCGTCGGGCAGCAGGACGGGCGGATCTATCTGGTCACCCCGGACAGCGCCGGCCGCGTATTGAGCGCCCCCGACGAGCCCTTCGCCGAACTCGAAGTCTTTAACAGCTCCGAGTCCGGCCTGCTGAGCCTGGTCGTCGATCCGGACTTTCGCACGAACGGCCGGCTCTACGCCCTCGCCACGGTCAACCACGCTGAGCAGCACATCCTGCAACTGACAACCACAAACGACCGGCTCGTCGACCTGCGCGTCATCCGCGCCAACCTGCCCTCCTCCGGCAACATCCACAACGGCGGCGCCTTGGCCATCGGCCCGGACGGCCGGCTCTACTTCGGCATCGGCGACACCGGTACGCCGGATTCCGCCGTCGGCCTCACGAGCCTGGCGGGCAAGATCTGCCGCATCAACGTCGACGGCGCCGTGCCCGAGGATAACCCCTTCAAGACGCCGACCGGTTCGCCCAGCGCCATCTTCGCCACCGGCTTTCGCAATCCGTTCAGCATGAGCTTCGACGCGGACGGCGTTCTCTACGTCGGCGACGTAGGCTCCGATGACGACGTCCGCTTCGAGGAGATCAACCGCGTCGAGGCCGGCCGCGACTACGGATGGCCCGCGGTCGAAGGCGACGACACCGAAAGCGTCGCAGCCGCGTCGGTTCGCCCGCTGCTGTCGTATCACGATCAAGGCGCCGCCATCACCGGCGTGGTCATCTACACCGCCGACGTGTTTCCGCAGGAGTATCACGGGAACCTCTTCCATCTGGACTTCGTGTCCAGCGGCCTGTTCCGCGCCGTCATCGAGGACGGACGCATCGCGTCGCACGAACGGTTCCTCGACACCGACCCCGGCCCGACGGCCATGAAGCTGGCGGCGGACGGAAGCCTGGTGTTCTGCGAGTTTCTGTCGGGCAACCTGCGCCGACTGCGCTACGGAGCGCGCAAGCCGGTGCTGACGGATGACCTGCCCACGATCAACGACAACAGCTCCCCGCCGCCGCCGACGTCCTCTCCGCCGGCGCCGGCCTGCGGCGGCGGAGCCGGCGCGGCGATGATCGGGCTGCTGGTCACGCTGCTGATGCTGCGATGGGTGGACGCACCGCGGAGGGCGCGGAGAACGCAGAGAAAAAGAATCGAAGAGTCCGTGTGACGCTCGATTCCAGTTCGCCGCGGTTCGAGCCAGTCTTCCGAATGTGTGACGGAGATGCCGGAACCGGCCATCCTGTCGTCGTGCGCCGCCGGCCCGCGCCGCCGGATCTTGAGATAGCCTGCCGGTGATCGCGGCAACACCGCGACTGGTAGGGCCTGCCAGGCCATGCCCACCGGCTGCAAGCCGGTGCCACATCCGGATCACCGGTTGAAAACCGGTGCCACATGGCGGACAGCTATCCGCGCCCCGTCACGCGGCGGACGTACGCGAGGTAGTCTCCCAGTTGTTTTTCCACGCCGCGGCCGGTCGGCACATAGTAGCGCTTCTCGACGCCGAGGTAGTCCTGTTCAATGATGCCGTCGGGCGAATCGTGGGGGTACTTGTATTGCTTCGCGTCGGCTCCGCTTCGCGCCCCGCCGGCGCGCGTCTCGTTGAAGCCCGCATCGCCCCCCGCCGCGACGCGCTTCGCGGCTTCGCTGGAGCGCAGGTGGACCGGCACGGGGATCGTCCGCCCCTCGCGCACGTCGGTGGACGCTTCCCAGATGGCCTTCGCGGCCGCGTTCGATTTCGGGCAGCACGAAAGAAACGTCACCGCCTGGGCCAGCGGCAACTGGCACTCCGGCATGCCGATCATGGCGGTGGCGTCGGCGGCCGTCTGGGCCAGCACCAGCCCGCGCGGGTCGGCGTTGCCGATGTCCTCGGCCGCGGCGATGACGATCCGCCGGGCGACGTAACGCGGATCCTCCCCCGCCTCCAGCATCCGGGCCAGCCAGTACACGGCCGCGTCCGGATCGCTGCCGCGGATGCTCTTGATCATCGCGCTGATGGCGTCGTAGTGCGCGTCTCCGGTCTTGTCATAGGTGATGGCCTTGCGCTGAATCGACTCCACGGCCGCGTCGAGATCGACGACGACCGCCGCCCGCGACGCATCAGCGGCGTGGCCCGAGGCATCGACGGGCGCCGCCGGCGAAGTCACGCCGGCCTGCGATTCATCTGTCGCATCGCGTGACGCACCCCCGCCCTCGCGTGACGTACGCCCGCCTGCCCGCGACCCATCCGCCCCCTTCTGCGCCTGCGACAGCACCGCGATTTCCAGCGCCGTCAGCGCCCGCCGCGCGTCGCCGTCGCATGTGACGGCCAGATGCTCCTCGGCCCCGGGCGTCAGCGCAGCGCGCCATCGGCCCATCCCGCGCTCGATGTCCGCCAGCGCCCGCCGCATCAGCAGTTTGATGTCGTCGAGCGACAGCGGCTCGAACTGGAAGATCTGGCTGCGCGAGATCAGCGGCGCGTTGACGGCATAGAACGGGTTCTCCGTCGTCGCGCCGACGAGGATGACGACGCCTTCCTCGACGTCTTTGAGCAGCACGTCCTGCTGGCCCTTGTTGAAGCGGTGCAGTTCATCGACAAAGAGCACCGTTCGCACGCCGCCGTCGGCCAGCGAGCCGCGCGCCTTGTCGAGGATCGCCCGCACCTCCTTGACGCCCGTCTCGGCCGCGTTGACGCGCTCGAAGCGAGCCCCCGTGGACGCGGCGATGACCTGCGCCAGCGACGTCTTCCCGGTGCCGGCCGGACCGTAGAAGATCATGCTGGCCAGACGTCCGGCGGCCAGCGCGCGCCGCAGCAGCTTCCCCTCGCCCAGAAAGTGCCGCTGCCCGACGAACTCGTCGATGGTCCGCGGGCGCATCCGCACCGGCAGCGGCTCGGCCGTGGCCAGGTTGCGCTTGCGCTGATCGGTAAACAGATCCACGGGGCGCTCCCGGCGCAATACCAGAGCCAGCCGGCATCGTGTGCGTCCGGCTCAGTTTCGCGTGACCGCCGACTCGACGTCGAAGTCGGTGATGGCGTCCGAATGATCGAAGGTGAACGTGATGGTGCTGCCGCAGTTGAAATCGTCGCCGTCGCGGAGGACGTCGGACTTCGCCTCCGGTCCGAGGCCGCCGATGATGCGCAGGTCGGCGTCGTCGACCAGGATGACCTGCAAATCGTCACAACTGCGAAACAGCGTGCGCGTGGCGCCGGCCGGGATCGAGACGTTGATCTCCTCGCCGACCTCGGTCAACAGAAACTCCGGCGTATCCTGCTCGTCGTGAACAAAGACGACGGCGTCCACGGGAAAGTCGCCATCGTTGACGAAAAGCACGCTCACCACGGTGGGCTGCAGGAAAGACAAGGCGTCACAGCCGGTTATTGCCGGCGACAGCAGCAGCAGGCCGGCCATTGCAAGACGTTTCATCATGTCTCCTCCGCACCCGCGCCGCCGGGCCACACCGCGCCGTCGCGTCGCCGGGTACGCTGACATTGTAGCGCCGGAATTGGCCCAGGGAAATCAAACGGCGTTGCAGGGTTGCACGTCGTTCAACGCCCGCTGATCGAAGCGTCAGGCGGCGGGCCTGTGACGGATGAGGCTCCCGCCCGACCCCGCGCGTCGGCCGCCGGTGTCTGCGGGGATTCAGCGAATCAGCGAGTCAGCGATTCACGGATGGAAGCAGCGCCGGAGCTGCAACAGGGTGTGCGTCCTATCCGCGTTCATCCGCGTGCATCTGCGGTTCCTTATCTTCTGGCAAGTGCCGATCGATCGGCCGTGGAAATCGACCGCAGATGAACGCGGATGAACGCGGATACAGAGAAGCGCGAAGAGGGTGGCCTGCGAATTTCTGCGGTGTTGGATCGCGCCTGGCGGCGGCAGTGGTGGCGCGCCGCTTCGACCGAGGGCGACGTCGTTTTCTGCTCCTACCTGACCCCCTCACTCCCCCATTCCCTGACTCCCTTCTTCACCTACGCCGTCTCGATCGCGGCGGCGCGTTCCAGCCCCAGCTTCTGAATCGCCATCTCGCGAATCTTGAACTTCTGCACCTTCCCCGTGACCGTCATGGGGTAATCATCCACCACCATCCAGTAGCGCGGAATCTTGAAGTGCGCGATGCGGCCTTTGCACATCGCGCGGAATTCCTCCTCGGTCGGCGCCGTCGATGGTCCGCCTGACGATTCTGACTCGGCCGCGCCGCTGCCGCGGAGCTTGACGCAAGCCAGCAGTTCTTCGCCGAACTTCTCGTCCGGCACGCCGACCACGTGGGCGTCGGCGATGACAGGCAGCGTGTGCAGGAACTCTTCGATCTCACGCGGATAGACGTTCTCGCCGCCGCGGATGACCATGTCCTTAATGCGGCCGGTGATCTTGACGTACCCCTCGGCGTCCATCGTGCCCAGGTCGCCGGAGTGCAGCCAGTGGCTCCGGTCGATCGCTTCGGCGGTTGCGTCAGGCTGGTCGTCGTAGCCGCTCATCACCGAGTAGCCACGGAAACAGATTTCGCCCGGCCGGCCGCGCTCGACGGTGGCGCCGGTGGCCGGATCGACGATCTTGATTTCGATGTGCGGCAGCGCCCGGCCGACGGTTCCGACGCGGCGTTCCAGCGGATCGTCCGGCCGCGTCATGGTGGCCACCGGCGATGCCTCGGTCTGCCCATACGCAATCATCACCTCTTTCATGTGCATCCGGTCGATGACCTTGCGCATCACTTCGATGGGGCAGGGCGCCCCGGCCATGATGCCGGTCCGCAGGCTGGTCAGGTCGAACGACGCGAACTCGGGGTGATCCAGTTCGGCGATGAACATGGTGGGCACGCCGTGCAACGCGGTGCATCGTTCCTGTTGCACCGCGCTCAGCGTCGCGCCGGCGTCAAACGAGGCGGACGGGATCACCACGGCCGCGCCGTGCGACATGGCCGCCAGGTTGCTGACCACCATGCCGAAGCAGTGATAGAACGGCACGGGCACGCACACGCGGTCCTTCTCGGTCAGTCGGATGGTGCGGCCGATCCAGTACGCATTGTTGAGAATGTTGTGGTGGGTGAGCGTGACGCCCTTGGGGAAGCCGGTCGTGCCGGACGTGTACTGGATGTTGATGATGTCGTCGGCGTCGAGCTGTGCCTCGCGCTGGCGGAGCGTGTCGCAGGGGAACTCGTCGCCCATCTCGGCGAACTCGCGCCGGGTGAACATGCCGGGATGACGCTCGCGGCCGATGAAGATGACGCTCTTGAGATCCGGGAACCGCCACGAGTCGATGGTTCCGGGCTCGACCTCCCGCGCCTCGGGGCACACCTGATAGAACATGTCCAGGTAGTTCGACGTTTTGAACGACTCGATCAGCAGCAGCGCCTTGGCCCGGGATCGTCGCAGGACGTATTCCAGTTCGTGCGTGCGATAGGCCGGGTTGACGTTGACCAGAACCGCGCCGATCTTGGCCGTGGCATACTGTGCCACCACCCACTCATAGTTGTTGACCGACCAGATGCCGATCCGGTCGCCGCGGGCGATGCCGAGTCGTAGAAACGCCTTGGCGGCGCGGTTGACGACCTGAAGGAACTCGGCATAGGTGAATCGACGGTTCTGAGGCAGCGACACCAGAGCATCCCGATCCGGGAACCGGGCCGCGACACGGTCCAGGCACTGCCCGATCGTCTCGCCGAGCAGCGGCGTCTCGCCTCCACAGTGGTCGTAACTGAGACGGTTCATGGTTTGACCTTTCCAGGCGTTTCGTCGATCAGCTTCGTCTGGGGCGGCGGGATCACGATGGCGTTGCCGATGGCAACGTCTTTGCCGTCCTCATTGCGACAGGCGACCAGGATCTGCACGCGCTGGCTGTTGATGATCCGGATGACGGTCGCCTCGGCGGTAACGACGTCGCCGATGAACACGGGGCGCAGAAAACGCACGTGGATGCTGACGAGGATCGTGCCGACGCCGGGCAGTTCGCTGCCCAGCACAGCCGAGATCACCGCGGCCGTAAGAATCCCGTGGGCGACCCGCTGGCCGAACGCGCTGCGGCGAGCGTACTCATCGTCCACGTGCAGCGGGTTGAAGTCTCCCGAGGCATCGGCGAAGGCCAGAATGTCGGCCTCGGTGATCGTCTTGGTAAAAGTGCCGGAATCTCCTACTTCCAGCGACTCGCGAGTTCTCGGCACGAGGTGATTCATATCTCCACGCGTCCGGTCTGCATTCGTCATTCGCTATTCGACATTCACCATTCAACCCGCACCCATGCAGCATACCGCTCCACCTACACATACGATGCCAGCGCCTTCATGTAGTTGGCCCGCTCGAAGGCGCCGGGATCGGGGCAGGTCGCCAGGTTCATGCTTCCCTGCATCTGCTTGACGCTCTCGTATTCGTGCTCCTCCATCCACTCGCGCAGGTTGTTGAGCACGCGGGTCGCCACCAGCGGTCCGTGGGTCAGCAGCGCGGCGCACATCATGGCCGCGTCCGCGCCCACCATCATGAGCTTGAGCACGTCTTCATAGTCATAGACGCCCGTCGTAGCCGCCAGGCTCGCCTCCACCACCGGATCGAGAATGGCGATCCACCGCAGCGGCAGCCGCATTTCGTGCCGGGCGCTGAAATTGAGCTGCGGCGTGACCTCAAGATTGTCGAGATCCACGTCGGGTTGATAGAACCGGTTAAACAGCACCAGGCCGTCCACGCCGTGGCGGTCCAGGTTCCGGGCGAAGTGTGCCAGGGCCGTGAACTGCGGACCCAGTTTCATCGCCACCGGTACGTTGACGCAACTCTTGACCGCCGCAAGAACGTCAAGATAGCGCTGCTCGATCTGCTGTGCCGTCGTCTCCGGGTCGGTGGCCAGCATGTAGACGTTGAGTTCGATGGCGTCGGCCCCGGCCTGTTCGAGTTCCGCCGCGTACTTCGTCCAGCCGCCGGGCGTCGTGCCGTTCAGGCTGGCGATGATGGGAATCTCCACGGATTCCTTGAGCCGGGCGATGTGATCGAGATATTCAACCGGCCCGCGTGGGAAATCCTCAATGGGCGGCGCATACGTCAGCGACTCGGCGAAGCTCTCCGTGCCGAACTCCGCGAAGTGATCGTGGGCCGATGTCTCGTGGGCGATCTGCTCCTCGAAGAGCGAATACATCACCACGGCCGCGATGCCCGCGTCCTCCATCGCCCGCACGCTCCCCGCGTCGCGCGACATGGGCGAAGCGCTCGCCACCAGGGGGGTCTTGAGGTGAAAACCGAGATAGTTCGTGCTCAGGTCCATGGTAGAGTCCACTCAGTTACCCGCCGGTTCCGTAGCGGCCAGTTTCGCATACATGGCGTAGCGTCGTTTCACGTGCTCCTGCGCCCGGACCAGCAACTGCTCCGCCCGCTCCGGGCGGGCCTTCATGAGCGCACGATACCGATTCTCGCGCTCGATGTATGACTTCAGCGACGTGCTCGGCGCCTTGGAATCTAGTTGCAGCGGGTTAAGCCCCTGATCGACGCGCCGCGGATCATAGCGATAGAGCAGCCAGTGGCCGCTGTCGACCGCCGCCTTCTGCTGATCCAGGCCCTTGGTCATGTTGATGCCGTGGGCGATGCAGTGCGAATAGGCGATGATCAGCGACGGGCCGTCATAGCTTTCCGCTTCTACGAAGGCTTTCACGGTGTGATTATCGTTGGCGCCCATCGCCACCTGCGTCACGTAAACGTTGCCGTACGCCATCGCGTGCATGCCGAGGTCTTTCTTGTCGCCCTCACGACCGGCCTCGGCGAATTTCGCCACCGCCCCTCGCGGCGTCGATTTCGACATCTGCCCGCCCGTGTTCGAGTAAACCTCGGTATCCAGCACCAGGATGTTGATGTTGCGTCCCGAAGCCAGCACGTGGTCCAGGCCGCCGAAGCCGATGTCATAGGCCCAGCCGTCGCCGCCCAGGCTCCAGACGCTGCGCCTCAGCAGCATTTCCGACACGGCCCGCAGGTTGAAGCTCTCCGGCGTCTCGATGCCTTCCAGTTTCCTGTTAAGTTCAGCGATGCGTTGCCGCTGCGCCTGTATGCCGGCTTCGTCGCTCTGGTCGGAATGGAGTATCCCATCGACGAACTCGCCGCCGAGCCGATCGCGCAGTTTCAGCAGCAGTTCCAGAGCGAACTCACGCTGCTTGTCGATGGCCAGGCGGAAGCCCAGCCCGAACTCGCCTGCGTCTTCGAACAGGGAGTTCGACCAGGTGGGCCCGCGGCCGTCGCGGTTCTTCGCCCACGGCGTGGTCGGCAGGTTTCCGCCGTAGATCGACGAGCACCCCGTCGCGTTCGCGATGACTGCCCGATCACCGAAGAGCTGACTGAGCAGCTTCACGTAGGGCGTTTCGCCGCAGCCGGCACAGGCGCCGGAATACTCAAACAGCGGCAGCATGATCTGCGAACCCTTGACCGTGTTGGCCTTGAGCTTGGTGCGGTCATAGATCGGCAGATCAAGGAAGAACTCATAGTTGAGCCGCTCGCTTTCACGCAGCGGCGGCTGCGGGGCCATGTTGATGGCCTTGCGGCTCGCGTCGCTTTTGTCCTTGGCCGGACAGGCTTCCACGCAGATGCCGCAGCCGGTGCAATCCTCGGGCGCCACCTGAATCGTATAACGCAACCCCTTGAACTCCCCGCGTGCGGCGACGGACTTGAACGTCGCCGGTGCGCCCTTCAGGCAGGGCTCTTCATAGGCGTTGGCCCGGATGGCCGCGTGCGGGCAAACCAGGGCGCACTTGTTGCACTGGATGCAAAGCGCCTCCTCCCATACGGGGATTTCAAGTGCGATGTTGCGTTTTTCCCAGCGCGCCGTGTCCGTTGGGAACGTGCCATCGCAGGGAAGCTGGCTGACCGGCAACGAATCTCCGTCCCCGGCGATCATCCGTCCGAGTGTTTCGCGCACAAACTCCGGCGCCTTCTCGCTGACGGCCGGCGGGCGGTCGAACTGCGACGTGACGCTTGCGGGGATCGGCACTTCAAACAGGTTCGCCAGGGTGGTGTCGACCGCCGCGAAGTTCTGCTTCACGACCTCGTCGCCCTTGCTGGCGTAACTCTTCTTGATGCTCTCCTTGATCTTCGCGATCGCCTCCTCGCGCGGCAGCACGCCGGAAATCGCGAAGAAGCACGTCTGCATGATCGTGTTGATCCGCCGCCCCATGCCGGTCTCACCGGCGACTTTGAAAGCATCAATCGTGTAGCACTTGATTTTCTTGTCCAGAATGTGCTTCTGCGCCTGCCGCGGGAGTCGGTCCCACACTTCCTCCGGCGACGCCTGCATGTTAAGCAGGAACGTCGCGCCTGGTTGAGCGGATCGGAGGATGTCAAACCGCTCCAGGAAGACCTCGTTGTGGCAGGCGACAAAGCTCGCCTTGTCGATCAGATAGCTGCTGCGGATTGGGTTTCGACCGAAACGCAGGTGAGAGACCGTGATCGAACCGGCCTTCTTCGAGTCGTAGACGAAGTACCCCTGGGCGTAATTGTCCGTTTCCTCTCCGATGATCTTGACCGAGTTCTTGTTGGCGCCGACGGTTCCGTCCGAGCCGAGGCCGTAGAACATCGCCCGCACCGCCGCCGGGTCTTCGGTGGAAAACGCCGGATCGAACGGCAGCGACAGGTGCGTCACGTCATCGTCGATGCCCACGCTGAAGTGGTTCTTCGGGTCGGGCTTGTCGAGTTCGTCGAAGACGGCCTTGACCATCGCGGGCGTGAAGTCTTTGGACGACAAACCATAGCGTCCGCCGATCATGCGCGGCATGCCCATGATGCCGTTGCGGCCGGCGGCAATGTGCTCTGCCAGCGCCGTGACCACGTCCTGGTAGAGCGGCTCGCCGGTGGCGCCCGGCTCCTTGGTCCGGTCAAGCGTCGCGATGCGCTTCACCGTCTTCGGCAGAGCCGCCACGAACGCGTCGTTTGCGAACGGCCGATACAGCCGCACTTTGATCAGACCGACCTTGGCGCCCCGGCCGACCAGATGCTCGACGGTTTCATGGGCGATCTCCGCGCCGCTGCCCATGATGACCAGCACGCACTCGGCATCCGGCGCCCCGACGTAGTCGAACAGCCGGTATTGACGACCGGTGATCGCGGCCAGCTCGTCCATCTTGCGTTGTACGATCGCGGCCGCGCCGAAGTAGTACGGGTTGCACGCCTCCCGCGCCTGGAAGAACACGTCCGGGTTCTGGGCCGTGCCGCGCAGGATGGGTCGTTCGGGCGACATGGCCCGCGACCGATGGGCCGCGACCAGCTTCGGATCAATCAGCTTGCGCATGTCCTCCGGGCTGATCTGCTCGATCTTGGCGACTTCGTGCGACGTGCGGAAGCCGTCGAAGAAATGGATGAACGGCAGCCGTGCTTCAAGCGTGGCCGCGTGGGCAACCAGGCCCAGGTCCATCACTTCCTGGATGCTGCCCGAGGCGATCTGCGCGAATCCCGTCGGCCGCGCCATCATCACGTCGCTGTGATCGCCGAAGATCGACAGGGCGTGCGTGGCGATGGCCCGCGCCGACACGTGAAAGACGGTCGGTGTCAGTTCGCCGGCGATCTTGTACATGTTGGGCAGCATCAGCAGCAGGCCCTGCGATGCGGTGAACGTCGTGCTCAGCGCGCCGGTCTGCAGCGCCCCATGCACGGCCCCGGCCGCGCCGGCTTCGCTCTGCATCTCCGTGACGCTGGGGACCGTGCCCCACAGGTTGGGCATACCCCGCGACGCCCACATGTCCGCCAGTTCGCCCATGGTGGAGCTTGGCGTGATCGGGTAGATCGCGATGACTTCGCTATTGTGATACGCGACGTAGGCCGCGGCCTCGTTACCGTCAATCGTGACTGTTCTTCCGGGCATAAGACCCTCCCCGCAGGGAATACTGGTCGGTGGACAAAACCGGCCGGGGCGTAGTGCAACTCCACGCTTCGAGTGGGTGGACGCGGCTGCTCCGGCCTGGGGCCGCGATCCTCGCGGGACCGCCTGATGGAAGGCTTAGCAATCGGCGTTCCAGCCACCCCGGCCGAGCCTCGCGCCGGCTCCGGGCCGGCATTGTGCGGATGCACACGGCGGCGGACGCGCGGGCGATCCTGGTCAGCCCGCCCGGTCACGCCCCGCCACGACTCACCGGGTTGACCCGGTCGAACCCGGTTGACCGAAAACCACAGGTTCCTATACTGACGGCCCTCCGGAGCTCCCGCCCGCGGCGGACTCGTCGCCTGGGGGTGTGGAAGGCGGCTCGCGCCGGAGCGAGGGCGACGTCGACCGGCAGCACGCGGCTCGGCGGCAGCCGGACGTTGACGTTGATCATTCTTCACAGGCCCGACAAAGAGGGTTTCTGACTCGCCAGCATCATGCCGGCACAAGCAATCGAAGATGGAGAGACAAATGCGTAGCGTTGCTCGCCTGTCCGTTTCAACCCGTACCGCCGCCCTGCGGCTGGCGGTGGCTGGGTTCGCGCTGTTTGTGGCCTCCTCGCCTGTCTCGGCTCAGCGCGGCATCGGCGGAACCGACGTGCCCCAGGACTCGTCCGTCGAGACGCTTTTCACCGAGTTTCTGCACTACGCCAAGCTCGGCCGCTTCACCGCCGCGGATGCGTTCGCCCGCGCACTGCTGGACCACCCGGATGCCACGCCGGTGAAGGTGCTTCAGCTTTCCGACAAGGATCGGCTCAGCATCGACACGCTGCAGATCCTGGTGAAGAACTCGACGGTCGGCGAGAACGCCGCCCGCGTGCTCGAGTTGATCGAAAAGGGTCAGATGGAGCAGCGCAAGGACGTCGCGCGGATCCTCGCCAACGTCGAGCGGCTTGGCGGCGACCCGCAGCAGGAGTACGACGCCACCCGCCACCTGCGCGAGTCCGGCGAGTATGCCATCCCCGCGATGGTCTCCACGCTGCTGGATGATTCGAACAAGCGCCTTTGGCCCCGGATCAACACCGCCCTGCCGAAGATCGGCAAGGGCGCGGTCAACCCGCTGGTCGTGGCGTTGCGCGTTCGCGACGAGAGCGTCCGCCTCAATGTGATCTTCGCGCTGGGAGAGATCGGCTATCCACAGGCGGTGCCGTACCTGAGGCAACTGACGGTTGACCCCGCCATGCCGGATCGCACGAAGTCCGCCGCCGCCGCCGCCATCGGCCGTATCGAGGCGATCTGCGGCCGCTCGTTCACCGCGCCCGCCGACGTGGAATTCCAGGCGCTGGGCGAACTCTACTACGACGAGGATCCCACGGTCCGGGCCGATCCCAGGCTTGACATGGCGAACGTCTGGTACTGGGACGACGGGCAGCAGACGCTGCGGGCCGTGCCGGTTCCGACGGGCATCTTCGGCACCGTCATGGCGATGCGCTGTGCCTCGGAGGCCCTCCGCCTCGTTCCCGACAAGTCCGAGTCCATCGCGCTGTGGCTGGCATCCAACATCCGTCGCGAGGGACGGCTGGGCATGAACGTTGAAAGCGGCGACCCGGCCGAGCAGGGCGTCAGCGACGACACCCGCCCGGCGAACTTCCCGCGGGCGCTTCACTTTTCCCAGGCCGCCGGCCCGCGCTACGGGCACCTCGTGCTCGACCGCGCGGTCGACGATCAGGACACGACGGTCGCGCTCGGCGCCATCCGCGCGCTGCGGCTGACCGCCGGTCCGGCGTCGCTCGTCGGAACCGAAGAGTACAAGCAGCCGCTGGTTCAGGCCCTCCAGTTCTCCGATGTGGTCGTCCGCATCCGGGCGGCCCTCGCGCTGGGCAACGCCCTGCCCACGTCCGAGTTTGCCGGCTCGCAGATGGTCGTGCCGGTTCTTTCCGAGGCGCTGGCTCAGACCGGCCGCCGACGCATCGTCGTCGTCGACGCCGATACCGCCAACCTGAACCGCGTCATGGATGCGCTGCGGGACGACGAAACGGACGTGATCGGGGAGGCCAACTTCTTCCAGGCCATGACCCGCGCCCGGAAGGAGTTTGAAAACGTCACGGCCATATTCGTCGCCAGCGACATTGCCGACCCGACCCTTATGGAAGCGATGGTGCGGCTCCGGGGCGAGTTCAACTACTCAAAGACGCCCGTCGTCGTACTCCGCAAGGGGCAGCAACTCGACGTCGCCGAGCGAGCGACGCAGAACGATGCCTTCGCCGCGGAGGTGACCGCCGCCGCCGATGGCGCCGCCTTGATGGCCCGACTCGACGACATCAACGCCGCCACGGGCCAGACCCCGATGGACGCCGACCTGGCGCTGTCGATGGCGCTGGAAGCAGCCCACACGCTCCGCGCGATTGCCGCTAACGGCCGCACCGTCTTCAAGTTTGCCGCCGCCGAACCGGCGCTCATCGGCGGACTGCGCAGCCCGGACGAGTCGCTGCAGACGGCCTGTGCGTCCGTACTGGCCCTGGCCCCGACTGAAACCGCGCAGCGGTCTATCGCCCACGTCGCGCTGGACGCCGGCAACACGGAAACCCTGCGGGTCGCCGCGTTCGCGTCGCTGGCGGAAAGCGCCAAGAACCACGGCGGCATGATGGAGGATGTTCAGGTAGCGGCACTGGTGGGCATCGCCCAGACGGATCCGAACCTGACGATCCGCACGGCGGGCAGCCAGGCGCTGGGCGCGGTCAATCTCGCGAACAACAAGGCCAGCGAGATCATTCGCGGGTATTACGGCGGCTGATCCGCCGATCCGTTATCGACCCCAGTCAGAACGTCTCCGGCACGGCGTCGCGACCTGCGACGCCGTGCCTTTTTGCTGCCATTTCAATGCCTCCGCTGCCACTGCCGATATTTGAGGTGACTCTTGCGCGGAGGCAGCCATGAGCGGTTCGGCCGATCCATTTGCACGTTTCCTGAGCCACCCGAACCTCCCCAGCCCGACCGGCGTGGCGCTGGAGGTGCTCGCACTGGCCGATCGCCCCGACGCATCGGTGGGTGAGTTCGTAGACCTTATAAAGACCGATCCCGCGCTGGTGCAGCGGCTCCTGCGCATCGTCAACTCACCGTTCGCGGGAACGTCGCGGCCGATCCTCGACGTTCGCACCGCCGCCATCCTGCTCGGCATCCGCACCGTAGCGGTGATCGCGCTTGGTGTCTCCGTGATCGACCGTGGCAGCGGCGCCCCGTGCACGTCGTTCAATTACCGGGCCTATTGGCCCCGGTCGCTCGCCCGGGCCGTGGCGATGGAACGCCTCTGCTGCATCGATCGCCACCTCTCGCCTCCCGAGGGGTTCACGCTGGGGCTGCTGTCCGACATGGGCCGGCTGGTCCTGGCCGACGTGGCGCCGGAGGAATATGCCGGCCTGATCGACGCCGCCGCGGACGATGCGGAACTGCTGGGTCGCGAGAAGGACCAGTTCGGCGTTTCGCGACACGAGTTGTCGGCCTGCCTGCTGGCGGAGTGGGGCCTTCCAAAGCAACTGAGCCGGATGCCGATCGCAGCGTTCGGTCAACCGGGTGCGCGCGACGACCTCCCGCCGCGGTATCAGCAGATCGCCATCAAGCTCGCCTTCGCCGACGCGCTCGCCAACCTCATCATTACGCCTGTCATCGACTCGGACGATCTCGTCGCGCTCAAGGCCGACGCGGCCGGATGCGGCATCGGCGCAGACGATTTCGAGAAGACGTTCGACGAAGTGGCGGCTCAGTGGCGCGACTCGGGCAAGGTCTTCGACGTCACCACGCGGCAGGTGCCGCCCGCGGCCGAGATCCTCTCGCTGGCCGCCGTCAAGAAAGAGACGATCCGTCAGTCGGGCGCCCTGCATCACTTCGTCGAGCCGGCGTAGTCCCCCTCGCCCGCCCCGCAATCGCATGAAACTCGCGGTGCCGCGTCGCGGCGCACGCGGCCGCGTAGACGCCCCCCCCCAAGACGATCAGAACCGCCAGGCGAACAACCGGCAACGCCAGCACGTCGCCCATCGCGTCGGCCGTGCGCTCCACGACCACCAGCACCGCGATCATCGCCGCCGTGCAGGCAAGCGTCCGGCGCAGGCTGACGCGCAGCTCGGTGTCCCACACGCCAGGCAGTCGGCCGCCCAGGCTCCGCACCAAGAGCGCCGTCTGACCGAACGCCGAAATCGCGGTCGCCAGCGCCAGGCCGCGCTCCTGGAGCGGCGACAGCACCAGCGCCAGCCCGAGTGCGAAGTTCAGCGCCACCATGCCACCGACGATGCGCACCGGCGTGCGGTTGTCGCCCTGGGCATAGAAGGCACGCACCAGAACATGATTGGCGAAGTAGGCGGGCAGGCCGACTGCGTAGCAGATCACCGTGCCCGAGACGCGGATCGAGTCGCGTGCCTCGAACGCGCCGCGCTCCAACAGAGCCTGCACGAGCGGATAGGCAACGATCACCAGCCCGGCCGCCGCCGGGATAGCGACGAACGAAGCGAGCCTGACCCCTTCCGAGACCGTTGCGGCCAGGCCCGCCCGGTCTTCATTCGCACCCAGCGCGGCCATCCTCGGAAACACCGCCGTCGCCAGTGCAACCCCGAAGACACCGAGCGGTAGCTGATAGAGTTGCTGCGCGTACCCGAGCACCGCAGGCCCCACGCGACGACCCTCCTCGTCGACGATCAGGCTGATCGCCATGAGGTGATCCAGCAGCGTGCTCAGTTGCACCGCCGACAACCCGAGGACCATCGGGCCCATGAAGCGCACCACGCGGTCGACGCCGCGCTGCTTCCAGCCGAGGTTCAAACGCGGAACGAAGCCCACCCGCCGCAGGCCGATCCACTGGATACCGAACTGCGCGACGCCCGAGATCAGCACCGCGGCACACACGACGCGCATCAGCGGCAGCCCGTCCAGCCCGCCCAGTCGCGCGCCGCCCACGGCCGCCGCAATGATGGCGACGTTGAGCATCACGGGCGCCAGCGCCGGCATCCCGAATCGACCGCACGAGTTCAGCACCCCCCCCGCTGCCGCGGCCGCGCAGATCAACACCATGTACGGCAGCAGCAGACGCGTCAGCTCCAGCACCGCCGACGGCGCCCATGCATGGACGATCGACAGCACGATCTCGGCCGCCAGCATGATGGCGCCGAGAATGATCGACTGCCACGCCAGCACCGCCCCGGCCAGTTCGCGCGCCGCCTCGTCCCCGTCGGACTGCCGCGCCCGCGTCACGACCGGCACCAGCGCGGCCGACAGCGCGCCTTCTCCGAAGATCCGGCGCGAGAGGTTGGGAATGAGGAACGCGACGCGAAACGCCGCCATGACCGGTCCGGCGCCAAAGTAATGGGCGAAGACCATGTCCCTCACGAGTCCCATAACTCGCGAGACCATCGTCAACAGGGCGATGATGCGGGTGTGGTGCAGGAAGGAGCGCTCAGCCACGGGCGGCACTGTAAGTCGCTGCGCCATGCGGAGCAACGAGGCCGGCGCCGCCCGGGAGCGATGCGGTCGGCGTGCTCCTGGGTTCGCCTGGCTCGAGCCTGGCCCTCCTGCGCAAGCCGGCGTGCGTCGTTCGACCCGTTCTTTGTCTTACAAAGTTTGACCGAGGCCGTCGCCGAAGATAGTATTAGGCGTACCAACGGGGGAATCCTTGGTATCGGGGGAGCGTTTCGCAACTGCATAAAGCGACGCGCGTTCCCCCCCTGTCAGTCGCACCGGCCGATAACGGAACTCGCGCCTGCCTCGCGGGCAAACTGTTGCGCGGCTTCCGCTCTCGGCCTGAGGGTTGGATCAGTGACACCCGACGAGGCCGTTGCGCGCACGCAGCAAATCACCGGATACGTCTTCAGCGACCCCCAGCTCGCCGTCACGGCGCTGACTCATGCGTCGGTCGCGGATCATCGCCTGAAGTCTAACGAGCGGCTCGAATTCCTCGGCGACGCGGTTCTCGGACTGATCGTCTGCGCCGAGCTTTACGACCGGTTCGGCGACGAGCTGGAAGGCGGGTTGACCAAGGTCAAGTCGGTCATCGTCTCGCGCAAGACCTGTGCCGAAGTCGCGGATCAGCTTGGCCTGACGGATCTGCTCTTTCTCGGCAAGGGCATGGGCGGGCGGCAGCGCATGCCCATGTCGCTGCGCGCGGCCGTGATCGAATCGCTGATCGGCGCGCTCTACGTCGACGGTGGGCTGGATCCGGCGCGGACCTTCGTGCTCGAGGCGATTGGCCCCCACATCGACCGCGCGGCGGAATCCGCCTATCGGGACAACCACAAGTCCACGCTGCAGCAGTTCGCCCAGCGGCACCTGTCCGCCACGCCCTACTACGAGTCGCTCGACGAGCAGGGTCCGGACCACGCCAAGTGCTTCGAAGTCTGCGTGGTCATCGACGGCCACCGCTTCCCCAGCGCCTGGGGGCCGAGCAAGAAGGAAGCCGAGCAGGAGGCAGCCCGCAAAGCGCTGGAGGAACTCCGCAGCCGCGACGGCCGCGGCGCCGGCGCCACGCCGGAAAAAGTGTCAGGATGAGTTGTGCGCGGTGAGGCGTCGAGTCACCGGCATCCAACGCGCCATTCGTCACGCCAGCGACACGGGCAGCGGAATCCCGCTCCCCGTCGAGCGCTTCGGCGGAACATTCTCCCAGACCCCCGGGATGGACGCTTCGCAGGACGGGCAGCGTCCGCCGATCATCCGGTTCTCCAGCACATAAAACCCGCGCCGACGGATAAGCGTTTCCTGACACGCGGGACACCGCGTGTCTTCACGGTCGCCCACGCCGCCATGGACGTTGCCTGGGTAGACGAAGCGCAGCCCGGCCGCGCGACCGATGTCATAGGCGCGGATGAGCGTCGAAACAGGCGTCGCGGGCGGATCGGTCATCTTGTAGTCCGGGTGAAACGCGGTGACGTGCCACGGAATGTCCACCGAGACGCCGGCCAGAAACTCCGCAATGGCGGTCAGCTCCTCGTCGCTGTCGTTGAAGCCCGGAATCACCAGCGTCACGATCTCGACCCAGAACGCCATCTCCACCAGCCGCGCGATCGTCGCCAGCACGTTGTCGAGCGTTCCGCCCAGCCGGCGATACTGCCGGTCGCTGAAGCTCTTCAGATCGACCTTGTAGAGATCCACGCAGGGGCGGATGTACTCCAGAACCTCCGGCGTGGCGTTGCCGTTGCTGACGAACCCGCAGCGGATGCCCGCCTCGCGGGCGGGGGCGAAGATCTTCATCGCCCAGTCGGCCGTGATCAGCGGCTCGTTGTAGGTGCTCACCATCACCGGGGCGCCCCGCTCCAACGCCAGGTTGACGAGGGTCTGTGGCTCGACCATCCGCGGCCGCGCCACCGCCCGATCGTCGCGCAGGGACTGGCTCGTGACCCAGTTCTGACAGTACCCGCAGTGATAATCGCAGCCGAGCATCCCGAACGACAGCGCGTCGCGTCCGGGGAACGCATGGTAGAACGGCTTCTTTTCAATCGGATCCACCTGAACGCCCGCGACGTAGCCCGCCGGCGCCCGCAGCCGCCCGTCCCGGTTGAAGCGGACGCGGCACACGCCGACCCCGCCCGGCTTGATCTGACATCGGTGGCCGCAGGCCACGCAGCGAACCCAGTCGTCCACCAGACGTATCTGAAGTTCGGAGGCCGACGGCATGGAGTGGTCGAACAGGAGGTTTCGAAGCTGAATGGTTCCTGACATGGTGTGATCCTGCATGGGGAACGGCGTCGAACCGCGACGCCGACCCGCGTGGCGCGGCGCTCGGAATCGTGCGCCCCGACGAATATTATAGGATTCCGGCGGCGAAGTTGCAGTCCGCGCGGAATCCGCGCCAGGACGCCGCACGTTGCGTCCCGGCGAAAAGGCTGCATAATCCCGATCCCGACGCGGCGGCGCCGCGGCCCGGGTTCCAGCGAGGTACGCCCGTGACCGACGAACCGCACGCATCCGACGCTCCGAAGACACCGCACGGCGGCGACTCGTCCTGCTGCAATCACGATCACGCCGCCGCCCGCGGTGGCGGTCATGGCCACGGCTGCGGTCATGGCCACCACGGCCACGACCATCCTCATCACGAGCACCGGCATTCGTTAGAAAACCACCCGCCGCTGGTCATCGAACTTCGCGACCATCTGCCGTTTTCCGTCTCGGCGGTGACCATCGGTCTGATCGTCGCGGGCGTGATGTGCGTCTTTTTCGAGAAGGCCGAACTGCTGGTGGACGAAATCCGCGCCATCCTCCCCGCCTCCGCGATCCAACCCGCGGACGACCACGCACACGACGAACACGGGCACAGCCACGACGACGGTCACAACCACGGCGCCGAGGCCGACCCGCCCCGGTTGCTGTTTCACCTGTTTCACCCGGCCCACATGCTGTTTTCCGCCGCCGCCACGGCCGCCATGTTCGCGCGGTACGAGCGCAAGTACTTCAAGGCCGCTCTCGTCGGCTTCTCCGGCGCCGTCGTCGTCTGCGGCGTCAGCGACATCGTCATGCCCCACTGCTCGCTGTGGCTGCTGGATTACCACCCGCCGTTGCACCTGTGCATCCTCGAACATCCCGCCATCGTCCTGCCCTTCGCGGCGATCGGCGTGATGGTCGGCCTGCTCGCGTCGCTCGGCGTTTCGCGCAGCACCCTGTTTTCCCACTCGCTGCACGTCTTCGCCTCCACCATGGCCAGCATCTTCTACATGGTCGGCGGGATCGGCATCGTCGCCTGGATCGATCGCGTCGGCATGGTGTTCGGCTTCGTGCTTGCCGCGGTCATGGTGCCCTGCTGCCTCAGCGACATCGTCTTCCCCCTGGCCATGTCGCGCAAGGGCCGCGAACTCTACGACCAGACGCCACACACGCACTGACGCCCCGGCTGGCGTTCAGCCCGCGGGCGCCGCCGACGTTGAACGTCGCACAGGCAACCGACCCGACGCGCCACCCGCCCGGTCGCCGGCCCGGCGGCGCCCCCGGCGCGGCTCCCCGCGGCGCTTGCTCGCAACCACCGGGCCGATAGACTGCGCCGCGCTAGGAATCCCGGGGCCGAATGGATACCTTCCAACGCATATTCGAGTACATGCCTGACGGCTTGCTCGTGGTCGATCCCGAGGGGCGCATCCAGCGTGCCAACGTTCAGGCCGCGAGGATGTTCGGCTATGCCGCCGCGGAGATGACCGGGATGGCGGTCGAAACCCTCGTTCCGCAGCGGTTTCGCTCCCGCCACGTCGCGCACCGGGATCGTTACGCCCGCGACGTCCGTTCCCGGCCGATGGGCGCAGGGCTCGATCTGTTCGGCGTGCGCCGTGACGGGACGGAGTTTCCCGTCGACATCATGCTCAGCCCCGTCGATGCCGGCGCGTCGCCCGACGTGCTCTGCGCCGTCCGAGACGTGTCCGAGCGCCGCCGCGCTGACGAGCGGTTTCGATCACTTCTGGAAGCGGCGCCCGATGCGATGGTTATCGTCGACAGCGAGGGAACCATCGTCCTCGTCAACTCGCAGACGGAGCGCGTCTTCGGCTACCCGCGCGGCGAGTTGCTGGGCAAGCCGGTCGAGATTCTCCTGCCCGAGCGCCTCCGCACGGAGCACCCGCAGCATCGCCGGCGCTACGTCGCCGCCCCGGTGGTCCGTCCGATGGGCGCAGGGCTGGAACTCTACGGCCGCCGGCGCGACGGCGCCGAATTCCCGGTCGAAATCAGCCTCAGCCCGATCGAAACCCACGAGGGCGTGCTGATCTCCAGCGCCATTCGCGACATCAGCGACCGCAAGCAGGCGGAACACCTGCTCGACTCGCTCCACGAAAAGGAGCTGCTCCTCAAGGAGATTCACCACCGCGTCAAGAACAATCTCGCGGTCATCTCGAGCTTGTTCTACCTGCAAGCGGGCTATACCACGGATGAACCGACGATCAAGATCCTGCGGGAAAGCCAGGATCGCGTGCGTTCGATGGCGCTGGTTCACGAGACGCTGTATCGCTCGGACAACCTGGCCGCGGTCGATTTCGCCGCCTACGCGCGCGGCCTCAGCGAGCGACTCGTCGGCACGTACGGATCCCGCGACGGCGCCGTTCGCCTCCAAGCGGAGCTGGAGAGCATCTCGATGGGGATCGACCTGGCGATTCCCTGCGGGCTGATCCTCAATGAACTGATCACCAACGCGCTGACCCATGCCTTTCCGGACGGACGCGAGGGGACCATCCACCTCGGTCTGACGCGCGAAAGCGAGACGGCGTGTACGTTGCGCGTCTCGGATACCGGCATCGGCATTCCCGCCGACCTGAATATTGACAAAGCCGCGTCGCTGGGACTGCGGCTCATCCGTTCGCTGACCCGACAGATCGAGGGGCAATTCGAGCTGGTCCGAGCGACCGCGGGCACCCAGGCCCGCCTGACGCTGGAGGTACGCTGATGCAGACCGTCCTTTCCACTAACGCTGCCGGCGCCAGAATCCTCGTTGTCGAAGACGAGGCAATCATTGCGGAAGAAATCCAGGAGCGGCTCACCCGACTCAATTTCAACGTCGTCGGCGTTGAGGACACGGGCCGCAAGGCGATCGACGCCGTCGATCGCACCCGCCCCGACCTGGTGCTCATGGACATCCGCTTGAAAGGGAGCCTGGACGGCATCGACACGGCGGCCGAAATCCGGAGGCGATGCGACGTCCCGATCGTCTACCTGACCGCGCACTCAGACCCCACCACTCTTGCCCGGGCGCGGGAGACGGCGCCGCTCGGATACCTGCTCAAGCCGATCCACGAGCGCGAACTCGAAGTCACCGTAGAACTCGCCATCTTTCGCCACAACATGGAGCGGCGGCTGCGGGAGAGCGAACTCCGCTACGCCGCCACGCTGGCCAGCATCGGCGACGCCGTCCTCGCCACCGACGCCGATGGCCGGATCACCTTCATGAACGCCGTGGCGGAGACGCTGACCGGGTGGCGGCGCACGGACGCGCAGATGCTGCCCGTCGATCGGGTGCTGGAACTCATCAACGAGTCGACGCGCGAACGCGTGCCCAGCCCGATCGGCGCGGTGCTCGAACGGGGCGCCACCGTGCGGCTTCCGTCGCCGGTGCTGCTTATTTCGAGGGACGGATCGACGATCCCCATCGACGACAGCGCCGCTCCCATCCTGGACGCGGATCGCAACGTGCTCGGCGTCGTCATCGCCTTCCATGACATTCGCGATCGACGCCTGGCCGAGGATGCGCTCAAGAAAGCAGAGGCGGAACTGCGGCACGCCCAGAAGATGGAGTCGATCGGCCAGCTCGCGGGCGGCGTCGCACACGACTTCAACAACGTTCTGACCGCCATCAACGGCTACTGCGATCTGCTGCTGGGCAGCGGCACGTTGACGACCGACAGCGCGACCCTCGTCCACGAAATCCTGCACGCCAGCGAGCGCTCCGCACAACTCACCGGACAACTGCTCGCGTTCGGGCGCAAGCAGATTCTCAGCCCCGCCGTTTTCGATCTCAACGCGCTGGTCAAAGACGCCAAAGCGCTTCTGCGCCGGCTGATCGGCGAGAACATCGACATCCAGACCTCGCTGGCGGCCGACCTGCATCCCATTCGCGCCGACCGCGTCCAGGTCGAGCAGATCATTCTCAATCTCGCCGTCAACGCCCGCGACGCGATGCCGAACGGAGGTCGGCTGGTCATCGAAACCGCCAACTTCACGCTCACCGAGCCGACCCGCGAAACGCGACCTGCGCTCGCGCCCGGCCAGTACGTCAGACTTTCCGTGCTCGATACCGGTGAGGGCATGGACGCGGCCGTCATGGCACGGATCTTCGAGCCTTTCTTCACCACCAAGGCGCTGGGAAAGGGGACCGGTCTGGGACTGGCGACGGTCTATGGAATCGTCTCGCAGTCCGGCGGCTCGGTCTACGTGTACAGCGAGGTCGGTCGCGGCAGCGTATTCAAGGTCTACCTGCCGGCCGCGGTCACGGCGGACGCCAACGCCTCCTACGGCAGCTCGGCGGCCGATGTCCCCGGTCCCCAGGTTCAGAAGATCGCCTCGGCCGCGCGGGCGTCCGTCCGGGGAGGCGCGGCCGCGGAGGCCGCCCGCGGTTCCGAGACGGTTCTCCTGGTGGAAGACAACGACGCCGTCCGAGACGTAGCGACGATGGGACTGACCAGCTACGGCTATACCGTTCTGGCAGCCCGAAACGCGCGGGAGGCGATCGAACTGTTCGGCACTCACGGCGACGACGTCAAGTTGCTCGTCACCGATTCCGTGATGCCCGGACTCAGCGGCCCGCAACTGGCCCGCAGGCTGACCCAGTTCCGACGCGACCTGCCCGTGCTGTTCCTTTCCGGGTACGACGACGGCGCGATCACCCTGGCCCTGGCGGAGTTCCCCAACGCGCGCTTCCTGCAGAAGCCGTTCACGTCGGCCGTGTTCGCCGCGCAGGTTCGGGAAGTGCTCGACGCGCGGCATGCACAAACATAGGCCAAGCGCATACCCGGACCCCGGATCGCGCCGGGAACGTGAGCGCTTTCGCGCTCACGGACGTCCGCGCGGCGACCGCGCCGGCTCGACCGGTCGCGGGCGGGAGCGCGACGTGTTCTCAACACCTGCCGACGCGGCTCGACGCTGATCCTCCTCCGCCATCGCGGCTGCCTCGCGACCCAGCGCCCCCCCCGCGTGCGCAGCCTCCGCCGACGACGCTCCTTGACCGTGCGGCGCCGCGGCTGCCGCCGATCCCCGACCCGCGGCCTGTGTTGCGTTCTCCGATCGGGCGGCGCCCATGCTCGTACGCCCGCCGGAACGACACGCCGTCAGCGACGTGCAGCCGGCCATGAGGATGATCATCGCAATGACACAACCGAATTGCTTCATCCGTCACGTGCTCCGACACGCGAACCTTGCCCCGCCACGACTGGCGCAAGGTCCGTCAGACCGCCAGCCCGCATTCCGGACACCGGCCGGACTGGTTGCCCGTCAGATTGTAGCCGCACCCGGGACACACGTCGGGATCACCCCAGTACCAGACCGTAACGATCCCCTCCCCACCCTCGGCCGAGTGCGAGATGTTCACCAGCGACTCGCGCCCCACCGACGTCGCAAAATCAGTCGCCTCCTGAAACAGGGCCGGCCACGTTTTGAACGTGCCGCGGAAGTGTCGAAAGAGAACTCGCATCAACGCCTCCTCTGGCGCTCGGCCGCGCTCCTGATGTCGCGCGACGGCGTGCGACTACGCATCGCCGCCGGCGGATGGGCAACGGTCAGCGGACGGCCGCGCGCCGGCCGCCGGGTCGAAACGGCGGGTTGAGCCATAAGTCCTTTGTTCCCAGACCATTCGGAACGGTCCCGGCCCGCCGCGGCCGGCGGGACTATACCGCCGCGCCGGCCCCGCCGGCAACCCGTCGTTGCGTCGCCTGGCAGACGGCGATACCGTCTTCGATCCGGTTTGTTGCGGGTTGTCCGCGGGTACCGGAAGGAAAATCCAACCAGAAAGGGTTGTCGTGAAGCTATTTCGTTTGGGTTGTGTGGCCATGTGCCTGTGTCTGACGGTATCCGTCGTTGCCGCAGACGAGACGATCGAATCGCTGGAGTCCAAGCTCAAGCCCAAGTGGAAGGAGATCAAGTCGCTCTCCGCCACCATGGTGATGACCACCACCATGCCGGGCATGTCCATGAAGATGGAAGGCCCGTATGAGTTCATGAGCAAGGACGACAAGCAGATGTTCCGCATGGAAACCAAGATGCAGCAGGCCTTCGGCGACACCAAGATGGAGACGTCGGCCCTGTACGTCTGCGACGGGGACACCATGTTCATGCTGACGGATTCGATGGGTCAGAAGTCGTGCATGAAGATGAAGCCGGATGCCTCGCAGATGCAGTCACCGGCCAGCGAGAACATGTTCCAGACGCTGGGCGAGCAGATGGAACTGTCCGTCGGCGCCAACGAAAAGGTTGACGACAAGGACGCCTACGTCGTGATCGGTAAGCCCAAGGCGCAGGCGTCGATGCCCGGCGTGACCCAGACCAAGCTCTACTTCGACCAGAAGACCGGCATGATGGTCAAGATGGTCGGCCTGGGCGCTGACGGCGGCACCGTCATGGAAATGACCTACAAAGACGTCAAGCTCAACCCGACCATCGCGGCCGACCGCTTCAAGTTCGAAGTGCCCGAAGGCGTGCAGGTGATGGACATGACGGGGCAGTAGGCTCGGAACGTCGAATGGCGAATAGCGAATAACGAATGAAGCACGGACGGCGCAAGCCGGTCCGTCGCGACAAAGCATCGCCACGGGGCAGGCGGCCCGCCACCGCGGCACGCCTGCCCCGTTTGCTTTGTAATGACCGGAGCAAGACCACGTGCCGGCGACGTCATCCTCCGTTCGATTGGACTGACGCATCCTCTTCCCATTCGACATTCGACATTCGACATTCACCCGCCCGCCCCCGCCACCGGCAGCCTCGGCTGGCGGATCAGCGCCAGCCCGACTTCCAGCCCCCACGTCATGTTGCCCGTATCGGGATTGGTCCAGGCGATCGTGACCGCGTCGCCCTGCTGGAACGACCACGGCGAGGGCAGTGCGTTCGCGTCGGCGTCGATGCCGTAATTCACGTCGCTGCCGGCGCCGGCGCTGGCGATGGAGGCGAGTTGTACGTCGTAGGCCGCGCCGTCGCGATGATCGACGCCGATCTGCATCGCGGCCGTACCGCTGCCGCCGGCAAAGTGGCAGCGCACGTACACCAGCCGAAACGACCGGCCCAGACTGAACGTCTCCGCGATGTCGCCCGAGCCGGTGGCCGTCAGCGCGAACACACGCTCCTGCTCCGCCTCCAGCAGTCTCGCCTCGGCAGCATCCTGCAGCGCAAAAGCCTCCCGCGCCGCCCGCTTCAATTCATGGCTGATCTGTGACATAGCTTTTGCAGAAGGGAGTAAGGGAGTGAGGGAGTGAGGGAGTAAGGGAAGAGGGAAAGTAAACACGAATCGTCACTCTTCCGTTCGCGCCTCCGTGCCATCGTGCCTCCGTGCCTATGCGGCTCACTCATCCACCTCGTCCACGATCCGATCCCCAATCGTTTCATCTTCCGGAATCTGCACGCGGAAAGGGACGCCGATCAGTTCGGAGATGCCGGTATTCAGCGAGGGGAAAGCGACGGTAGCATCGCCCGCGAAGATGACCTCGCTGAACGTGCGTTTTCGATGCTCGCCGCTGGCGCGGTAGCGGACTTCCAGTGCGACGGCCTCGTCGATCGACAGCAGCTCCTCCGCGGCCGAGCCGTGCCAGGTGAACAGGAATCCGGACGCGCGGTGCAGGCCGCGGATGTACTCACCAAGTTCGTACTCCGGGTCTTCGCCATCTGCGGGGATCGCCTCGACGCCGACCTTGTACACCAGGCTGTGGACGCCTTCGATCACGGTCTCGTCCATCCCCGAAAACCAGGAAGCCCCGCGCGTCGCCAGAATCCAGATCATCGGTTCACCTCAGAACCCCCGCATTCACGCGGGGGTCGACTGCGTACAAACGCGACGGACGCGCGACATCCACCGGTTGAAAACCGGCGCCACAATTCACCGGTTAGAAACCGGTGCCACACTTCACCGGTTGCAAACCGGTGCCACACCAGACGGTTGAAGACGGGCGCGACACGTTTACTGATTCGCCTCCCGTGCGACGCGCACCACGAACGACTGCGTACACTCCGCAGAGGCGACGCGGGCGCCCGCCTTGACTTCCGGATAGCCGAACACCCACGTGCGATGGTCCAGTCCGTCCACGCCTTCCAGCAGCCCGTCTTCGATGATGCTGTCAAAGTAGTCATCCACGGCCGCGGCCTGGTCGAACATCGCGTCGTTGGGCGTGCCGTCCATGACGTCGGTAACGATGCGCGACTTGATCGTGACTTCAATCAGCTTGTCGTCTTCCGTGACGCCGACTGGTTGCGCCTTGCTCGCCCGGATCGTCACGAACGGCCGCGCAAACGCGACCGAATCGGCGTCGCCCTCGATCACTTTGCGAAACGGTTTCGACGACGTCGGCGGATCGGCCACCAGCTTGCTCTCGAAGCGGCTGCGAAGCCGGTCCATCGCCGCTTTGATCGTGTTGCGCGTGTCGGACATGGGGTCTCCGGAAGGGAGTGAGGGATCAAGGGAGTAAGGGAGTGAGGGAAGAGAACAGCACCAAGGGAACAAGCATCCGCAGTCCCGACGACATGAACGATGCAATGCGCCATCGAAGCCGGTCGCGTTGAACACAGGGGTTGGCATGACCTTCGTGACGCCGCGCAACTGCTTCCCGCCGCTTCGTCGACGCCGCCAGTCCAGCCAACGTCCCACTTCTTCCCTCACTCCCTTACTTCCTTCGCCATCAGTATTGCTCCATCGACTCGCGCGACATCGTGCGCTCCTCACCGGCTATCGCGGCGGAGGCGCCCCGCGTGTGGTGCGTCGTGACCGGCGCGACCGACGGCAGGTCGATGCGGCCTTCGGCGACGTCGCGCAGCCAGTGGATCGTGGCGTCTCGTCGCTGCGTCGATTCCGCGGGAACCGGCGGCCGCCGGCTGCGCAGCCGATGCTCGGCCAGATCCAGCGTGACGGACTTAAGCAACTCAGCCAGTGCAGGTTCAGACGTTGTCGCGATCGGCACCGCATAGCGCCGGGCAAGAAAGCTGTTGACCTCGCCCGTCGCGGCCAGGCGTATCTCATCGACCACGGCCGCGTCCGCCGAGCCGTCGCCGTCATCATCGGCAAGCTGAACGTAGGCCAGGCTTCCGACACCCGTCTCGATGTCGGTGTTGGCGATGTAGTCATCTGTGTCGATGGCCATGTGAGGCTCCTTGTTGATGGCCACTGTCCACCCACACTGCTCGGTGGGCCGGACACCCTTCCCGGTGCCACTGCTCTTGAGCGGCACGTCACGGTGCCACTTGGTGCCACTGCTCTTGAGCAGTGCCTTCTCTCGTGCCACTGCTCTTGAGCAGTGCCGACCATGTTAATGACGATCTCAGGCCGGTTCTATCAGGGTGGCAACGCGCGCCTGCATTTGCATGCCAATCGACCTCCACTGCTCAAGAGCAGTGGCACCAAGTGGCACCCGGCAGAGCTGTGCCAGGGACGCATTGATCCGAACGCTGCGTGTGCCGGCCGAGCCATCACGTCACGCAAACGTCGTCTGCACCGCGTACTGCCAGTAGCCGTAGGCCATGCGATAGCGGGCGCGGACGCCGAAGAGGAACTTCTCACGGCGGAAGCCCTCGTCGCTGTTTTCAGTCAGCGCGGTAAACTCGACCGGCTCGCGATCCTGGAAGATGAACGGCCGCACGACGCCGTCGTTTTTCAGCAGATACCACGTCGCCGCTTCCGACAGCCACGGGAACGCGATCACCCGGGCGGCGCCTTCCAGAGCGTTGGACGTGTTCTGTACGACCGTCGCATTGATCGCCTCCAGAGCGGTGAAGTACATCGTCGTCGGCACGACGCACGCCAGGCCGGACGCGTTGATCGACATGGGCTGGCCGCGGTCGTCTTTGAACGCGAGCATCTGGGCGATGGCCGCGGCCAAGGCGGTCTTGAACTCGGCCGTCGTCGGCGCGGCCGGGGTGCTGGCGGATGCGGACAGCTTGTTGTCCTGCGAGCCGGAATCGCCGGAGCTGTGGGCGTCGTTGAAGAACGTCACGCCGTCGTAGCTCAGGTAACCGGAGGCATCGCCGTTGATCAGAAGCTGGGCGATCAGATAGTCCTTGTGCGTGGCCGCCCGCTGGGCCAGTTCCGCGATGCGCACGCGGATCTGCCCGGTCTGATCGTCGCTGATCTCGTCGCGATCGACTTCCAGCGTCGACTCATACTTCAGGTTCTCGACCGAGTAGGACTCGGTCCGCATCCCGCGGGCCACACGCCCGTCGCCCCACTCGCGCATCTGCGGCACCGTGCCCAGCCAGCGATAGGTCTCGCTGTCGGACGTGGATTCGATGCGCGTCGCCAGGTCGCGAAAGTGCGTCGCGACGGCGCTGAAACGGTTGAAGAACTCGCTGCGCAGGCCCTTGGTCAGCAGGCCGGTGTTGATGATGGCCATGGTTGTCTCCGAATAGCGAATGTCGAATAGCGAATAACGAATGAATGTCGAATGGCGAATGTCGAATGTCGAATGTCGAATGTCGAAAGAAGGGGATCCTGCTCAGAGCCCCGGCATTCATGCCGGGAGTGTTGCGGATCGCGTTTGCCGGATGGCGATCGGCATCACGGCAGATCACCAGTTACAAACCCGTGCCCCACTGAAGAACACCGGCTACAAACCGGTGCCACACTCACACGTAATCCACTTCCACCAGGAACGGGCCCGGGTTGGCGGTGGTGCCGTTGGTGACGGCCAGCGTCAGAACCTCGCCAGCGGATGCGAAGGCATTGCTCAGCGCGCCCATGCCGTGCGCTTCGTTGGCATCCGGAAACGCCGTGGTCGAGTCGAACGTCTCCGACACCAGCGCCGATCCGCCCAGCGTCAGCGCAACCACGCACGTGTTGGAATCGTCGATGCCCGCCGCGGCCGACGCTTGATTGACCACCCGCGCCGCAACCACCCAGGCCGCCGCCTCGAAGGCGTGAATCGCCCGCGCCGCGATGTCGGCATTCGCAGCGAGGTCTTCAACGGCGTGAACGATCGTCCTGATCCGCCCCCCTCCGGCATCGAGCCGCAGCATGATCTCACTGGTGGCCAGGAAGTCCTCGACGATGCCGACGTACGAGTTGCCCTCGCCGGCAAACGTCAGCGTGTCGTCCGCCGATGCGAACAGCGGCCGGCCGATGTCGGTGATGGCCGCGCCGCTGAGTGCGTGGCCGAAGTCGCCCTGCGTGTAGACGCGAACGGACTTGTCCCCGTCGCTGCCGGACGAGTTGTCGATCTCTTCGTAGGCGATGCCGATGAACGGGTCGCCCGCCACCAGGCCCCGAACGTATCCGTCCGCCTTCAGGCCGACGAGCGCACCCTTGTACACGTGCGTGCTGCCGGCGACGGCAAACGTGCGAAGCTGCTGGTCGATGTAGTGGTCTACGTTGCGGTTTGCGGTAAGTGCCATGATTGGTCCCCGGGAATAACGAATGTCGAATAGCGAATAACGAATGAAGAGAGT
>CAZYLK010000017.1:44747-52465 GCA_964648365.1 uncultured Phycisphaeraceae bacterium
CGGGCGGCGACAGAAGCGGTCCGCCGCTCCCCGGCCGAGCCGTTGTCGGGCGGCGCCGTCCGACCGAAGCTGATGACCACGGGTGCGCTCTTGAGAAACGCATCGAACGACGCTTCATCGCGCAGCACGAGCGCAGTGGCCCACTCGCGCTGCGCTTCCACCAGCCGGCCGGAGCGCATCGCTTCAGTGACGCGCTCGCGGGCCCGGCGGCGTCGCACCATGTCGTCGAGTTCGCGCAGCCGCCGCCCCGCGGCAGCCAGCACCTCCTCGACCGCGGCGTCCGCATCAAGATCCAGTTCCTCGCGCAAGGCGACGAGCGGATGAACGCGCGCGCCGCCGCCGGCAGGCTCGAGCGGACTCGTCGCGAGCGTCGCAGTGTCACAGGCCGCGACGAACCCGTCGCAACAACATGAGTCGTCGTCTGCCGGTTCGGGGCGGTCGACGCAGTCGTACTCGTCGCGGTTGACGATCGGCTTCATGCCCACGATCGCCGGTTTGTTCGTCAGAGCGGCCGAGTGCAGCGCGATCAGCTTTCGGTCGCTTCGACGGATCAGCGCCACGGGTGAAAGGTACCGATACGCCCGGGCGACAAGCTGCCGCCGGGCCTCGTCGGTCCATTCGATTTCGCCGTACAGCCCCTCCCCGGAGACGACGAAGATGCGCCGGATCCATCCGGCGGCCGGCGCTCGCCCATCGGGCGCGGCATAGCGCCCGCCCAGGGTCTGATGCTCGTAGTCGATGGGCAGGTCGGTCGCGTGTGATGCAAACGCATCCACCACCATCCGGGCGGCCTCCTCGTCGACGACGAAGGATCCACGCGTGCTCTCGACGCTGCCCCAGGGCGCCAGCAGCACCCGGGCGGGCGCCGCGTCATCGGCCGCCAGCGCCGCCGATCGCAGGGCCACGTGTTCCCCCATCGCTGTCAACTCTTGTGTGGACATCTGTTCCGGCTCCGTGCAAGAGACTCGCCTCGGTCGGGGCGCTGACCCCGCCGAAGCTGTTCACGGCTACAAAACACGTGCGCCGATCGGCGCCGGGCGTCAGCGCCGCGATCATGTCCCCGCCGGTTCTCGGATTGCGTGGCTTCTGGAGGGGGCCGGTCTCGCCCCGAATCGCCGATAGGGACGATAGTGAGTTGTGATTGCGGCCGTCGCACGGTAGGATGGCCATTCAAATCCGAACGCCTGAACGGGAACCGGGGACCAGCCATGCAAGGGACATTCGGACCGCAGCCTTCCTCTCGACGCGGATTCACCCTGATCGAACTGCTGGTGGTGATCTCGATCATCGCCCTGCTGGTGGCGATCCTGCTGCCGTCGCTGCAGAAAGCGCGCCGGCAGGCCCGCGCCATCCACTGCGCGTCCAATCTTCACGCCCTGGGCCACTCCCTCCAGATTTACGCCAGCGAGTACAACAGCGCCATCCCCCGCGACATCGACGGTTCGCAGGGGCAGCAGTTGCCCTACCCCGTGCCGCTGCTGCGCAGTTTGCAGATGGAGATCTACAACGAGCCGCACGAGCTGGCGCGGCGCCCGTATTACCAACAGTTCCTGGAGATGAAGGTTCTCCAGTGCCCAGACTTCCCGCAGGACAATACCGACGGCTTCGGTCGCTTCCTTCTGGAGCAGCCGGTGGACTACGTCACCAACGGCTTCGCGGTCCGCTACATACCGGACGGGCGTGACACGCAGTTGCCGGAACCGGATCTGAAAGCGCGCTGGGTGGCCCGCGGCCGCCGCATCGACCCGCAGACCGGCAAGCAGGAAGTCGCGCCGGAGAAACTCTCCGACCTGAGGAACATCTCAGGCACGGTCTATCTGTCCGAGGCCAACCGCTGGTTGATCCCGAACGACCCGCTCTTTCTGTTCCACGATGTCTGGACCGGCGAACAACTCCCGCGCGGACAGCACCCGCGCGTCGCCACCGACGAGCGCCATCCCGGCGGCATCAACCTCGGCTTCTTCGACGGCCACGTCGCCCGCAAGCTGCCCAAGTCGATTGACGTCAGCGATTACTGGTGGCCGCGACCGTGAAGAAGGCACCGAGCGACGCAGTCACCAAGGGGGAAGAGAGGCACAGAGGCACGAAGGCACACCGGCACGAGGGGAACGAGTGGTGAGCGATATTTTCAGAGCCCCGCCTTTCAAGGCGCGGTTCCGACAGCCCGCGCCTCTCCTGCTCCCCGCAGCTAGTGACCGCGCGCCGCGCTTCCTTCATCACTGCGTCCCTCTCTTCCGCCTTCGTGTTTTCGCGCCCGCGTCCCTCCGTGCCTCGCTTCCGCCTCCGTGCCTTCGTGCCTCTTCCCCTCCGTGCCTTCGTGCCGACGTCGTGTACAATGTTGCCACACTGGGGCTGGCGTCGGTTCGGCGGTAGGGAGGGTGGGGGTCGGGCTGACCCTGTAGACGATTCGGACGCCCGTCTCGCCGACCTCCACCCGGTTGACCAGGGCGCGGACGATTTCCCGACGCAGCGCGCCATCTGCCCGTCCGAGTCCATCGTGAACGCGTCGAGCGAACTCCTCGATCCGGCCGATCACCAGGCGCAGTTCCCGCCGATCGACCGCCTGGGCCGCCTCGGTCTCGGCTTCCGCTTTCAGGCGATCCAGCTTCTGTCGAGCCTGCCTGATTCTTGGTTCGAAGTCTTCCCGACTCAACAGACCATCCTGATACGCGTCGACCAGTCGATCGATGGCTCGTTCGACCTGCCGGATGGCGGTTGCCAGTCCCGCGGCCGTGGGCGATCCGTCCGTCTCCGCAGGGTCGTGCAAGCGACGCTCGTACTCCTGTTCGATGCGTTCCGGCTCGTTGAGCAACGCACGGACGTCCGACCAGACGGCCTCGTCGAGCATGTCCGTGCGGACCGGTTTGTTCGTACACAATCGCTGCCCGCCGAAGCGATGCGCGTCCGCCCCGCTGCAGCGATAATAGGCACGCCTGTGCTCAGGTTGCCTGCAGCCCTTTGCTCGCTTGCCATAGTACGCGTAACGGCAGAGGCCGCACACCAGCAGTCCCTGCAACAGATGGGTGGCGCCGCGCGCGTTCTCTCGCTGGCGGGCGCGGTTGTCGGCCAGTTGATCAGCCACCGCCGCGAACAACTCCGTCGTGACAATCGACGGCACCGGGATGGCGATCCACTCGTCCGCGGGAACGTCATAGCTGGCCCGTGCCTGGCGTGGATAGGCCGCGCCATTGCGGGTGGGCCGCAGACGCGGACGCCGCTCGCTCTTGCGTGTTCTTCCGAAGGCCGCCGAACCTTTGTAGGCCGGGTTCTTCAAGATGCCATGAACGGTAGAGCGCTCCCACAGGCTCTTACCCAAAGGTGAGCGAATTCCCTGGTTTTTCAGCCTCCGACACACCTCTCCGATGCTGAAACGATCCACGCCGACCCATTCATACATTCGCTGAACGACGCGCGCCTCCTCCAGGACCACCTGATATTCCGCCCGGCCGCCCCCTGCGTCCTTGCTGATGTACCGATAGCCATACGGCGCAGCGGAGAGCACGCTGACCGCTCCGTGTCGTGCTGCGTGCAACCGGCCCCGCCGGGTGCGTTCTCGAATCTTGGCCCGCTCGTATTCTGCAAACATGCCTTGCATCTGCAACAGCAGATTCTCCTCGGGCGTCGTGCCGATCGGATGATTCAGAAACACCACATCGACGTGGCGGTCCTTCAGTTCCGCCAGCAGCAGGATCTGGTCGTTCAGATCGCGCGCCAGGCGGTCGGGAGAGTGAACGTACAATCGATCCAAGCCGTGGGCGTCGGTACAGTCCCGCAACCGCTCCAGCGCGGGACGCAGCAGCGTACCGCCACTATAACCGTCATCGATGAAACGCATCGACTCAGGGCAGCCCATCCCGTCCTGTTCAATGCGCTGATGCAGTGCGTCAATCTGACTGGCGACGGTGTTGTCCTTGGCCTGCCGGTCCGATGATACGCGAGCGTACATACCGACCCGAAGCGTCCGTTCTCTGGTCATGCTCCACTCCCCACCGCTCGCCGTGAAGGATCGCCCCACGGCGACCCTTCGTCACCCGAATGCAGCCCGCCGGCGCTGCCGTCAACCGCCGCAACACTCGACGCCCCGACGGGCCCTTCCTGACCCACGCCCACTTTCACCACGGGCACGAGCCGGTCATAAACCCCCGCCACCACCCGGCGACACAGACGCGTCCACTCGAACCCGCGATCCACGGTCAGAATCCGCCCCGACCGCTGATTGGCGTCCTCCATGACACCCACCTCCTGGTGCTCCCGCGACCGCAAGACCGCGATGCGGCGCCTCGCCGCTCTCTGCCCCCCCGCGGCCGCGACAGGGACGAAGCAGCCCCCGGGCGATCTCCGTCGCCGGGATCACGCACTCGGTGGCAACATTGTATACGACGTGCCTTCGTCCCTCCGTGCCTTCCCCCTATAATCCGGCATGGCGTCCAAATCTCTGAAAGTGCTGATGCCGGCCGCCGGTTCGCAGCGCTGGTCGTGCCACTCGTGCGGCCGCTGCTGCTACGACCTCGTCGGGCACATCTCGCGCGAGGAACGACAGCGCATCGACCGACAGGGATGGGGCCATTCACTTGGCGCCGAACCTTACGTCCCGCTGGGCAAGGGCTACGTACTCAACAAGCGCGCCAGCGGCGCCTGCGTGTTCCTGGACGAATCCTCCAACCGCTGCCGCATTCATGAGAAGTTCGGCGAGCAGGCCAAGCCCCGCGCCTGTCGCATCTACCCGTTTACCGTGCGCGACGTACCCGACGGCTGGCAGGTGTCGTGGCGTTTTGACTGCCCCAGCCTCGCGGCGAACCTGGGGGATCCCGTTGTTGATTATGCGCCGCTCGTTCGCGAGTTGACGCGCGATCTGAAGCACCAGGGCGCCACCGGCGACGACTGTCCGGAACTTCAGCCGGGCCTTCGCGCGACGGAGATGGAAACGTCGCTGGTGATCGACAAACTCTGCACGTGGCTGACAGACCGAACCCGACCGCTGAACGTTCGCATGGAGTCGGCGGCCGCCGCCACGCAGTTGATCGGTGAGGCGAAGTTCGAGGCGGTTCGCAATGAACGCCTCGGCGAACTGGTGGACTTGCTCCTGGGCGTGCGACAGGACGCGAACGATGCCGCCGCGGCGGCCGCGCCGCCCACTGCAAAACAGCGGTCCATGCTGCGAGAGCTGGCCTACGTCCACGCCGCCCACGTCTCGATCGAGGAGTCCCGCGCCGGCATCGGCACGCGCCTCCGCGGCCGGCTCGCCCAGCTTTCCGCTGCCCGGCGCTTTCGCGTCGGGGCCGGAAACGTCCCCGACGTGCGCGGCCTCTTCGATCCGCGATCGAACGGCCGATCCACACATGCCGACGATCCCACAGCGACGACCGCGCCTCCAGGCGGCGCCAGCGACCGCCTGCCATGCTTCGATGACGTGGAGGCCGTCAGCCCCGCGTCCGATCCGGCAGATGTCGAGCGCATCGACGACCTGATGACGCGCTACCTGTGCCACCGGCTCGTAACGCGCAGCGCATTCGGCTATGGTTATTACCGCTGGCCGATGTTTGCCGGTCTTGCGGCGCTGTGGGCGGGCGCGGCCGTGGTCGGCTGGCTTGCCCGCACTCACGCCGCCTGGCAGGGGCGAACGGAGCTGACCTTCGACGATGTGTTCGAGGGGCTGCGCATTACCGATCGCTCGGCCGGGCGTTCGCCGGCGCTGGGCATCCGGGCGGAGCGCCTGCGGTTGCGCGTCATGCAGGCGGACGACGGGCTGGCGAAGCTGCTGCATCGTTACGCACTGGTCGAGGAGCTTTCCGGTGGGTCATAGTCCTTCCGACCTCGCACGCGCCATCGAGCACACGTTGCTGAAGGCGGAAGCGGCGCCGTCGGACGTGGATCGGCTCTGCGATGAGGCACAGCGTCATCGCTTCGCGGCCGTGTGCATCAATCCCTGCTACGTGCGCCAGGCCGCAGTGCGACTGGCCGGAACCGGCATCAAGGTGGTGACGGTCGTGGGCTTTCCGCTGGGTGCCGACCTGACCGAGACCAAATGCACGGCCGCCGCCCGAGCGATCGAAGACAGTGCGGATGAAATCGACATGGTCGCGCCCATCGGCCTGCTGCTGGCGGGCGAACACCGCACGGTTCGCGACGACATCGAGGCGGTCGCGCACGTCGTTCACGGCGCCGCCCGCCCCGCCCTGCTGAAGGTTATCCTCGAGACGGCCGCCCTGTCAGACGACGCCATCGTCCTCGGCTGCCGGTGCGCCGCCGAGGGCGAAGCCGACTTCGTGAAGACCTCGACCGGCTTTCACCCCGCCGGAGGGGCGACGGTGGAGGCCGTGCGGCGATTGAAACGGATCGCATCGCCGCTGCGGGTCAAAGCCGCCGGCGGCATTCGCGACGCCGCCACCGCCATCGCCATGATCCAAGCCGGCGCCGACCGCATCGGCACATCGAGCGGCGTGGCCATCGTGTCAGGGCAGGCGTGATCCCGCCGCGCGCGATCCGGCGACGTGCCCGGGCAAACCGCGTGTGGGTATCGCGGTGCGGAAGCGCCGCGGCACGCCGGAGGAAGCTCATGCCTCGACATCGCGCATCCGCTGCGCGCGGGTCTGGTAGGATCCAGCAGTATCACCTTGCTGAATGCTGGAGTCGTGTCGTAAGCTCGTCGGTATGAAGATCAGCCCGCCGAGTTTCGAGGAGTGGGTGGCGTACTGCTTCACGCAGGGCTGGGCGGATTTCCACGCAAGGGCCGGATCGCCGGAATACGAACAGGCGCAACTACGCACGCAGCGGTTCGCCAACTTGGAGCCGGCGCTGCTGGCGCGCTACGTTATCCGGCTGTTTCGGGATCCGGCTGCCGTTGCGGCGCGGTATGCCGACAATCAGATCGGCAACGCCACGTGGTTTCTGTTCGGTGTTGCGTCAGGGTACTTCCAATACTTGCCGTCTGACCCCGTCCCCAGGGATCTGCAAATCGAATGCATCGCGTCGGTGGCGACGCTCTATACCGACCTGTTCGACCGCTTCTGCTGCAAACGCGGCGCCGAACCAGACGGCGACTTCCGGAATGAACTCACGGTTGACGGCGCCGTGTACATGATCTGGGACATGGACTGCATCGAATGCGCCGCCATGTTCCCAAACCAGGCGCCGCACCTGGTTGACCCCAGCTTCGCCGCGCTCGAGACGGTCCTGGCCCAGTGCCGAACCAGTACGTGCCAGGTCAGCGCGCTGCACGGCCTGGGGCACCTGCACATGTACCATCCGCAGCGCGTCGAGCGGATCATCGACGACTTTTTGATCAGCCGCTCCACGGCCATGTGGGTTTGCGAGTACGCCTGCAACGCACGAAAGGGGAGCGTGCTGTAGCGGTTGACGCGGACGGCTCTGTCTCTTTCGCTCCACGGACATTCAGGCGGATCGACGATCAGACCCGGCCGGCTGCCTGTACCAGCGGCGTTCCCATCATTCTCAATCGACGCAGATGGCGCTGCCGACGCCTTCTTCATCAAAACCGATGAAGCAGTGGCAGCCAACGATCGACTCGAACTCGGAGCACTGCCCGGAGGTCGCCGTCCCGCATTCATCCAGCTCCACATCCGCGATGCAGGCGCCCCGGCATTGGCTCGAATCCGTACACTCGTCGCCGAAATCCGTCGTGCGCAGGTTGCAGATCGGATCGCCGGGGAACAGCCCCTGATGCCCCCACACGCCCCCAGCGGCCTCACACTCCCGCT
>CAZYLK010000018.1:0-52413 GCA_964648365.1 uncultured Phycisphaeraceae bacterium
GCCACGGTCATGGTCTTGGGGCGGATGCGCATCACCGCGCCGTCGTGAATGGCGTGGCGCAGATCGGCGAGTGTGTTCATCTTGCCGTCGGCCTTGAACTTCTCAAAGCTGTTTTCCAGGTAGAGCAGCATGACCATGCCGGTTTCGGCGTCCAAGCCGGCCAGCGCGATCATGCCTACGTAGACCGCCAGCGACAGGTTGTAATCAAGCAGGTAGAGAATCCACACCGCCCCCACGAGGCTGAACGGCACCGCCAGCAGCACCACGCAGGTGCGAAACCAGGATCGCGAGTGGATGTAGAGGAGCAGGATGATCGCAAGCAGCGTGAGTGGGATCGCCACCTTCAGACGAGCGCTCGCCTGTTGGATGTACTCGTACTGGCCGGACCAGACGATGTTGTAGCCGGCCGGCAACGGCACCCGCTCGGCGATCGTCGCCTTGGCCCGGTCGATCCAGCCGACCACGTCGCTGGTGGTCAGGTCGACGAAGATCCACGCGGTTTTGCGGGCGTTTTCGCTCTTGATCATCGGCGGGCCTTCGACGATCTCGACCGTGGCAAGCTGCGCGATCGGCACCTGTGCCCCCCCCGGCGTGGCCACCAGCGTGCGCTTGAGCGCAGGCAGGTTGTCGCGTAATTCGCGCTTGTAGCGCAGGTTGACCGGATAACGCTCCAGCCCTTCGACCGTCCAGGTGACGTTCATGCCGCCCATCGCCGACAGGATCACGTCCTGCACGTCGCCGATGGTCAGGCCGTAGCGGGCGACTTCGTCCCGGTCGATGTCGATGTCCACGTACTTGCCGCCCACGGACTTCTCGGGATAGGCGCTGAGCGTGCCGGGCAGCGGGCGGACCTCGGCCGCGATCCGCGTGGCCAGGTCCGAGAGCGTCGTCAGATCGTCACCCATGATCTTGATGCCGACCGGCGTTTTGATGCCGGTCGAGAGCATGTCGATGCGCGTCTTGATCGGCATGGTCCAGGCGTTGGTCAGGCCGGGAAACGCGACCACGTCGTTGAGGCCCTTCACCCGCTGGCCACCGCCGTCGTAGCCGTAGCAGAGTTCGTCGATGGTAATCGGCCGCGACTCGGGCCAGAAGTACGTCAGGCCCGTGTACGTCTTGGCCCATGCCGGTAGATCTGCGAACCAGCGATCGACGCCGACCTGTCGCCACGTGGCACGGTCGGGCTCCAGCATGATCGTCGTTTCGATCATGCTCAGCGGGGCCGGGTCGGTGGCGGTTTCGGCGCGGCCGATCTTGCCGAAGACGTGATGGACTTCGGGGAACGTCGCGATCAGCGCGTCGGTCTGTTGCAGCAGTTCGCGGGCCTTGGTGATGCTGATGGCCGGATCGGTGGTGGGCATGTAGAGCAGGTCGCCCTCGTCCAGCGGCGGCATGAACTCGCGTCCCAGGCCGGGCATCGCCTTGGCGAGCCGGGGGAATCGCTCGGCGACAGGCTCGCCGAACCACGGCATATTGCGCAAGCCGAAAAGCGGTACGGCCGCGCTGGCGACGAGCAGGATCGCGATCAGCAGCACCGGCCATCGGAAAAACATCGCCATGCGAAAGAACGGGTCGTAGATCGCCTGAAGCAGGCGGCTGATCGGGTTGACGCGCTCGTGAAAGATCTTCTGCGGCACCAGCAGCATGGCCGCGAAGATGATCCAACCGATGACGAACCAGCGGCGCAGCGGCTCGTATTCACCCAGCGGCGCGACATAGAGCACGCCGGCCGGGACCAGCATGACCGCCAGCGTCACGCCCGTATTTCGCAGCAAGCCCCAGCGCTTCGGCAGCACCCGGGCGGTGATCAGCGAGATCATCAGCACGGGGATGATCGTGACGGCCAGCACCGACGCCGACGCCATCGCGAAGGTCTTGGTGTACGCCAGCGGCTTGAACAGTCGCCCGCTCTGCTCGCCCAGCACGAAGACCGGCACGAAGCTGACGGTGATGATCAAGAGCGAGAAAAACAGCGTGGGACCGACCTCTTTGGCGGCGTCGATGATCAGTTCCGCCCGCGGGCGGTGGACGGGCGTCCGCCCGGCGGCGAGCTCCGACGCGACGCGGTCTTCTTCCGCGTCGAGGTGCTTGTGGGCGTTTTCGACCATGACGATCGAGCTGTCCACCATGACGCCGATCGAGATGGCGATACCGCCCAGGCTCATGATGTTGGCGTTGATGCCGAGGGCGTGCATGATGATCAGGGCGCACAACACGCCAGTCGGCAGCACGAAGATGGCGACCAGTTCGCTACGGGCGTGCAGCAGAAAACAGATGCACACCAGCCCGACGACGATGATCTCCTTAATGAGCGTATGCGTCAGCGTGTCGATGGCGCGCTCGATCAGGGCGGAGCGATCGTATTCCGTGATCACATCAACGCCCGGCGGCAGGCCGCGCACCAGTTCGTCGAGCTTGTGCTTGACGTTGCGGATGGTCTGCAGCGCGTTCTCGCCGTCGCGCATGACCACGATGCCGCCGACGACCTCGCCCCGTCCGTCGGCCTCAGCCAGCCCGCGGCGCAGCTCCGGCCCCAGGCGAATTTCGGCGATGTCGCGCAGGTAGACCGGCGTACCTTGACTGCTGGCACGGACGACAACCCGTTCGAGATCCTTGATCCCCTGCGCCGCGCGGGCGCGATCGAGCGGGACACCCGCGGCGCGGGCGGCCTCGATCTGCTCCGGCGTCAGGGCCGCCAGATACCCCCGGCCGCGGACCATGTACTCCGTTTCCGACATCTCCAGCACGCGACCGCCGACGTCGTTGTTGGAGCGCTGGATCGCGGCTCTGACCTGGTTGAGCGGAATGTCGTACGCGAGCAGCCGGTCGGGATCGACCACGACCTGGTACTGCCGCACGAACCCGCCGATGGCCGCGACTTCGGCGACGCCCTTCACGGCGGTCAGCTCCGGCCGCAGGTACCAGTCCTGCCGGCTGCGCAGTTCGGAGAGGTCGTATTCGGCGAGCACGAGGTCGGACTTGCTGTCAAACGGACACTTGCCGGGCTGGGGGAATATGCGGAGTCGTTCAAGCCGGTCGCGGATCGCGGGGGGGGCGGCGTCGCGGGTGGAGTACCAGTGGACGCGCGCTGCGTCATGCCCATTACGCCTACCGCTGTCAGCATAGGCCCGCGGATCGTAGTACATCCCGTTCGGATGATCCGGGCAGTAGTAACCGTTGCGCACCGAATACTGATAGACCCACCCCACCCCGGTGGCGTCCGGACCGAGTTGCGGCGTCACCCCCTTCGGCAGGCGGCCGGCGACGTAGTTGAGATATTCCAGCACGCGCGAACGAGCCCAGTAGATGTCCGTGCCGTCCTCGAAGATGACGTATACGAACGACGTGCCGAACATGGAGTACCCGCGCACGTCCTTCGCGTGTGGTACGGCCAGCATGGCGGTCGCCAGCGGATAGGTGACCTGCTCCTCGACCACCTGCGGCGACTGACCGGGGAAGTCGGTCATGACGATGACCTGCACGTCCGACAGGTCCGGGATGGCGTCGACGGCGATGCGCTCCAGCGTCCAGACGCCGCCGGCGACGATGAACGCCGCCAGAATCGCTACCAGCAGGCGGTTGCGGGCGCTGTATTCGATGATGCGGGAAATCATGTGGGAATAGCGAATGGCGAATAGCGAATAACGAATGCAGAGAAGAGGCTGCTCGACGGCAAGGCGGCCCGTGTGTCGGTTGCTGTCATGCCGTTACTTCTTTCCCACCAGCGTGCCGCATTTTAACATGCGGAAGCCGTAGAAGGGGTTGGCGATCGGTTCGGACGTTTGCAGCCAGTCCGCCTTGGTCATGGGGCAGTGATAGATGTAGATGTCGGGGAACTCTCGCGGATCGGGACGCACGTGTCGAACGAGGGTCTCCATGGCCGCGCCCATCTGCGCGAAGGTCACACGGTCGTCGTCGAGGTCTTTGCCGGTGGTCTTCAGTGCGGCCGCACGCAGAGCCCGGACGGCCTCGGCGAATTCGGACGGGAGTTTCGCCTCGGGTTTGTCCAGCAATGCCAGCGTTTCGTCCGCCGCGCCCACCAGGCCGAGCGCGTGGAGCGCGACGTCGGCGGTGCGGTCGGATGAGAACCGGGCCTGCAATTCCAGGTAATGCTCCATCAGGTAGTTGATCTGAACGGCGATGGCCTCCGGCGCACCGGCGGGCGCCGGCAGCACGTCCGCGGCCACCAGTCGCATCCCGCAAACGGGGCACGACGCGCTGGCGTCAGCGCTGTGCTGATCGGGATGCATGGGGCAAACGTAGTCCGGCTCGGTTGGCGCCGGAGTCTGAGCCGTGCGAAGCGCGGACGCCCACTGGACTTCCTCGATGGGCTTGAGCGTCATGCCGCAGACCGGGCAGTCGCCCGGCTCGTTGGAGAACTGATGGCACGACTCCATCGGGCAGACGTAGTTGGCTCCGTTTGGAATCGCGGGAAGCGGCGGGCTTGGCGGCGTCTCCAGCGATACGTGAACGTCGGTCTCCAGTTCATGCGCGCAGATGGTGCAATGGCCGCCGCGCGACGAGCTGACCAGCGGATGCAGCGGGCAGTGATACACGGCTGCGGCCGCGATGCCCGGATCAGGCGGCACGTTCTTGCTTGCCATCGCCTCCGACAGCCACACGCCGCGGAACGGCGCCAGCAATTCGCCGCCTTGCGGGCACGCACCGGCAGCAGCGCTGACGTACGACGCATGGGCGGCGTCGCGACAGGTGTACATCACCTTGAACGGTTCGAGCGGCCGGTCGCAGCGCGGGCAGTTCCCGGCAGATGGCGAGAAGACGTGCGGATGATCCGGACAGGTGTACGCGATTTCCCCGTCGCCGGCCGCCCGCCGCGTTTTCGCCCAATCGAGTTGGTCCAGCGGCTTGAGCGTCATGCCGCACCACGGGCATCGCCCCGGCTCCGCCGAGAAGTAGGCCCCCTGCCGGGTAGGCTCGGTCTCGGCCGGGTGTTTGTCCATCGGGCAGGCGTACGCCGCATCCGGCGGAATGCCGCCCCCCCCCGAGCCGGCGTCCTCGTGCTTGGCCGCCGGTTGAGCATTGTGTGGCACGGCCTTCCAGGCCGTGATTTCACCGGCTGGAAGCCGGTGCCACGCATCCGTCGAAGCGTCCTTCGCCGCGCCGCTTGACGGCGACCCGTCGCGCATGCGCATCTTCGCCACCGCCTCTTTCAGCTTGCTCTCCGCATCCAGCATGAACTGCCCGCTGGACACCACGCTTTCGCCCGCGTCCAGTCCGTAGCGCACTTCAACCATGCCGTTCTCGGCCTCGACGCCGACCTGAATGTCGCGCGGCTGATACCGCCCCTGGCCGCGGACGACGAACGCGACCTTGCGCAACCCGGAGTCAATGTACGCCTCGCGCGGCACGAGCAATGCTTCGCGATCCAGGTCGGCCTGCAAGACGACGTTGGCAAACATGTCGGGCTTCAGATCGAGGTCGGGATTGTCAAACTCGAGCCGCACCTTGACCACGCGCGTGCGCTGCTCCAGATACGGATAGATGTAGACGACGCGGCCTTCGAACGCCCGGCCGGGGATGTAGGGCAGCGTCATGGACGCCTGCTGCCCGACGCGAAGCCAGGGAAGCTGATACTCATACACGTCCACGAGCACCCACACGCGCGACAGGTCGGCGACGGTGTAGAGCCTCATGCCCGGCTGGACGTACATCCCGTCCAGCGCCATTTTCTCGGTCACCACGCCGCCGGCCGGGGTGTGAATCGTCAGCGTCTTGCGGCTCTCGCCGCTGCGCCGCATTTCGTCGATCTGCACGTCGGCAATGTCGAAGTAGCGAAGCTGCACCTCCGCCGCGTCGACCAGACGCTGCGCCTCTTCCCGCGCCTGCGGCATGGTACTGTCCGACAGCCGCTGCACGCCGCGCAGCGCCGCCAGGTATTCTTCCTGCGCGGCGTAGAGCTTCGGCGAATACACATCGAACAGCGGCTGGCCTTTTTCGATACGGGCGCCGGTCTCATCGACGTAGAGTTTTTCTATCCAGCCGTCGAACTTGGGCGTGATGAACGTAACCGTCTGCTCGTCGTAGGCCACGCGGCCGACGGTGCGAATCTCCTTGACCAGCGGCCCGCGCGTCACGGTGGCCGTGCGGATGCCCATGTTCTGCACGGTGACCGGGTCGATGCGAACGGTGCTTCCGGCGGCCGGCTCGGAAGCGTCGGCATAGACGGGCACGAGGTCCATCCCCATCGGGCTTTTGCCGGGCCGGTCGGAGACGTAGTTCGGGTCCATCGGTGCCCGCCAGTAGAGCACCTTGCGCTCAACGGGTGCAGCGGCCAGGCCGGACGCGCCGCCGTCGGCCTCCGCCCCGTCGCCGGATTCGTCTTCCCTGACCGGCGTGAGCTTCATGTGACAGATCGGGCAGTCCCCAGGCTCCGCCTGAAGCACCGTCGGATGCATGCCACAGGTGTACAGGGTGGGTTCGGCGCCCGCGCCGGAGCCACTGCCTGCCGCTGCACCGTCCACACCGACGAACGGCAAACCGCCCGATCCGATCCACAGCCCCCCCCCGACTCCAATTGCGAGTGCCAGCACAACGAGGACGATCGTGACGGATGTGCGCGCCGGCGCGCGGGTCCATCCGCACGCCGCCGTCCGTCGGGCGATTACCCTGGCTCTCAGATCGGAATCGTCCATTACCTCACTCTCGTCAAAAGTCGATCCTTCATCCGCCAGCGGCGGACGTTTCGGATTGCGCTATTCCAAATTCGGGCACCATTCACGGCACAAAGCACCGTGCGAGCTGAAGCCTGGCTGAAGTCCGCGCCTGGCTGCACAAGTTGGCGCTGCGCACACGCTTCCCTCACCCTTCTTACGTTCTCACCTTCTCACTTCCGATTCCCTCACTCCCTGACTCCCTGACTCCCTGACTCCCTAACTCCCTTCCGCATCCGCCGCTTCCGCCAGACTCACGCCAAGGGCGGACTCCAGATCCGCCACCGCCATCTGCAACTCTCCCAGGGCGCGATGATACTGAATGCTCACCGCCAGCCACTTCTGCCAGTTGTCGATGACGACCAGAAAGTCGCTGCGGCCGCTGGCGTAGCCGGCCCGCGACGTCTCGAACGCCTGCCGCGCTTGCGGGATGATCGTCCGGTCGAACAGCGCCGCCAGCTCCCGCTGTGCGTTCACGCGTGCCAGCGCCTCGGCAACCTCAAAGTCGATCCGGCTCTGCTCGGCCGCCAGCGTCTGCTGCGAGGCGATGAGCCGCTCGCGCGATTCGCGCACGCCCTCGCGGATGCGGTCCGTCCATATGGGCAGAGTGAAGCCGAACAGGATCGCCCAGTTGTCCGAGCCGGACTCGCTCATGTTCTTGGGGGGGGGAGCGTAAGAGCCGCTCTGCCGCGGCAACGGCGGCGGGTCGCGCGGCTCCATCAGCATCCACTCGAAGCCGAGCACCAGCTCCGGCCACGCCGCCAGCCGCGCGGATTCCGCCGCATGACCGTCGCGCTCGATCGCATGCGCGAGCCGCTTCAGATCCGGATTGTTCGCAGCCGCCACGTCCAGCAGCGCCTCAAGCTGGGCATCCACCGACGGCAAGGCCACGTCGGCAGCGACGCTGACCGCCGCGTCCGGCTTGCGGTTCATCTCGCGATTGAGCGCGGCCGCGAGCGCCTCGCGCCTGCGCCGCAGTTCGATCAGATCGCCCTCCAGCGCCGACACCTCCACCTGCGCCCGCAGCACGTCGTCCTGCGCCCGCCGCCCGGCCGCGACCTGCGCCGTGGCCACGTCGATCAGCCCGCGCAGCAGATCCTGATTGGCCTGGTCGATCTCGATGGTGCGATCGACGACGTACAGCGAATAGTAGGCACGCTTGACGTCGGCGATGACGCTCAGCCGCGTTCGATCCAGATCGCTCAGGGCCATCTTCGCTTCTTCCATCGCCGCCTGCCCGGCGCGATCGAGCCGGCCCGGCACGGGGATGCGCTGCTGCACGCCCAGAACGAAATAGTTGTCGCCCTCAGCCGTGCGCACCGGCTCCGGCAGCGTTCTGGTCATCACCATCGGGTCCGGAAGGCTCACCATCTGCGCCGCCCGCGCCGATGCGGCCTGGGCCGTCGCCTCGGCCGCCTTGACCCGTGGATTGTCGCGCAGTGCCGTCAGGATGCAGGCATAGAGGTCTGACGGATCCTGTTCCTGCGAACTCGCGTCCGCGGAATCCACGCCCCCCCCCGACAATTCTCCCTCGGAAAGGGCTGCGGCCGCCGGGACACCTTGCGTCACCGACTCCGGTCTCGGGTTTGACCGCGCGTAGGCCGCGGCCACGGACTCGTCGCTGCTGCGAAGTTCGGCCAGGCGCGCATCCACGACGCGGCGGGCAGCGGGGTTCGCGCATCCTGCGGTCAGCAGCAGCGCACCGGTCAGCCCCGCGACGTATCGCATCGAATCGAATTGCAGCCTGCATACTCGCATGGTCGTCACCATCAGAGTCCACGCGCGGCCCCATGACCGGCCTCTCGGTCATTGGATGCCCGGCGCGACCGCGATATTCCCGCCTCCTGGCCTAAAGATCGTAAAAGCTATTCCAAAAGCGCTCGAGCCGCGATCTGTTGAACCGAGCCGCGCACGTCAGTAAGCGGGTTTCGTCTCGCGACCAGCCTCCTCCCTGACGGCCGAGGCTCGGATCATGCGATCCTGAAAGGGTGCCGGGCAGTCCACGACTGCCGGCCCACGCCATATCGTCCGGATGGACCGGCATCGGCGTAGTCTCTCCCAAGCCGTACCGCCCGTCTCGGGCACACGCAACCGAGAAGGTCAGCGTGCAGATAGCGCCGCGCGATCAGGGATGTTCGTGAGGCGGCCCATCCGACGCGGCCGACATGTGCGGCGCCACTGCGGCCATGATCGCCGGAAGTTCCGACGATGCATCCAGCCGGCTGAGCACGCAGTGGCACGTCGTAGGATCGGTCAGATGAACAAGCGACCACTCACCTACTGGAACGGCGTGTCCACGGTGCTTGCCGACGACGCAGGAACGATCCTCGTGCGTGCCGAACTGCTCGGCCAGCACGGGCGGATGAAAGACGACGCCGAGAAACTCGCCCCCGCGATCGTAGCGCGCCGCCACGCCCGGCGCGTCGCCGAACTTCAGCACAAACGTCGTCGTACGGACGAAACCGCCCGGCAGCTCGGCGGGCAGGTCGTATCGCAGCGCCGGCGCAAACGCACGCGCCTCATCAACCGTGGCCGGCGCGGCGCCATACTTCGCCAGGAAGCGGTCGAACGCCTCCACCGCGTCGTGCTGTAATCCATCCAGCAGCGCCGCGAAGTCGATCGTGGCCGCCTCCGCGTCATGCCGATCCCAGGGCCACCCGAAAAGGCCCAGGCCGACAACGAAGACGAGGCTCGCCGCGACCGCCAGCCACGGCCGCCGCCGCCACGTCCGCGGCAATCCAATGGCCTTCGCCGCCGCCCCGTCCAGCCCGGCCTCGATTGCGCCCCAGAGCCGGTCCGGGACTTCCCCGGATGCGGACGATTGCAGCGATCGGGCAAGGCGATACAGCGATTCCAGTTCCGCTGCGCATGCCTGGCATTGCGCCGCGTGTCGCTGGACGTCCGCGGCCCGTTCTGCCGACAGTTCCCCGTCCAGAAACGGCCCGAGCATGTCCTGGATCTGTTCGCACGTCATGTTGATTCCGCTCCCCGTGGGACGGATGCTGCCGCGCGGCCGGGCGCCGCGGTGTCGGGCTGACCTGCCGCATGAGTTGGATGCCCGCCGGCGGCGATTTCTTCCGCGCCGCCGTAGCCGGACTTCAGAAGCTCGCGAATCCGAGCGCGGGCCCGATTCAGGCGCGACCCGACGGTGCCCGCCGCCGTCTGCGTAACGTCGGCGATGGCCCGATAGTCCAGCCCGTCCTGATAGCGAAGGATCAACATGGCGCGGTCCAGGGGCGGCAGTGCGTGCAGGGCGTCTTCGACGTCCAGGCGCATGTCAGTTCCCGCGCCGGCCGCGGCATCCGAACGGGCGGCGGTGCGTTCCCGGCGAGACCGTTCAACGCCCTCCCGGCGGAAGAACTGCATCGCCTCGTTGATGGCGATGCGACACAGCCAGGTCGAGATCGACGACCTGCGGTCGAACTGATCGAACCGGGTGAAAGCCCGCACATACGTGTCCTGCGTCAGGTCGAATGCGTCGTCGGCCGAGCGCGTCATCCGCAGCAGTAGCCCGTAGACCTGCGCGGACGTGTGTCCGTAGACTTCGTGCAGGGCGGCCCGGTCTCCGCGCGCGCACCGGTCGAGGACATCCGGTCCGACATCAGTTGAACGGTCGTCTGGCATCCGGCGCTTGATCGATCAGGCTCCAGCCGTAACCCAGGCTTCGATCCGCGCGCAGCGCTCGGCCGCGTGCGCCAGCAGGCTCGCGAGGCCGTCGCCGATGCGCGTGCGTGCGTCGCCCGGTTCCAGTTCCTTGAGGTTCACGCGGACGCTGCATGCCGCCGCCCGGGCACTCGCGTCGAGAAGCATCGCTGCCACCGCAGCGTCGCTGGCAAGATAACGATTGGTGATCGCCTTGACGTCATCGAGCTTCTGAAGCGCCGTCGCGGCGATGGCGGCCATCTGAAGCGGCACCAGCGCGGCCGTGGCGATCGCGGCCTGGTGCGCCTCGCGTTTCGATTCATCCGCGCGTGCCGCCTTGCCGGCAGCCGTCATCCGTTCGTATGCCGCCGCATCCTCGTCCATCAGGGCGCGGAGCATCCGGTCGCAGCGGTCCAGTTCATCGGCGGCGGTCTCCAGTCGCGGGCGCGCCGCCGCGTCGGTCTTCGGCCCGATCGAATAGGCGACCACCATCCGCGCCTGAGCGCATCCGGTCGCGCCGGTGAGCGCCGCCGAACTGCCCCCCCCCGGCGTCGGCGTCCGCGCGGACAGGGCCTCCAGGAACGCCGCGATGCTGATTGATGCGTAGCCTGCCATTCGTGGTTCCATCCATCCGGTTCAGGGCCGCGGCGTCGCCGGCCCGGGCGACGATCAGCCATGTGAGGTCAGTTTTCTGAGCAGCGCCGCCAGGTGCGCCGCCGCCGGCCGATGGTTCGCGGACGCGCCTTCCAGATCGCCCATGGCCCGGGCAAGATCCTCCGGTCGCTGAAGATCATACCACGGTTGCAACTCGTGCAGGGCGATCCCGTGGGCCGCCGCCCGTTCTCGCGTCTGATCCGCTACGCGATCCGAGCTCCACCCAATGCCGGTAAACAGCGCGTCGACGCCGGGCGGAAGCGAAGCCGCCTGGATGCCTTCGACGGTCAGCCCGACACCGCCCAGCGGCAGCCCCAGCAGATAGTACCCGCCGCCGTCCGTCGGGCCGATGACGAATCCACCGTTCCGCACGGAAGAGGCCGCTTCGTCGAGCACGGGCCAGGGAAGTGTCGGACTATCCGCCCCCAGCAGGATCACACCGGCGCTTCCGCGACCGGCGGCTGCCGCGACGGCGCGTCGCAGGCGGGCGCCGAGGTCGCCCGGACCCTGTGGATCGACCGGAACGGCGTCGCGGCCCGGCGATCTCGTCGCGCCCGGGCCGATCGACGCGCCGGGGCGAAGCATGGCCGCGACGATTGTCGCGTCTTCATCCGGCGACACGACGACGCGCGCGGTCAGCGACGCGCACGCGGACACCAGTTCGAGCGTTGCCGCCAGCGACGACGCATACAATTCAGCCGCCTGCTCGGGCGACAACGGCGGGCACATCCGGGTCTTGACCCGTCCCGGCCGTGCCGACTGGGCAAAGATGAGTGCGTCGATCGCCGTCACGCAGCCACGGTACGGCGGGGGTCAGGCGGGAGCAACCGTGCGGCGAGGTCCGCGCAGAAACGAAGCAAGCCCACCCTCTCCGACCAGAGAGCAGGCTTGCTAGCCGACGCGACGGGCGAGCCAAACAGTCGCCGCGCCGGCCGGGCCGAAGCGAACTCCGGCGCCTTTCGTAAGGATTCTGCGACAGTTCTCTATGTTCCCACCCGACCCGCGCATTGCACGACCGTGTCGGAATCCGTCGGCACACGAATGACGCGATCGCAGCAATCCGCGCGCTCCCGCCCGCCGACAGGCCCCCGCCGCCGGGCTACAATCCGGTCGATGCCATCCGGACCGGATACGCCGCTGCGCCAGTTCGCCGATCACACCCGCCATTGGCGTGAGAACTTGTACGTCTACCCGGTCGTGTCGCGTCGCAGCCGCGGCGTCTCCATCGGCATCAACCTCAACCCCGACACGGCGTGCAACTTCGATTGCATTTACTGTCAGGTCGATCGGACCGTTGCGCCGCGAGTGCGGGAGGTCGATCCGGCGCTGCTGGAGCGGGAGCTGGACGCCATGGTGGGCCTCGTGCTCGGCGGCGGCCTGTTCGCCGATCCGGCCTTCGCCGACGTGCCTGCCGCGATGCGGCGCCTGAACGATTTCGCCTTCTCCGGCGATGGCGAGCCCACGACGTGTCCACTGTTTGTGGAGTGCGTGCGGATCGCCGCTGGTGTCAAAGCGCGCCACGGGCTGGATGACGTTCGCCTCGTCCTGATCACTGACGCGGCCTACCTCGATCGGCCGAAAGTCGTGGAGGGACTCGAACTTCTAGACCGCCATCGGGGGGAAATCTGGGCGAAGCTCGACGCGGGGACGGAGGACTATTACGAACTGGTCAATCGTCCGAACATGCCGCTGTCGCGGATCGTCTCGAACATCGCGGGGGCGGCACGGGTACGGCCGGTGGTGATTCAGTCGCTGTTCATGCGTATCGACGGCACGCCGCCGCCCACCGCCGAGATCGAAGCCTTCTGCGATCGCCTCGACGACATCACGCGCGGCGGCGGGCAGATTTCGTACGTGCAGGCCTACACCATCGCCCGGCGCCCGGCGGAGTCGTTCGTGACGCCGCTGACGAACCGCGAGCTCGACGAGATCGTGACGCTCATCCGGCATCGCACCGGTTTCCGGGTTGAACCGTTTTATTCAGCGTGATCGGGCTCAGCGACGCGTTCGCCGGGCGTCCCAATGGCCGGCGGCGCGGCGCACGGCTTTAGGCCCGCGCGGCCTGCCCACTTGGGACCACAACAGGTCGGGCGCGGTAGCTCGAGGGGGATCGTAGCCATTGCGCAGGCCGAACACGCCGCCGCAACTCGTGTCGGCGGGGCCGCCCTCAGCGACATCTACCGCGAACGGCGCCCGTGAATTCGCAATGGGGTGTGGTCACGCGGGCCAGCGTTGGCAGCGGATCGCACGCGACGCCCTCGAACCGCAGCTTGAACCGCGGTCGGTCCATCACGATGGCAGTCGACGCCAGAATCTGTCCGTCCGCATCCTCGATTTGCAGCCTACCCTCCCCGCCATCCCAACGCTGGAGCGCGAATTTGCCCTTCACGACACCGCCGCGACGGAAGACCATTTTCACCTTGCCGCACTTAAGTACGACCGATACGCCGCCGGGCTCCGCCGCAACGACAGCCGGCGGCCCTGACCCGTCCGCGCTGGGCGCGGGCACGGCCGCCAGCCCGAATGCGAGAAAAAGCGGCGCCACGTTGCGGATCTGAACGATTGGGTGTGCGGGCATAGCCTGTACCTCCGCCGGCCTGTCGAGTGGATCGCTGAACCCGGGTCAGCATAGCACAAATCCGGCCGGCAATCGACCGGCTTGACACCCCGGCCCAGGCGCGGACATTCCCCGGCATGGGGAGAGAGAACGACCCCGACATCCAGAAGCTGATCGAATCGCACGTCGCCGACCAACTGCCGGGCGTGACCATCGAGGTCTCGTTTGCGAAGCGGTGGCAGCGCCAGATGGTCGTTGCCCGCTGGGAGGGCTTCGCCGGACTGCTGGCGGAACAGCGTTTCCGCCGCCTGGTGGCGTGCATCCCGGCCCAGGTGTTCGAGCGGGATCTGGCCGGCATGGTGTGGTTCGAACTCACGCCCGACGAGTCGGTGGACGATTACATGAAGATGCCGCGCTCCGCCGACGTGGCCAATCGGCGGTCGGAACTCATCGCGGCCATGAAGAAAAGCGGCCTGGTCGCCCGCCTGGAGGAGCAGTTGGGCGACGAGCCGGAGGACGCCTGCGGCGGCGCGTTCGAGTTGACCCGGGCGGTGCTCAAGGACGCGGGCCTTACGCCCAAAAAGATCGAATCCGCGTGCCTGTGCCTGATCGGCCTGGGCGCCTACTGCGACTGCCAGGCGCTCCTCGGCGAGGCGCGCGAGGAACTGGGTTGACGCGTGTGCGGTCCGCTGCGCTCGACGCCGCCCGGCGCTGTATCACGATGCGATTCCGGTCGGTCGGCGGCCGTCACCTGTCCCATACCATCCTCAAAGGATCAGTCGATGCCAGTTGCAACCCTTCGGACGCCGATGCGCTTCAGCCGCTTCACTGGACCTGACGGCACGCGACGTCTGCTCTGCAGAGCCGCCGCGGCCCTGCTGCTGATGGTCCCGACGGCGTCAGGGCAGGACGCACCCAAGACGGAGCCGCCCGAAGCGCCGCCCCCACCGCCGGTTCAGCGCGATTCCATCCTCGACGTCATCCCCGCAGACGCGCTCTTCGTTGTCACCGCTCGCCATCTGGCCGGGATCGACGAGAAAGTGGCCACGCTGCTGCGCCAGATGGACATGCCCTTTCCATTCACGCCTTCGGACAGCCTTTACGCGGCGTTCGGCCTGATGGAGGGCATCGACACCACAGGTGACGCGGCATTCGTGGGCACGGCTCCCGCCGACACGGCCGGCAGCGAACCTATCTTCGGGCTGATCCTGCCGACAACCGATTTCACGGCGCTGATTCAGCCGCTGCAGCCCAAAGAAGCGGACGGCGGGTTGTTCTCCATCCAGTTCAAGGGCAAGCCGGCCTTCGCCCGTGAGGTGCGCGGCTACGCGGTTATGTCGGAATCGAAGTCCTTCATTCAAGGACTGCTGAAGTCCACGATCCGGCAGCGATGGTCGACGCACCAGCTCCAGCGCTACGCTGAAAACGACGTGGGCTTCTACATTGACGTCGCCGCCATCGCCGCCAACCCGACGATCCAGAAGGATCTCTCGCCCGGGCTGTGGAGCCGGGAGAAAATGGCGGCGCTGAGCAGCCTCGGGCAGGTGCAGTATTCGCTGCGGCTCGACGAGCGCGGACTGTTCGTGCAGGCGCTGGCGCGCACCACGTTGACTGACGCGAAGGTCGCCGGCGGCGCGCTCTCTTTCGACGGGCTGCCGGCCGAGCGATATGCCCTGGCGCTCGCGGCTTCGATCAACGGCGAACTCGTGACGCAGTTTATGGGGTGGCTGACGGCGCTGATTGAATCTGAGGCGCCGAGCGAAGTCTTCCCCGTTCTCAAGATCATCCTCGACACGTCCCGGACGATGTCCGCCGACGCCGAGAACGTCCGCGTCAGCATCAACGGCCTGCCGCAAGGCGCCGACGGACTGGTCTGTGCAACGAAGCTCGTCGCCACGCGCGGGCCGGCATCCGCCTGGATTGAGCGCTTCGCCGAGGGTGTGGCGAAGCTCAAGACGGCGCTGACCGGTTTGAACGACGAGCAGGCGGCCAAGGCGGCGGAGATGTTCGCGTTCAGGAAGGACGCGGAGACCGTAGACGGCGTCAGCGTCCATCATGTACACGTCAATCTGGAAGGCGCGCCCGACGTGGATTATCCCAAGCTCCAGGCCGTCATCGGTCGCGAGGGCCTGTTGATCCGCGTTGCGGCCGTAAGCGATCGACTGGCCATCATCCACGTCGGCGGCGGGCCGGCTCGCTTCGAACAGGTGCTGGCCGCTGCCAAGAACGGCTCGGCGGCGCTGGGCAGCGACGCCGGCATCCAGAAAACGGTCAAATTGCTGCCGGATCGCCCGTTCGCATCCGCGTTCCTCTCGCTGGACGGACTCCTGCCAATCGCCTTCAACATCGGCGAAGCAATGGGCGATCCGCCGCCGCCTGTTAAGCTGGCTCCGATCGGTGCGCCCATCGCGATGGCGATCGTCGACCTCGGCGGCGGCGCGTACGAAGCCACGGCCGTCTACCCGGTGGAACTTATCATCGCGGTCAAGAATGCGGTGATGGAGACCATCGCCCGCAGCATGGGCGGCCCGCCGCAGCCCACGCCGTAGAAGCCGCTGCGAACCGACCGGATTGCCGTCTGGCACCGGTTTGCAACCGGTGATCCGATGTGGCACCGGTTTGCAACCGGTGTTCCGGTGTGCGGCATCGACCCGCTCGGGGGAACTTCGCCTTCCAGTCGGTGGACTCACGCCAAAAAGCCGACGTGACACCCGCGCGGGGTCCGCGGGCCATCCTTGCGCGCTAACACCTCCGCTCGCGCCCCGTCATACCTCGGTCCGGCGACGCTGGACGTGACATTTATTCATCCAAAGACAGGCGGAGCGCGATAACCATGACATTGACGTGGCGCTTTCTGACATGCCTCTTCCTCGGTACGGCCTCGATCGGCGCGGCAGCGCAGAGCGACGGGCCGCAGGCACATCGCCCGGATCCAACGGAGCGGCAGCTTCGCCTGGCGCGCTCGACCGGCGGCGCAGGCTTTGCCGACGCCGGGCTGTTCCTGGACCGCGCCGGATCGCCCGAGATCGTGACGCTCTCCGGCGACCGCCTGCTCGCGCTGTTCGACTATGCTCCCGGCGAGTCGTCGTCGCGGACGGTCATCGGCCGCAGTCTCTCGGTCGACGGCGGCCGCACGTGGTCGCATCCTGAACCGGTCCGCTTTGAAGGCGCGCAACGGCTTCCATTTTTCTCGCCGGCATTGCTGGTCGGCCCGTCCGATGTTCTTCGCTTGTATGTCGTTTCCGTTCGCGATGACGCAGGCGCCGACAACGCCGCCGCACCCGCCGCGCGAGCCGCAGTCTGGAGCGCCGTCAGCCGGGACGGCCAGACGTTCACGCTCGAGCCGCACGCCGCCTTTGAGATCGCCATGCCGCAGAATAAGAACGGCGGGCCGAGCGCGCATGCGGCGACGGCAACGATCGGCCTTACTGCGGCGGTGTTCGACCGTCGCGCGCATCTGTTCGTGAGTCTGCCCGACGTAGACTCGCCGAGAGGAGCACCCGGCGAAACCGGCGCGACGCTCCACTACACGTCCACCGACGGCCGGCGGTTCGACGATCGCCCGCAGGGCGTCCGCAGCGACGTCACGCTTCGCGGCTCGCTCCTGTCGGGCCGGCAAGGATTGATCGCATACGTCAGCGACGGCAATCGCATCGTGACCGCCTCGTCGCGTGACGCGCGGACGTGGATGGAAAGCGCCGGGGCAGTTCTCGAAGGAGGCACGGACCCGGCCGTCGCCCAACTCGCTTCCGGCGCAGCCGTCATGCTGTACGTGGCTTCCGACGCGCGACGCAGCGCAGACGAGCATCCGTCCGTGGTGGCGGACGCGCGTGGAAGCCGCGCCATTCTCGATGCCTTCGCCCGCGCGGCGGCGCAAAGTGCGCGCCGCTCCGAATCCGGCGCTCCCGACGCGACGGGCGGGGTCTTCCAGCCTGAACTGGCCGATGCCGCACGGCCCGCCGGCAACCAGGACGGATCGTCGGCCGAGCCGCCTGGCGGGCGTGAGATCGTCGTGCTGGGCGAGTCTGGCGCGGTGCCTTCAGCGACTGGAAACGCCGGCGGCGACGTCGCGAGCGGCCCAGCCGGGAGTCATCGTGATGACAGTCACACGGCAATGGCCCGGTCAGACGGATCTGCAACAACTGCCGCCGATCCTGCGCCTGCACCGTTCCTCATGGCGCCGCGTCCTACGTTCAAAGAGCGCGTCGACTACGTGGCGTGGCATCAATCGCAGTTACGGGTTCCCGCCGACAACGCCTACTACGCCTACGCCGCCTTCATGCCCGACGCCCGCCACCCGGAGACGTCGCCGCCTCCGTGGCCGGAGGGCGTCAACATGTTCTCCGACCCGAACTACACCGAACCACAGGGTCCGTGGCGGCCGGAGGATCATCCCGACTGGGACGCGACGCATCAGCGCTGCGCCGACCTGCGCGACCAGTACCGGCAGGCCAGTCTCGTTTCCGACTACATCCAGCCACCGCTGTATGACGACAGCGCCGTCCAATCGCCGGACGACGGCCGGCCGCTGCTGATGGAAATGCTGCTGCCCAATCTGAGACACCACCGCACGATGGCCAAGGAACTGATCGCCGACGCCTGGCGCGTCGGCGAGGACGGTCAGGTCTCTGCCGAGAAGATGCTGGACGCCTGGCGGACGACGCTGCGCGGCGCGAGCCACCTCAACGGCAGCGTCACGCTGATCGAGCACCTCGTCGCCCTCGCCGAGCAGGGGCTGGTCCACCAGGCGGCGCGGCAGGCGCTCGTCCACGGCGTGTTCAACGATCAGGAACTGGAGGCCGCCCTCGACACGCTGATGGAGTTCGACCGCGCGGACTACGATTCATCCCGACTGCTCCAGGGCGAGTTCGCCTGCGCCATGGACACGATCCAGTACATGTTCACCCCCGCCGACGAGGACGGCCGGCCGCGGCTCAACCCCGAGCGGGCGAACAAGGTTCTCGACTGGACCGGCGACGAGCAGATCGGCGAAACGCTGAAGGCGCTGCAACCGGAGGACGCCTGGGCCGCCATGGATGCGTTCGATGCGCACTATCGGGAGCTGGCCGGGTTGATGGAGACGGGCTACCCGGAAGTGCGGGCCGCGGACATGGCAGCGTTTGAGGAAGCGAGCGTTGAAAAAACGGCGCTGCAGCGGCTGCTGACGCCCTCGCTGAGCCGCATCCACACCATGCGGGCGCGCAACGAGGCAACTCGCCGCGCGACCCAGCTATCCTACGCACTGCACCTGTTCAAGGCTGCTCATGGTCGCTGGCCGGACTCGCTCGACGAGCTGCCCGTCGAGCACGGCCGGCGCATGAGAACCGATCCATTCACGGGCCTGGACTTCGGCTATCGGCTCGACGCCAGCGGGCCGACGCTCTATTCGCTGTCCGAGAACGGTCTCGACGACGGCGGCGTCCACGCCAGCCGCTGGGGCGACCGGCCCGAGGAGGAAGGCCCGGGCGACGACTACGTCTTCTGGCCTCCGCAGGGATCGTGATCCGCGGTCGGGCGGGTTGCGGTCGAGTGATGGGATAGCGGCGCTCCCGATCGGCCGGCGCCATGCAGCGTCGCTGTGCGCCGGCCGGTGCTGCTACGACAACTTTCCAAGCATCCGGGAAGGGTCCGCGTCGATATAATGAACGGAGGCGGCGTAGCTTCGGCAGGAGCCTCCTCATCCACTGCGACCTGGCGGCCTGATCCCCGGAGCGACCCGATGAAATCTGCGGCGGCCCTTCTCAAGCTGACAGTGCTGGCCGCGGTGGTGCTTCTCGGTTTTTCACAGCTCGGCCGCCGAGAGGTGCGTCAGCTCACCGAACAGGTCAACCGGCTCGAATCCGAAAACGCCCGGCTGGCCGACTTCGCCCAGCGCCTCCAAGCCAGCCGCCGCGTGGCTCAGGTCGACGTGGTCAAGCAATATGAAGATCACGAAGGCCGCGTGGTCAGCGTCCTGCTCTGGCAGGAGATCGGCGCCGATGGGGTGCTCGGCCTGCCGCAGGCGATTCAGACGTTCGGACGGCAGGTGTACTTCGAGGGCTGGGTCATAAAATCTGACTATGCGCGACTGGCCGCGACCGAGACGCTCGGCGACCACCGCGGCGGGCTTGGTGCCGGCGGCGTCGGCGGCGCGGGTTCGGTCGTGACCGTCAAGAACGGCGACGGCGCGAGCGTCGTCCTCTTCCGCCGGATTTTCGGCGAACAGCAGACGCCCGACAGCGTGGCTCTGCTGACCGCGGCGCCGCCGATGCTTGCAGGCGGGCGGGTCAAGGATGAGGACGCCCATCTGTGGGAACGCTTCTGGGATCTGACCGTTCAGCCCGAACTGGCGGCGCAGTATGGCGTGCGCGTGGCCCAGGTCGAGGCGCCGGCCGTTCGCGTCAGCCCCGGACAGGTGTGGGAAGTCACGCTCGATGCGGCGGGCGGCCTGAACCTGCGCAAGGCCGCGGACCGCCCGGGTCCGTCAAAAGGCGCCTCCGCGCACGGCGCCCAAGGCGCCGGCCATCCCGCGACGACGGAACCGCGCTTCGCCGAGATCGACTGGCAGGTCGTCTCGCCAAAGACCAGCGGACCTCGGGGGCGGTAAGCCGCCGGACACAGCACCTGCTCCGTGTGGCACCGGCTCCGGTGTGGCACCGGTTTGTACCGGTGTCTTCAGCGACCCGCGGGCGGAACGGAATCAATTGTCACGCACCATCGGTCGCGGTCGCTTGGGTCGAACCGAGTCCTTCGACGGAGCACACGCCCATGTTCATCGCCATGAATCGCTTCCGCATCGCACCCGGCCGCGAGGCTGACTTCGAGAGGGTCTGGCGCGAGCGCGAGTCCCATCTCGACGAAGTGCCCGGCTTCAAGGAGTTCCACCTGCTCCGCGGCCCGTCGGACGACAAGAGCACGCTCTTCGTGTCGCACTCGGTGTGGAAATCGCGCGAAGCATTCGCTGCGTGGACCGAGTCGGAGGCCTTCCGCCGCGCCCACGGCAGCAGCCGCGCGCCGGAGGGCATCCTGGGGCCGCCGCAGTTCGAGGGATTCGACGTCGTCATGTGACGCAAATGAAGCGCGGAGGCGGTGGTAACCGTCCCGCTCCGCGGCGATGATGCGGTCACCGAACCCCTGCAGTGTGCGGAGGAGTAGTCATGATATCGTCGTTGCCGTGCCTGTCGCTGTTTCTATCTGTTCTGATACCCGGTCAGCAAACCGAGAGCCTCACGCCCAGGGAGCGGCTCCTTCGCGCGCTCGACCAGATGAACGTGGTCGTTGCCATCTGGACGGACAGCGGCCGGACTCCGGAGAAGGAGATCCGTGAGTCGGCACCGTGTCCGTCGCTGGTTATCTTCGCCGACGGGCGGACACTGGCGGCGACGGCTCAGGACCGGGACGAACCGGCTGTCGCTGAAGGCCGACTGTCTGAACAGGCGCTCGCGTCACTGCTGGACTCGCTGCGCCGGGGCGGCTTCTTCGATCGCGGCACCGGCCGTCGGTCGTTTCTGGTTCCCGACGGAAGCTCGATCTCGATCCTGGTCCGGTCCGGCGATGATGTGGAGGTTCTTTCTGTGTGGCCACTGGCGATACACAGGCCGTTTCCGCCGGTAGGGACGAACGGGGATTGCCTGGCATGGGACGGCCAGCGCGAGCCGTCGTCCGCGGCTGAAGCCGAGCACTTTCTTCAGAGATGGGCAAAGGCGTACATGACGATTCGAGGGGCGTTGTCCGGTAGCGACGACGAGATCGTCCACGAGAGACAGTCGGGCAAAAGCACGAATACCAACGCTGACGCGACTGCAGGTGCGCCTCCGCGCACGCACGCAGACGCGAATACCGAGTCGAACGCAGCCGACACGCTGATTCAGACGCTCCAGCGGCTGCGGAGACTCGAGCGACAGATCAACTGATGAGCAGCTCCCACCAGCCCCTCGACTCCGCCGTTCACCGCGTCCTCCTGCTCGACATGATCGAGCGCGGCCATGTGCCGGAACTCGACGAACTGGCCGTGACCGTTGCCGCCTCGGAGGCCGACGTCCGCGAGTCGCTGGCGCGGCTGGACACCAATCACGGCGTCGTGCTGCACCCGGGCACGTTCGAGCCGTGGGTGATCCATCCGTTTTCGACGACGCCGACGTTGTTCTATGTCGCGCGTCGAACGCCGCATGACCCGAGCCGTGGGGTCGGCGACGGCTGGTGGGCGCCGTGTATCTGGTGTGCTCTGGGCATCGCAGCGCTGGTACGGGAGCCCGTCCGCATCCACACGAAGCTCGGCGGCCGCGAGACGCCCTGTGCGATCGACGTGGACGGCGACGTTGGTTCGGTGACCGCGTCGGGACCGCGGCAGGAGTTAGTCGTGCCGCTGGCTCATTTCCCCATCCCGATCGCGCGAGCGTGGGACAACGTCCACCGCTTCTGCGCGTGCATGCTGGTCTTCGCCAGCGCGTCCGACGTGGATGAATGGAGTCGCCGCCACGGCATCGAACGCGGCGAGATTCTCACGCTCGATGAGGTCGCCGCTCTGGCGCGCGCGTGGTACGGCAACCACCTGTCGCCGGACTGGCGCAAGCCCACGGCCGACGAGGCCCAGGCGATCTTCCGTCGAGTCGGCCTGACGTCGGCACACTGGCACGTGCGCGGCGGCGGGTCACGATTCTGATCGAGCGCCGGGGGCGTCACGTCGTCGCAATCATGTCGGCCAGCGTCGTCACCGTCCGCCAGTTCCGGACGGTGCAGATGGTTCCCAGGCTCGAATCGAGCCAGGCGTTGGTCAGCCGCGTCCTGGCTACGCCGCCGGGCACGTGCAGATACACTTCGCTTCCGACCGCGACGAACGAATCGCCCGGCGATCGGGCCGGATCCAGCGCGGCCACCCGCGCCTTTGACGGCCGGTCCGCCAGAAACGCGACGTGCAGCGCCGCGGGATCGGCCCCGGCGGCAACGTACGGATTTGCGGCGACGATCTTGCCCATCTGCGCGGCAGTCCGCAGCGTCATCGACACGTGAAGGTCGAGACCATCGGCGATCCGTGCCGTGACGATCTCAGAAAGGCGCGCGACGATTTCGGTGGGAGCAACGCAACACACGTTGCCGCTTTGTATGTAAGTCTGCACTTGCGTGCAGCCGGCGTCGACGAAGATCGCCGAGAGGTCCGCCATGGCGAGCTTATTCCGCCCGCCGACGTTGATGCCCCGCAGCAGCGCCACGACGGCGCGGCCGCCGGCACCGGCGGGTCGATTGCTGTGCCGGCTGCGGGCCATCGGTCACAGACTACGCCGCCGCGTGAAAGGTCGCAATCGACGGTTGACCGCTGGGTCAATGGCGGGACGGTCCTCAAGCGCGACCGGCAATGGATCCGCGGGTTTCACTTCGCAGCGGCGAACCGGGGGCGGACGGGGGTCGCCCACGCCGGCGCGCAGGCTCCGTCGCGCGGGGGGTTCAAATCGACGGTCGGAACCGCTATACTACAGCCTTCCGGGCCGCGAGGCCCTCCATTCCGTCGTCCGCTCACGCCGCATTCTGTGGTAGTTATTGCGCAACAGGGTCGGACGGTCCGGCACTGTCGCGCTTAAGACTGGAGGAAGAGACATGCGAAGAGCACTGATTGCAGCGGTTCCCCTGGCGTTGGCACTGGCCGTTCAGCCGGCTCAGGCGCAAACCGGCGAGTACTACCTGCTCCGGGCGGAGACCGGTCACCTCTGGGTGATTCAGGGCGGCCAGGTCGTTCGCGAGTGGGACGTTAACGGCGATCTTGAGATCCCGCTGTTCGTCATGGACACGGTCCGGACGTACGGGTATCGGCCCGGCGACATCGGCACCGAGTACAACCTGGACGGAACGCAGACCGGCGACCTCTATCCGTGGGTGGACGGCTGCGGCGCGAGCTGGCTGGATGGCACGACCGACGGCCAGTTTGCGTACGCGATCCAGTACACCGGCGACCGCCCGGTGTGTAAGTTCGAGCTGGACTGGACCAATCCGACGCACATGTTCAACTGCCCGCCCGGCGAGCAGTGGGACGCGATCACCTACGATGCCTCGGACGACACGTTCTGGATCACCGGCCGCAACAACGTCCTGGCCCAGCTCGATCGCGGCGGCAATGAACTGCAGCGGTTTTCGATCGGCAGCGGCGGCCGCTCAGCCGGTCTGGCGCTCGATACGTCTGACGGCACCTTCTGGATGTACCGCGGCGGTGACCTGATCGAGCAGTATTCCAAGACCGGTCAGTTGCTGGCGAGCCACAACGTACCCGGCGTCGCCGGTAACATCTGGGGCGGCGAGTTCCAGTTCGGCGGCGGCGGCTGCGTCTACACCTTGAAGAAGAGCAAGTCGAAGCGCGGGTGCGAGATTTGCCCCGAGCCGGGTTCCGACTACTCGAGTGGTCAGGAGTGCGAAGACAAGAAGGACTGCGACAAGAAGCTCAAGCAGACCATTGCATGCCCGCGGGGCGGCAACGGCATCTGCAAGATCAAGGGCAAGCGTTCGAGCTGCGGCTGATCCGTGTGCGGCGGCATGGGTTGACCCATTCGACGGCGACGGGGCTTCGGCTCCGTCGCCGTCTGCTTTCACGGTCGGGGCGACGGGCGCCGGCAGTGAGCGCGCGTGGCGCGTTCCGAGGGTGGCCGGCGTAGCCTGAAGCCATTGCGGCCGTGGCCCGAACGGCATCTATTATGGGACGATCGTGCGGTGCCGCAGGGGCGGCGGGGTCGCTTCAATGGGTTGCGGATCGCCCGGACGCTGCTATAGTGCCCGGTTCCCGCGGCCGAAGCCGCGGGGCGGAGGCGAGAGGGACCAGCGACGCAGGAGCGCGATCGTGGCGGAAGTCTCCAAGGATCTGCTGAGTATCCTCGTTTGTCCGGATACCAAAGCGCCCGTCGTCCTCGTCGATGACTGGCTTTACTCGACCGACCGGGCGACCCGGCGGCGCTATCCGATCCGCGACGGGATTCCGATCATGCTGATCGACGAATCCGAAGTGGTGGACGAAAAGCACTTTGAAGAGGTCATGGCCCGGGCCGGGCAGCCGGCGGGCGCTGATGAAGGTGAGAACAGGGACTGATGTCGGAACACGAACGCGAATCCACGAACGACGGCGGCCAGTCGAGCACGAACGGCAAGGGTTTCCAGAAGGATCCGGGCTTCCCCGGCCGCGGACGCCGAGGCGCCTGGACCGGCCCGCTCGTTGACTACAAGGACATCGAAACGCTGCGGAAGTTCATGACCACCAGCAGCAAGCTGATGTCGCGCAAGCGGTCGGGCACCAACTCGCAGGAGCAGAAGGCGCTCAAGATCGCCGTCAAGCGCGCCCGGTTCCTCGCCCTGATTCCCTACGCCGGCTCCTGAACCCGCGTAACATGTGATCGGATCGACTCGGCGGCCGCAGCGACGACCGCCGTTTTTCTTGCGCCCTCGTCGAACAATACACCGCCGGGTTCGATCGCGCGACCGTTCCACGTCACCTCCGAACCGCTGCGGTTGACCGCCACCACGCCGGCCTGGAGACCGATCACCCATTCCAGCAGATGGACGCCCAGGTCCATCAGGCGGATCGAGTGAGCCGGCAGATCGGCCTCGCGCGCCGGAAGTTCGATTCGAACGACGTCGGTGCGGTCCGTGGCTGAACCGTCCAGCGGCGCTGCGTTCACCAGGCGCGGATCGGCCGTGACCTCGATCCGCTGATGGATGCGGCGCCAGGCGAACGACGTTCGATCCCCGCGGGCGGCGCCATCCGCCGCGTCGAAGGTGAACATCTCGGGCGGGCCGAGTCGGGACGCCAGCTCCGGCAGATGGTTGAAGTAACGGGCGTACCGACCCTTCCGATCCGGAACGACGACGCGGGCAGCGTCACAGCGGACGGCGGCGACGTCGATGATCGCCGCCAGGGGAGAACCGTCCGACTCGATGGTCGTAGAAAGGGCAGGCGGGCGATCGCGCCGCGTCCAGCCGAATTCAGATTCCCACTCGGCAGCCAGCGGGATCCACGCCAATCGGAAGCGCGACCCCAGCGCCGTCGCGTAGGGACACTCATCGGGCGACATGCGGACCAGCAGCTTGAACCAGAGGAAGGCGGCGTAGATGCTCTCGACGTCGCCGCTGACCAGACCGCTGCGGACCAGGATCAGCGGCTTGGGCTTAAGCGGCAGACCGAACGACGCATCGTCAGAGCCGACGGTGACCATCTGATGCGTCACCTCCTCCACGGGCACGTCGTCGTCATGCACCACCCAGGCAGCGAGCCGATCCTGCACGTCGCGAATGGACGTACGAAGATCTGTCGCGGTGGGGTGAGGGACGACGTACTGGCCGACATGCGTCTGCGTGTGTCCCAGCAGGTTCAACACCAGATACATCGCCAGCGCCGGCTCGCCGTACGTCGTCGGGGCCTCCTCGACCGGTTCAATATCGAGCACAACGAGCGCGCCGCGTTCCGTGTCGCGATAGAAGGCGATCGGCCTGTCGGACGTGGCGTCCTGGTTGCACAGCGCCCGCAACAGGGTCCGCAGTCCGTGTCGCTGGCAGACCGTTTTGACGGCGCCGGATCGCTTGAACTGCCGTTGGAGGGACCATCCGGGCCGGCGGCCGGTCCATGCATAGGCGAAGGCGTCGTTCAGCGCAAAGCCGCGCGTGGGCCAACCCCCCAAAGCCACCTGGGCATGGATCGGATCGTCCTCCTGCTTCACCGTGCGCAGCGACGCCTCCAGCCGCGCCAACCTGGCAAAGGCCGGTGTCGAGATGATGACGATCCGATCGGCCGCCAGGCGCAGCAGCGCCGGCACGGAGCGGATCGCGCGCGGCGGGATCCCATCGGGCAGTATCAGCGCCTGCGATGCCGCCAGTGACGTTGCAGGATCACTCGACGCGGCTGTGCGGACGTTCTCAGGCCCCAGCGCGCGGCCCAGCAGGTCGATCAGCCGGCGATCCCCGGCCTCCGTACAGACGGTCACGGTTCGCGCGACCAGCGGGGGCGCCATGCGCCACGGCGCCGGGGGCGCGGCGATGACGTGGCTGACGTGCTCGGGTTCGATGATCTCGAGCAGGCAAACGTCTTCGACCTGCGCCCAGCCGGTCGCGCCGCGAATACCGACACCGACGACGAGTTGCCGAACCCCCGCACCCGTCTCGTAGTACGTCCGTATCGTGATCGGCTCGACGGCCGTGTGAATCGGCGGAGTGGAACGCGCGGCCGCACCGCCGCGGCCCTGTGGACGGACGCTCAGGACGACGCCCGCGTTCCCGTCGCTGCCCTCGACGCGACAGGTCAGAACGACCTCGACGCGGTAGTGCGTGTCCGGCTTGACGGCGATGACCTGTTCGACGCGCGAGGCGCCCGACGGTCCGGCGGCCGTCAGTTGCAGCCCCCGGTTGCGCTCCCGCGTCCATCCGGAACCTCGGCCGGAGCCGCTCCACGTCCAGTATCTCGGTTCGCTTGCGCCGAGCCGAAAGTCGGCGTTACGAACCTTGTTCAGAGGGGCTGACGCCACGGGCGACTCCGCTATTTCTTCTTGCGTTGACGTTCGGGAACGTCCACGATCACGATCCCGATTTCCCGCTTGCCCGGCTGAAGGCTCAGTCCAAGTTGCGATTCGACGGCGGCGCGAACCGCCTCCGGCGACTCGCCATCGAGGGTCAGCTTCCAGGAGAACGATCCGTCGAGCTTCGTCTCGTTGACGACGGGCTTGCCCAGGAAGCCTTCGAGCTGTGTCGCCAGATCCATGAGCGTGCCCGAGTCTGCGGTGAGGACGTTTCTGGGCACGCCGGGGTCCGGCTTGCCGTCGAGCTGGTTGATGTCGAGCTTCTTCGGCGGCTTCGGCCCGCCCAGTTTGTGTTTCGCCGCGTCAGGGGCAGTCAGCACAAGCACCTCCGACTCCTTCACGTCGCGGCGAACCTCGGGGTGATAGGTCTGAAGCAGGGCGTCGCGCAGCAGTTCCTGTCGCAGATTCGGTCGATCCTCCGGCGCCATGATCTTGATCCACAGCGGATACACGGGCCACGCGCCGCGAACGGACAGCCTCGCGGGCGAGACGCCCCAGGCCGTGGCGACCGCCTGCTTGAAAGGGACGTGCTCGCCCTCCCACAGGTCGCGCTGGGTATCGACGTACTCTCGCCGGACGACGGCGACGTGGTCGAGCACCGGTTTGATCATTACCTGGATCACCGGGCGAGCCGGCATGATGGGCCAGTCGTCGGCCAGACGCAGCACCGGAAGCAGCCCGGCCCGCTGCGGGATTTCCACCGCCTGCCCGTTGACCAGCTTGAACAACATGCCGGAGGTCAGCAGCGAGGGATCGGTGTCCGCGACGACGTAACCGCGCTTATCGAAGATCAACGCACGCGGCAGGGCCGTCACCGACAGCGCCTCCCGCAGCTTGCCGTCCGTGTCGACGATGACCGGCGACGCGAACTTCTTCTCGGCGAACATCGGCTTGAGTTCGGCCTCGGTGTGCGGCGTGACGTAGGCGAAGGCGATGGGTTGATCCGCCAGGCTCTTGACGATGGGGTTCATCGTGTCCAGCGCCCGGACGTTCGGCTCCCACTGTGACATCCAGAACGTCAGCACGCGCCAGTCACGGGGCCACTTCGCCGGGTCCATCGGCTCGCCGTCGGGATCGAGCATTTTTTCCGGCTGCGGCAGCGACGGGGGGGGCGGGGACGTCACCAGCAGCCACTCGACCACCTTTTTTTTCATCTGCAAGTCGAGACCCAGTTCGCTTTTCAGCGCGGCCGCGATCGTCGACGCCTTGCCGTCGCCAAGATCGATCGTGAAGTCGAACCGGCCGTCCAGACGGGTGCGGTCGTTGATGTCGGCGTCGAGCTTTTTCGAGAGCCACTCACACAGCTCCGCCATCGTCGCAGCGCGGCCGGTCAGCCGCGTCTCGTCGAGCGTCAGCGCCGGCGCGCCCGCGCCGTCCGCCGTCTTGAGCTTGTCCTTCGCAGCATCCAGCGCCTTGAGCGTGCAGGACATCGCGTCGCGGGTTTCGTAGCGGGCCGAGACGTTCAAGGCCGTTTCGACGCCTCGCCGGGCGATGGGAAGGACGAGGTCCGGCTGATCGTCCGGCGCAGCGGCCGCGAGGTTGAACCGCTGCATGTCCAGCGGCAGGTCGCAGACGATGTGATTCGGCTTGACGCCAAAGACGTTGGCGAAAATATCGCGCCAGGTGCCGCCCTCGATGGTCATGGCACCGGGCCGCTCGACGATGGACATGCCGGTCTCGTCGCTGGGTCGAATCGTAAAGTGGAACTCGGGGAACTCGCCCGCATGGTCGCCGGGTTCGCGGCCGGGCGTGTTGGCGTGACGAACGACGGGCCTGCGCTGCGACGACTCGGCGTCGGAAGTCGGCGGTGGCGGCGGCGGGTCGTTGAGCATCTGGGCCGCGGCGGCGCCGGCGGCGGGCATCCACAGCAGGGAGAGCAGTCCACAGAGGAGCGTTCGCGTACGTCGCAACAGCATGTCAGTTCCTTCGCACCTTCGCTTACGAGCCGGTTGCGCCCGCGCAGACGAAACCGGCCGGGCGTGCGCACAGCCCACCATAACCGATTGACGGCCATACGCTCAAACTTGTGACCGACGTGCTCCGGGCGCGGCCACCGTGTTGTCGTGGAGTAATCTTTCCGCCTACGGCCGCTGACCGGTCGGCCGTGCGGGCTGGGTGCTTCCGGTATTCGACCAGCCAGTGATGGTCTGGCGGTCCTGAACCACCACGGCGTCCTGCGTGACGACCAGGGCGCGTGGTTCGGCGACGCCGTCGAGACGGAGGACGCCTCCGTCGGCGGGCACAAGGCCGCTGGCGTTGCGGTGGTCGTAGGCGATCAACACCGGCTCGGCCGTGCCTTCCCCGGGTTCGTGGAGTACGAGCACATACGCGCCGGTGACGGCCCGGAACGTAAAGTTCGGATCGTCGGGCGTGGTTCCGTGCCACAGAAGCTGGCCGGAGATGCCGTCGAGGGCGTTGATCGACTGGCTGGTGGCGACGATCAGGTTGCCGTCCTGGAGGGAGAGGTTCAGGCCGGTCTCGCGGCGCGGCGTCAGGGGCGGCGAGCGCCAGAGCACCGCGCCGTCGACGAGGCTGAGCTTGGTAATCGCGCGGCCGTCGGCGCTCATGTACAGCCCGTCGACGTCGGCCTGGATCGACGCATTGCGGATGCGCCCGCCGGTTTCGACGACCCATCTGCGCCGGCCGGAATCCGGATCAAAGGCCGCCACCGTGTCCGCCGCGAAGGCGAGCACCTGGCCGTCCAGCGTGATCGAAAGCTGGTCAATGCGCGGCAGGGCCGACGCGTCGAGCACCGCGACGTCATCGCCGGTTGCGGCATCAAGCACGCAGATTCCCGTCTTGCCGGATTCGCCGCGGGCGTCGAAGGCGACGTAGTCGCGCGAGGCGGCGATCCGGTCATCCGGCGGCGGGTCGAGCCGGCGCGACCAGCGGACGTCGCCGGTGGTCAGGTCGACGGCGGTGATCTCGCCGCCGCGCCGCACGCCGACGAGCAGATCGCCGGCGACGTCAAACGCCGTCCAGGCCGGCAGGTGCTCCCAGTCTCCGTGCTCGTCTTCGAGTTCGGGGGGGGGCTGGCCGAGGCTCCAGAGTTTTCGCCCGTCCGACGGATCGAGCGCCAGCAGCACGTACCGGGTGGCGAACACGGCCGCATCGGCCCGCTGCAGCAGGAGCTCGGGGGGGGCGTGAACCGGCAGCGCCGTATCCCAGGCGTCCTGACCCGTACGCGGATCGTGCCCGCGCAGGCCGTCGCGTGAGAAGGTCCAGAATCGCGTCCACGTCATGGACGGCGCCTCGACGAAGCGCGGCGCCAGCAGGGCGACGTCGGCGTCGAAGGTGCGGGTGAAGCGGTGGTCGAGCGGCAGGGCGACCCGCGGCCGCGACGGCTCGATCTGCCGACGCACCGAGTCCAGCCGGGCCGCGTATTCACGGAAGGTCAGCCGCCGCGCGCCCACGTCGATGACGGCGCTGGGAAACTCCCGCGCCGCCTTGGAGAGCCACAGCCACGCGTCGGTCCGCCGCCCAGCCTTTTCGTAGGCGTCGGCAATCCGGCGGATCAGGTTGGGGCGGTCGACGAGTTCAAGATAGCCGTAATAGGCTTCGCGATAGAGGCGCGCGGCCGCCAGTGCGTCGGTCGCGGTCAGGTGCAGGTCGCCGCGTGCGATGACGGCGCGCGGCGCCGCCTGGGCGTTGGGATAGACCTGCACGATTCGAATCATGCCCGCCTCGTCGCCGGCCGCCGTCGCGGCCGCCAGGGCCCGATCGGCATCGGCGTCGAAAGAGGCGTACACGCTGCGGCCGTGCTGGCGGATAAGGTGCGCAATCTCGGAGCGGGCCAGCACGTCTGCCTGACCGGCGTCCGGTGCGTCCCCGGCCGGCAGGTCGCGCAGCGAGCGATCCAGGAGAATCTGTTGATAGAGGCGGACGGCACGCTGCGGCTCGGCCAGCGTCTCGAACCAGGCGGCGAAGCGCAGCCGATAGCGCAGGTGATCCGCGGCCGTCAGGGCGAACCGCTGAGCAAGGTCGAACAGCACGTCGAGCCGGGCGACGGTGATCCCGCCGCGATCGATCAGCGCCTCGGCCGTCGCCAGGACGTCGCCGAAGACGCGGGTCGCCGTTTCGCTTGCCGGCGCGGCCGGTGCAGCGTCCATGCGCCGGACGGCCTCGATGAGCGCCTCTTCCGCTTCGACCCAGTCCCCCCCCCGCAGGGCGGTTTCGGCAAACTCCAGCGCGGGGATCGGATCGTTCGGCGCCGCGGCCATGCTCGCCTGAAGCTGGCTCCAGATCGTCTGTTTGCGTACGTAGGCGGAAACGGCCTCGTCTCCGGCGACGATGAGCATGTCGTCGAGCGGCAGCAGGTTTCCGCCCCGCCCGGAAGCGTCCCACGGGGCGTCGGAGCGGCGCCCGTCGATCAGGCGATAGGTGCTCAGCCCGTCGTGCATCGGAATCAGCAGGCGGTCATCCAGTGCGAGGCCCCGGCCGCCGACCGCCGTCGGGTCCGGCAGGTCGGCGGTCCACACCAGGCGCCGTTCGCGCACGTCGAACGCGAGCACACGGTCGCCCACAGCGTAGAGCACGTCATCGTGAAGACCCAGGAGCGTCACCGCGGCGCCCCACGGCGCCACATCGACCGAGTCGATCAAAGCGCCGCTGCCGGCATCGAGCGCGAGCAGAACGTCGCCGTCCAGCGGAAGGACGAACACGCGATCGCCGTCGAGGATGGGCGCGTTGTGGTGCCAGGGGCGAAGCTGGCGATGCGTCAATCGCCGCGACGGATCCTCGGAGCGTTCGTAGAGCCGCAGCCAGCGGACCTCCCCGTCTCCGGCGGAGACGCAGGCGACGGTGCCGAGGTTGGTGGCGACGTAGATCCGCTCGCCGCGCATGGCCGCCATCGCGGCGGCCGCCCGCCCGCGACCGGTCAGGCCGGTGGACGCGCTGCCCAGGTGGGTGCGCTCCTCGAAGGCGCCGTCGGACGCCCGGAAGCGGTAGAGATAGCAATCTTCAAAATCGAACGTGCGCCGTCGGCGGGCGATAATGTAGACGTGCCCGTGGGCGACGATCGGAGCGGTATCGAAGGTGATGTCTTCGAGCACGTCGGCGAAGCGTTCCTGATCGGCGCGCCAGATACGCTCGCCCCGCCGGGCGTCGAGGCACAGCAGGGCGGAGGCGGTATGCTCGCTGGTCAGGTCGAAGTAGGCCGGCGCAATGCGCGTCACGGCGGCATAAACGCGGCCGGACGCATACGTCGGTGCGTACCAGGCCGGTGATATCGAATCGAAATCCTCCGCTCTCGGGGGGGGGACGGCGTCGTCGGTGTGCTCCCACAATACGCGGCCTGAGGTGCGATCAAGCGCGACGATCACCGGTCCGCGCTGGGCGATGATCATCGACTGCGTGGCGATGGGTGAAATCGAGATGAGCCGGTCGCGGTCGCCGTCGTGGAGACGCGACGACTGACGGTCGTCTCCGCTCCGCTCGATGCCCTGGGACACGGAGTCGTCGAAGCGTTGACGCCAGAGCAGGCCGGGCTGATCGACGGGGCAGGAGGCGATGAGATTTCGCGCGGCGCTGCCGCCGAAGGTCGACCAGGGGGCGCGCTGCGGCTCAAGCCGGAACGACCGGTCGAGCGCATCCGCCACGGCCTCCCGGAGGGGTCGGCGTCGTCCCAGCCAATCGACACTCGCGTCGGGATGGCCGGCGAGAATCCGTTCCACGGCTGCGTCGGCATCGGCGCGGCGGCCCTCGATCGCGATCAGAAGCGCCAGCTTGCCGCCGAACGTCGCGGTGTACGAGGCACGATCCGGGTGTCGATCGAGCACGTCCTGCCACAACCGTCGCGCGAGCGGGACGTTTCCCTGCTCCAGCGCGGTCAGGGCGATGGCGTCCGCCGCGGCGGGCGCTGTCGGCAGGCAGAAGTAAGACTCAAGGACATCGAGCCGCTCGAACAGATCAAGGGCGGCGGATTCCTGAAGCGCCCGGCCGCCGGTGCGTTCGTAAAGTCGCCGGTAGGTCGCCATGCCTGCCGGGGGCCACGCCGCGATTCGATCACTGATCAGCCGCCGCAAGCCGACGTACAGATCGGGTTCGATTTCGACCAGCCGATCGCCGAAACGGTCGCAGGCTCCTTGCAACAGCGCCGCGGCTTCGCCGAACTGCTGTTGCTCGACAAGCCGGCCGGCCCGTTCGATGGCGTCCGCGGCGTCGAAACTGTCGTTGAGGTAGACGTCAACGGCCGGCCCACCGGCGTTCGGATCCCCGGCCGGCACCGGCGCCTGCGCGGCGACGTACCCCGTCAGCAGCAGCGCGACGAGCGTCGCGAGCCGGCGCGTAGCTTTTTCTTGATGTCCCCGGCGCCACCGCATCGCGGCACATCCCCCAGTCTCAACCTTACGTCTCACCCATCGGAGCCGTCACGCCTAAGCGCGCGTCGTCTCCCCTACGTGCCTCCGTCCCTTCCTCCCTCTTCGTGCCTTCGTGCCTCCGTGCCTTCCTTCCGTGCCTCCGTGCCTTCCTCCCCCCTCACTCAAAATATCGGCCGATAAGCGGCCTCAATCGCTGCCGTACTGACTCGTCCACTCGTCCGCGATCGGACCAGATCGCCAGCTTCAGCGCTTCGCCGCAGCCGCAGGTCCGCTCGCAGGTCGCGAGGCGGGAAACGGCCGCCCGTACAAGTGTGACCGCGTTGCGGGAGGCGGTCTTCAGGTTTCCCAGGATTTCGTCGAGCAGGGCCGCCTGCCCCAGCACCGCCGAGTGCGGCCGCCAGCAGTCGTAATCGGTGGGCAGGGCGACCAGGGCGTAACACAACTCGGCCTCGCGCGCGAGCTTGGCCTCGGGCATGACCGTCATTCCGATAACGTCGCCGCCCCACGCCCGGTGCAGGTGCGACTCCGCCCGCGTCGAAAACTGCGGCCCCTCCATACAGATGTACGTTCCCGCGTGATGCACCGTCAGTGCCGTCGGTGCTCCGTCGCTTAGAGCCCCTGCCTTCATGCCGGGGTTGCCGCCGTCTCGCGTGTCCGCGCTCGCTGCGCTTCTGAGCGCCTCCGCTGCCGCAATCAACTCCGCCCGCAACACCGGGCAAAACGGATCCGCCATCTCCACGTGGGCGACGACTCCTTCGCCAAAGAACGTCGACGGCCGGCGAAACGTCTTGTCGATCACCTGATCGGCGATCAGCAGTTGCCCCGGCTCCACGTCCTCGCGCAGACTCCCGGTCGCGCCGCTGGCGATCACCCAGGATACGCCGAGCATTTTGAGGGCGAAGATGTTCGCTCGATAAGGCACTTCACTGGGATTATAGGCGTGCCCCGGACCGTGCCGGCTGATAAAGGCGATATCCACGCCTTCCCAGTTTGCCAGGATCGGGGGGGAACTCGGGCGGCCGAAGGGGGTGTCCAGCTCGACGGGCCTGCCGCCGGCCTCCCTTGCCAGTACGTCGCCCAGCCCGGTGCCTCCGATGATGCCGACCCGCGCCGAGGGTTGTGACAAGCGTCGTCCTCCACTCTGTTCACCTGGGAGTCCGAGGCGCGCCTCTCCCGGACAACCTCCAGCAGTCGATACGAGCGCGCCGTTCGCACCGGGTCGGGTCTCCGCGCTCTGTACATCATGCCGGTTACCCGTGCTCGGACGCGCTGAATGGAACCCGACGATACCCAGATCAGGTCATCGCGGTCAAACGCAGTGGTTGTACCGGGATCGGGCTCGATCCGTCCGCGACGAACGAGCCCGCGTCCGGCGATGGTCGGGGTTCAGTACGCAACAAGCGCGCAGAATGGCAAGAAGTTGCGCCGTCAGAGCCTACTCGCCGGAGGTGCGTCCGCCGGCAGGTTCCCGGCCCACGCAAACGGCGCCGTCATCGTCGTCCGGAGTTGCGGCGCACGCAGCGTAAGCATCGGAATCCCGATCCGCTGGGTCATCGCCGCCGCCGGGCTGGGACAGAGCCTTCTGTGCTTCGTGCGGCGCGACGACCACCTCGCGGGCAGACCAGAAATGCAGAAGGAGAATACCGACGCCGGCCACCAGCATGGCATCGGCGATGTTGAATACCCAGGGCCAGGCGTCGTGGCCGCCAATAACGGGCACCCACCGGGGCAGTACAGGCACGAACTTGATGAAGTCGCGAACGACGCCCTGGCGTCGCGGCGGCGCCGACATGAACTGCGCCGAGAAGTATCGCGGCTGCGCCTTCTCCGGATAGCTGCCCAGGTGGACGCTGCCGTCGGGCAGGGTTTCGACGATCAGGCCGATGTCGTGATACAGATCGCCCGAAGGCGCGACGGCGGAGACCACGTCGGCGCGAACGAAGATGCGATCGTGCAGATTGCCCAGCGCACCGGCGAGGATCAACCCCAGGGCGACGTGCAGGGCGTGCTGCCGACGCGTGCTGCCGTGAAAAAGAAAGATCACGAAGGCCAGCGCGGCCAGCGACGCGACCACGAACACCCACACCCACCCGGCGCCTACGCCGAAGATGGCCCCGGCGTTCAGCGAGCGGCGAAACTCGAGGAATCCCGACCACACGGTCATGTGCTCGCGCGGATCCAGCGTCGAGAACGCCCACGCCTTTGACCACAGGTCGGCCGTCAGTCCGACGGCCGCCACCAGCCACAGCACGAGATGGCAACGCCACGACCCCAGCGCGGACAGATCGGCGTCGCGCGGCTGTTGAGCGGCCGCCGGTGTTGCATAGGCCGGCCCGGATTTCACGGCACCCGGCCCTGCTCTCTCATGCGGGCATACTCGATGCAATAACGAGCCCAGGGTTTCGCCAGCAGGCGATCAATCGTGATGGGCCGATGCGTCGCCTCGCAGATCCCATAGGTGCCCTCGTCGATGCGGCGCAACGCGTCGTCGATGTCCCGCACCAGCGCCCGCTCGTTATCGAGGAGGATCAGATCGAACTCCTGTTCCCAGTTGTCCGTGCCGAGATCGGCCATGTGGATGGGCATGTTCGACCGGTCGGAACCGTGCGAATTACCCCGATAGGCTTCGTCCGACAGCCGCTGAACGTCGTCGGTCAGTTGCGCCCGCCGTTCCAGCAGCACGGCCCGGAACTGGGCCAGCCGCTTCGGCGTCAGGCGTGACTTCGGCATCTTTGCGCTGGCGTCCACCAGACGCAAACCGTTGATGATGCGCGGCGCCGCCGGCTCGGGCGGACGGGCTGACGCCTTGTCGCCGGGCTTGGCTGCCTTGTCAGGCGCCGCGTCCGGGAGGGCATCGGTCGCGGACCCCTCAGGCGCGAGCGCTTCGGCAGCTTCCGCGGGGGTGCGGACGTGGCGGCCTGCGGCTTCCGGGCGTCGACGACCGGAACCGCTCGTCTTGACCGAGCGGGCTGCGGCCCGGACGACGGTCGCACGAGCCGTGGATGGCGTTGAGGCAGCCTTCTTGGCGCCGGCGGCTACGGCGGGCTTCCGCGCGGCGTCGGCGCTCGATTCGGTCGCCCGGGCCGATCTCCGCTTCGTCGGCGCCGCGGCGCCCGACTTCCCGCCGCGCGCGGTTACCGTCGCGGCGCTGTCGCCCCGTGGGCGCTTCGATGTATCGCTCGACGACGGCGCGGTAGCGGTCTTGGCGGCGACCGCGCCGCCCGGCTTCTTTGCGACAGTCGTCCGTTCGGCCTTCACCTGCGAGGCTGACTGTTTTTGCCCCTTAGCCGCGGCGGCCTTAGTTGATTTGCCCGTCTTTTTGGTGATCGTGGCCGTAGTGCGCTGGCTGGTCGCCTTCCGGGCCGTGCTCTTGGCGGCGGCGCGCTTCTTCGCTGTCCTGGCGACGCGCTTCGCAGACCGACCCTTGACGGCGGCGGCTCGTTTCTTTGCGCCTTTCGCTGCCCGTTTGGACTTCGCCACCACCGCCCCCGTTTCAGACGTTGCGATCGACTGGGTCGAAACGTAACCTATTGCAGATTAGACATTAACGATAAAGAAGGCATGGCATGATAGGCACCCGGCGAGAGTCTGTCAACGTCGCGTCCTGTCGGAAACCCTCCGGCGGCGGCGGTGGACGCCGTCCCGGGTCCGCCGATCGCGGTCGGCGCGCGTCCCAGGCGAGGGGGCGCTGAGGGGCAACTACCGGTCCCGGGGGACACCCAGTCTAAGACCGGGGCGGAGTCCCGCCTGGCCGGGCGCGGCCGGTTCAACCTCTGTCAGCCAGATCGCGCCGTCGACCGTGGCGACCGCCGCGCAACCCTCGCCGTCGATCGCGAGCACCGTCCCGGGCGGAGCCGGGTCGAAGGCCGCCGTGGGCGCAGGCTTACCCCGCCAGATTGTGAGCCGCCCGCCCGGAGTGATCGTGAACGCCCCGGGATAGGGGCGACCTGCAGCGCGGATCAGACGGTAGACAGCGTCCGTCGGGGTCGACCAGTCGATGAGGCCATCGGCCGGCGTCCGTTTGGGGTAGTACGTGGCTCGGGCGTGATCCTGCGGCGTGCGCGGCAACGTCCCGGCGCGGATGTCGTCTGCGAGCGCGAGGATTGTATCGGCAAGCACGAGGTTGGTTCGATGGATGAGATCTTCGGCGTAATCGTCTGGGAGGACGGGCACCTCCTTTTGGATGATGATGTCGCCCGCGTCCGGCTCATCGGCCAGGAAGAACAAATTCGCCGCGGCCCGCGCCCCCTTCAGGATCGTCCACGCGACGGGGGCACGCCCGCGGCCTTCCGGCAACATCGTCGGGTGGAACCCGACGCCGCCCCGCCGGGCGAGTGCGATCAGCTCCGGCGGAACGAGTTGCGACAGCCCGATTACCCAGAGCAGGTCGGGGGGGCGTTGTTTCAGGAAAGCCGCGATCTCAGGCTCGGCAACCTTGACGAACGATCGGAAGGGGATGCCGGCCTGGCCTGCGAGTTCACGCAATGATCGGTAGTCGCTGATGCGCCCGGCCTGCGATTTGTCCACGCCGAGCACACCCGTGACGTCCACGCCGCCGCGGATGAGCGCATCCAGTGCGTGCCAACTTGAACTGACGCTGCCGATCAGAGCGATATTCACGGCCGACCTCGACGACGGCGCAATTCCTTGTTCCGCCTTCACGCGGGCGGACCGAGCTTGGCTGCAAGGTCGAATCATACGGCATTCGGGACAGCGCTGCGCACGCATTCGGCTTGTCGTCACTTACGTCGGCTCGTGATAGACCCGCGCGATGTTACGGGCCCCATGCAGAACGCGGGCTAGTTGAACACCGGCATCCGTCGCCTCATAAAAGAGAAGATAGTTGCCGACCGCCTTGCTGCGGATGAAAGGACCAAGGTCCGGCCGCGGCGTCCCCAGACCAGGAGCGTCTGCAAGCAACTCAAGAACATCGTCGAACCGGCGCAACAGGTTGTCCGTTGCGGTGGGATTCTCGCGGGCGATGTAGCGCCAGATGTCACGATAGTCGTTGAGGGCGTCCTGGGTGCGGACGATTCGATCCGTCACGCGCCTTGCTCGCGCTGAAGCCTGGCTCGCTCTTCGGCAATGACGTCTTCGGCCGTGAACTGGGCAAGTTCGCCTGAGCGAAGCTGCTGAATGCCGTGGCCGACCTCGCGGCGATAGTAGGCCAGCACTTCCGGCGTCCATTCCACATCGACGTCGCGCAGCTCCTCGATGGCGTGCCGGATGACTTCATTGACGTCTTTGAACTCGCCCGATCGGACCTTCGACTCCACATAGGAGTGGAGTTCGGCGGGAAGCGTGAGTCTGACGGTCTTCATGTCGATGTAACTCCGCGTTGGATGTATCGTGCTATCCTCGATTACGGCATTAACACACTTGGCGTGCGCAGGATCATCCAAATGAAACCGGGGGAGAGCTCGCTTCGCGCGACTCATCCACGTCGCTGCGATGCACCACGAAGGGCTCCTTCTCGGCGAAGATATCGGACTCGGCGTCGGGTGCGTTGCCGGGCTCGTCAATAACCACAATCGCCTCGCGGATTCTCCCGTCGATCTCGGACAGCGCTGCCGCGACATCATCGCTGGAACCGGTCAATACACGAGTAATTACCGGTACGCGAGCTTCCCTTCGTCCGCTACATCATAACTCACTCCGATGGCCCAGGCCACCCGGCGTGCGGCAGCGCCGTATCGCGAGGAAGGAAGGCACAGCTACGCCATGGACGCCACCACCTTGATCACCCGATCGATCTCGGCGTCCGTGGTAAACCGCGAGAGCGAGAAGCGAATCGCTCCACGGGCGTCGCGTTCGTCAATGCCCATCGCCAGCAGGACGTGGGAGGGTTCGATCGAGCCGCTGGAACAGGCGCTGCCGCTGGAAGCGTAGACGCCGGCTTCGCTGAGTTGAATGAGCAGCGTCTCGGCGCTGCGGCCTTCGAAGATGATGCACGAGGTGTTGCAGATGCGCGGGACGCCGGCCGCGACGACGCGCGTGCCGGATACCCGTACTGTGATTTCCGCTTCCAGCCGGTCACGCAGCCGGGTCATCCGCGCAACGGCTTCATCCAGGTCCGCGCGCACGCGCTCCGCCGCGACGCCCATGCCGACGATGCCGGCGACGTTTTCCGTGCCGCCGCGCAGGCCGCGCTCCTGCCCCCCCCCGACGATCAGCGCATCAAGGGGTTCGCGGTCGCGCGCGTACAGCGCGCCGACCCCCTTGGGGCCGTGAAACTTGTGCGCGGAGATGCTCGCCAGTTCCACGCCCCACGCCGCAACGCTGACAGGCATCTTGCCGCACGCCTGCACGGCGTCGACGTGAACGGGCGTCCGGCTTGCCGCGGCCGCCCGCACCAGCGCCGGCACGTCGGCGATCACGCCGGTTTCGTTATTGGCAGCCGTGATCGACAGGAGGCTGCCGCGAAGTTCCCGGCCCGCGTCGTCGCAGAAGTCCCCCGTCTGGACCTGTCCGTCCGCGTCAACGGGAAGCAGGATGTGCATCAGATGCCGGCGCGGAGAGAGCAGGCGCTCCTGAGCCGCAAGAACTGCCCGGTGTTCCGCCTGCGAGGTGAAGAAGATATCGGGGCTGCGGGCCGCGCTCGCGACGGCGATGTTGATGCTCTCCGTGCCGCCGCTGGTGAAGATGATCTGGTCCGGCCGTGCGCCGATCAGCGCCGCCACCTGGCGTCGGGCGCGCTCGACCGCGTGCCGCGCCTGCTGGCCGAAGCGATGGACGCTGGATGGGTTGCCGTAGCCATTACGATGGACGGCCGCCATCGCTTCGATGACTTCGTCGAAGGGACGGGTGGTGGCGTTGTTGTCGAGGTAGATGGTGTCCATCAAGTCTCGATCCACAATGGACATTCACCGGTTGCAAACCGGTGCCACAATCGGATCACCGGTTACAAACCGGTGCCACATCGGATCCACCGGTTGAAAACCGGTGCCACACCGGAGCGGTTCTCACATCCAGCGCCAGACGCCGAACGCGACTGCCGCGACGAGCACCACGCCCGCCGGGATCAGCCACGGGTACTTGAAATGATAGAGGCCCAGAAGCTGGCGGAGGTACTCCAACTGGAGTTTCAGCGTCAGCTTGCTGTGGCCGGCGGCGCGGGTGGCGAAGACGATGGGCACCTCGGCCGGCGACTGGCAGCGGCACTTCACGTATATCTCCAGGGCGATCTTGTAGCCGATCGGGTTGAGCCGGGTGCCGCGCTCGAAGACGGCCCGGTCGACGCCGAAAAAACCCGCCATCGGGTCGGTCAGCGGGGTCAGCGGGCGGGCCAGCGTCCCGGCCGTCCAACTCACCAGGCGCCGCAGCCACGGCCACTCATCCACGATCTTGCCGCCCGGGCCGTACCGCGTCCCCAGCACGAAATCCGGCCCGCCGTTTTCCAGCGCCTCGACCAGCTTGGGGATCGTCTCCGGCGGGTGCTGCAGGTCCGCGTCGATGACGACAAACCGGTCGTAGCGAGCCTCGCGAAAACCCCGGACGACGGCACTGCTCAAACCCCGCTCGCCCCGGCGGACGATCAGTCGCACCGGGTGCGTCTCTGCCAGCCTGGCGACGACCTCCTCCGTCCCATCGTTCGAGTCATCGTCGACGATCAGCAGTTCGGCCGTCATCCCGGCCGCGGCAAGGGCGGCGAACACCCGCTCGGCCAGCGCCGGCAGATTGGCCGCTTCCTTGTAGGTCGGTGCGATGATGGAGACGGGCGCCCGCGATGGCATGAGGGGGATGATAGCGATCACAGCGGTCGGGACCAACGGCCGGATCTGCGCTACTATCCCTCCTCGCCCGCGACGCGGAGTCGTGGCGCCACTCGGCGATGGTCGCCTGCTTGAAACGGCCCCGGCAGGGTGCTACTCTCCTTGTTATGAAGACGGTTGGTCTTGATGAGGCTCAGACGCGTCTGTCGGAGTTGGTTGACGCGCTTGAACGCGACGGGGATGTCGTGATCACGCGGGACGATCAGCCCGTTGCCCGGCTCACGTCGCCCGCGGCCCAACCCTCTCTGCGCGACAGCAAACCGGCGTCTGTGGGGCGCGTCCTGCGCCCCCTGAATGGCAGAGACGACTTGCTCGAAGAGATGCTCGGGCAATGATCGGCGTAGACACGACCGCACTCGTACACCTCGAGATTCAGGAGTTACCGCAGCACAGCACGGCCCGGGCGTGGCTGCAGCGTGAGGTGCTGGACCGCGGGTCTGTCCTTGCACTGGCACCGCAGGTGCTGGTGGAATTCATGCACATCGTCACCGATTCCCGCCGTTTTGAGCGGCCGCTGACCATGGAGCAGGCGCTGGACAAGGCGCGATACTGGTGGAATGCGCGGGAGGTTCGACACGTGTACCCGACCGCGGAGTCAAGCCTGCTTCTGTTGACGTGGCTCTCCCAGCATCAACTAGGCCGCAAGCGGCTGCTGGACACGCAGCTTGCAGCAACGCTATGGACCGCCGGCGTGCGGCGCGTACTGACTTCGAATGTTCGAGATTTCTCAGTCTTCGGCGTCTTTGACGTCGTGACTCCCTGAGTAGACCCGGGCCGATGCCCCCGGATGCCGCCGGTTGGCTCCCCGACCGTCGATTGACACCCGTGCCACGCCGGGCTACATACACCTCCGCACCGTCATCGCCGACCCTCGACAGCCACGGACGGATGTCATTCGCTTGTTCGCACTCATCGGGGCCAAGTCGTTCCAAGCCATCGTCGCCTTCGGGCGGTTCTGGGCGTTCACGTACCGGATGATCCGCTGGTTGATGCCGGCCGTGGCGCTGCCGCGGACCTGGCGGCGGACGATGCCCCTGTTTTACGAGGTCGGCAATCGGACCGTGCCGGTCATTCTGATCACCGGCGTCTTCGTCGGCCTGGTCCTGGCGGTGCAGGCGTACGACCAGCTTCGTGCGGCCGGGCTGGAAGAGCGCATGGGCGTGCTCATCATGCTCACGCTGGTGCTGGAACTCGGTCCCGTTCTGGCGGGGGTGATGCTCGCAGGCCGCGTGGGCGGGGCGCTGACGGCCGAGCTGGGAACCATGCGCGTCACCGAGCAGATCGACGCGCTGCGCGTCATGGGGGTCGATCCGATCCGCTACCTCGTCGTGCCGCGATTCCTCGCCTGCATGCTGCTGACCCCGCTGCTGACCTTTTTCTGTGACGTGATGGGCGCCGCGTCCGGCTGGTTCATTGCCGTCGTCCTCAAGAACATCCCCTCCGGGCCGTACTGGTTTTACGTTCGCGACGCCGTGGGCTGGTGGGATCTTTCGGTCGGCATGGTCAAGAGCGTGGCCTTCGGCGGGCTGATCGGGCTCATCTCGTGCTACAAGGGCTTCCACTGCCGGCCGGGCGCGGAGGGCGTCGGGCGGGCGTGTACGGAGTCCTTCGTGGTCAGCTTTATCGTGATCCTGATGACCGACTTCTTCATCGCCACGGCCCAGGTCGGGTTGTATAAGGCGCTATACGGCTTCAAGCCGTTGATCTGATCCGGCGGACGGCGCAGTCATCGCGGACGAGGCGGACGTGGCTGGCGAAGCGAATCACAACGGCGAGCCGATCATCCGGCTGGTGGACGTCTACAAGAGCTTTCCGAAGCTGGACGTGCTGACCGGCGTGAGCCTCGCGCTGCGCCCCGGCGAAACGACGGTCGTCATCGGCGAGAGCGGCGCCGGCAAGAGCGTGCTGCTCAAACACATCACCGGTTTGCTGCAGCCCGATCGCGGCGAAGTTTATTTCCACGACCGGCGCATCGACACCATGGGCGAGCGCGATCTGGTGGACGTGCGCAAGCGCTTCGGCTTCCTGTTCCAGTTGTCGGCGCTGTTCGACTCGCTCACGGTCGCCCAGAACGTCGCGTTCCCGCTCAACGAGCATACGCGCAAGTCGAAGGCCGAGGTCGAGCAGATCGTGGCCGAAAAGCTGGCGATGGTCGGGCTGGACGGCCTGCAGAACAAGCGGGTGCCGGAACTGTCCGGCGGGCAGAAGAAGCGCGTCGCGCTGGCGCGGGCCATTGCGCTCGATCCGGAGGTCATCCTGTACGATGAACCGACCACCGGCCTCGATCCGCCCCGCTCGGACGTCATCAACCGGCTGATCGTGCGGCTGCGGACGCAACTCGGCGCGACCAGTGTGGTGGTCACGCACGACATGGCGAGCGCCTTTACGGTCGCCGACCGCATCATCATGCTCTATCAGGGCCGGTTTATCTTTGACGGTTCGCCCCAGGCGGCCCGCACGTGCGCGGATGCGCGCGTCCGTCGCTTCATCGAAGGCAAGGCAAGCAAGGACGACCTGGAAGGGCTCAACGATCTGCCGAAAGGGACGCCATGAAAGAATCGACGCGGTATGCACTCTTCGGGCTGTTCATGGTTCTCGCGCTGGCGGCGCTGGGGACGCTGCTGGTCATGGTGGGCGAGACGCCGGCCTGGCTGGGCGGGGCGGAGTGGGAGCTGCGGGTCGAGAACGTGCAGCAACTGAGCCCGATCAGCGAGGGCACGGAGGTGTTCCTCAACGGCGTCAGCGTCGGTCGCGTCGAACGACTCGAATTCCGCAACCCGGCCGACCCGGCCGCGGGGGTCTGGATCATCACCAAGATCAAGAACGATTACTCCATTCCGGAAGGTTCCACCGCGCGCGTCTACGCACCCACCCTCGGCGTGGGCCGCGGACACGTGGACATCATCCCACCCAACGTGCGCAACCCGCAGCCACTGGCCCGGGACAGCGCGGTCATCGACGGTGAAATGGCCAGCGCCCTGGGCGATATGATCTCGGATGACATGATCCAGTCCTTTCATCGCACCGTCGCCAACATCGGAGACTTCGCCGCGGCGCTGACGCCGGTGGCCAATGACCTGCACCGGCTGATGGAGGAGCGCACGATCTCCGACGTGGACGCCGCCGAGGTCACCGCCAATCTGGCCACGGTCATGGAGCGGCTGGACGTGGTTCTGCGCGGTTTTGACAAGGTCGTGGGTGATCCGCAGGCCCAGGCCGACATCAAGGCCGTGTTCGCGAACCTGCGGACGTTCAGTGAGGGTCTGCCGCCACTGGTGGAAACCCTGCGAAGCGAGGTCCAGCGCCTCGGCGACGGCGTCGATCAGAAGCTGGCCAGCCTGGATCAACGCACGGCCGTGCTGCTCGAGCGCGTCCTGCCCATCCTCGACAACCTGGACACGTTCAGCGATCACCTGGAGCGCGCCGCGGCCGACCTCGCGGAAGGTCGCGGCTCCGCCGGACTGTTCCTGCGCGACGATCGATTCTACGAGTCGCTGGTAGAGACGTCCGAAGCGATCAAGTACTTCGTCCAGACGTTGCAGCCTTTTGCGGATCTGGTGGTCAGCCGCGGCCGGCTGCCGGTTCAGCAGGGCGCGCTCAAGGCGGACATCCCGCTGCCGAAGAAGGGAACGGACGCGGCGGAGTAGTCGCCGACGGCTTGCCGGTTGGGAGATGGTTCCGCGCGATTCGTGATGGACGAGCGGGCCGCCACACTCACGACGACTCCGCGGCTTCGGGCCGTGTGCGTCTTCTTCTTACTGCGCGAATCGCGATCCAACCCGCGAAGAGCACGGCCATGCCGATCAGGCCGATGTTGCGATCCGAGGGGACGGTCGGCACTTCGACGCCCGCAACGATCGACTCCGATCCGTCCGCGAATCGGATACGCACCGTGCCGATCCCCCGCTGCGCGCCGCCGGGACGGATGCGCAGGATGAAGTCCGCCGACCGGCCGCGCTGGATCGCCGAGGCTGCGCCGTCCGCGGCCGCGGCGCGAACGCCAACACCTGTCGACTGTTCAGACCACCCGGGAGGCGGCTGGAACAGGTCGGATCGGTACTCCGGGAACTCGACGTACACGATCGGCGAGGATGCGGCGGAGGTCACGGTCCACGTGTAGTAGTGGCCGGACGCATCCGCGCCGCCGGCAATGGTCACGATGGCGTCGTCTGCGTGCGCGATACCCGCAGGGGCAAGTCCGAGTGCGGCCGCCGCCCACGCTCGAACCCAGCTGCCTGACCGGTTTGACGTCATCGCCTCACCATCTACCATGACCCCGCCCGTTCGACCGGATTCCGTCTTAACCTCTGCCACCTCGGACAGGATCGCTCATGACCACCCGACAAGGCCTCGATCGACAGGCATACCTGCCCGTGCCGGAGGGCGGCTCGTACGACCCTTATGTATCGGCCGACGACGCCCGGACCGAAGTTTCGGCCAAGGCCATCGTCGCCGGCATCTTATTCGGAATCCTCTTCGGCGCCGCCAACGCCTATCTCGGATTGCAGGCGGGGCTGACCATCTCCACGTCGATCCCGGTGGCGGTGATGACGGTGGCGGTGTTTCGCGGGCTGCGCAGCCTGGGCCAGAGCGGCACGATTCTGGAAGCCAACCTCGCCCAGACGACCGGCTCGGCGTCCAGTTCGGTAGCCAGCGGGATCATCTTCACCCTGCCGGCCATTTTCATGTGGGTGCGGGAGCAGGACGCGGCCGGCGGCGGTACGCTGCAGTCGCCCGGGCTGTTGCAGATGACGCTGCTGGGGCTGTGCGGCGGCCTGCTGGGCGTGCTGTTCATGGTGCCGTTGCGCCGGTTCTTGATCGAGAAAGAGCACGGCAACCTGCCCTATCCGGAGGGCACGGCCTGTGCCGAAGTGCTGGTGGCGTCGGAGGTCGGGGGGGGGCGGGCCGTCAACGTGTTCTGGGGGCTGGGCGCGGGAGCGCTGCTCGAGTTCCTGATCAACTGGCTCAAGATCATCCCCGGAACGATCAAGGCGAAGCTCTCCGACATCTTGCCCGCAGGGGCGTCGGAGGGTCTTCCGGTCACCCGTTATGCCGAGATGGGGCTGAAGGTGTCGGCGGCGCTGTTCGGCGTCGGATACATCCTCGGGCCGCGCATCGCGTGCATCATGGTGGGCGGCGGGCTGCTGTCCGCGCTGCTGATCATCCCGGGAATCTGGTTGTGGGGGCGGGGACTCACCGAACCGTACTTCCCCGAGACCAGCCTGCTCATCGCCGACATGTCGCCGGGCAAGATATGGGACAGCTACGTCCGCTACATCGGCGCCGGCGCCGTGGCCACGGCCGGGTTGATTACGCTGATCAAGAGCGTGCCGACCATGATCGAGAGCTTTCGCATCGGCGCTCGCCAGCTTTCCGCCCAGCTTGGCGGCGGGGGCGGACACGCGGACGTGCCGCGCACCGAGCGCGATCTGTCGCTCAAGACGGTCGGGATGGGCGTGGCCGCGATCGCCGTCGTGATGGCGCTGGTTCCGCAGGTGTTTCCGCAGATGCAGAGTTCGCCGGCGCGGGTCGTCTCGTCGATCCTGATCGTCATCTTCGCGTTCTTTTTCGTGACGGTCGCGTCGCGCATCGTCGGGCTGGTCGGCGTCACGTCCAACCCGACCAGCGGCATGACGATCGCCACGCTGCTGGGCACCTCGCTGATTTTCCTGGCGATGGGCTGGACCGACGCCAGCGGAAAGGCGACGGCGCTGGCGGTCGGGGCGGTGGTGGCCATCGCCGCGTCGATCTCCGGCGATACGTCGCAGGACTTGAAAACGGGCTTTCTGCTGGGCGCGACGCCGCGGCGGCAACAGGTCTGCGAACTGGTCGGCGTGCTGACCTCGGCCGCGTTCGTATGCCTGACGGTCATGCTGCTCAACGAAGCGTACAAACTCGGCAGCGACAAGCTCCCCGCGCCGCAGGCGACGCTGATGAAGCTGGTCATCGACGGCGTGCTGGAGTCGAAGCTGCCGTGGACGCTGGTCGGCATCGGCGTCGTCATCGCGATCATCATCGAGCTGTGCCGGTTGCCCTCGCTGCCGTTTGCGGTCGGCGTGTATCTTCCGCTCTCAACCATGATGCCGGTTTTTCTGGGCGGTGGGCTGCGCTGGTGGATGGAGCGGCGGGCGGCGGACGACGAGGACCGCGCGCAGCGGCGCGAGCGCGGCGTGCTGTTCGGCTCGGGCCTGGTGGGCGGGCAGGGACTGATGGGCGTCGTGATCGCGGGCATCGTGGGATACAACGCGTACCTGGTCTCGACGGATCAGTTGACGCTGCCGCCTGGCGCCAAGTCACCGCCGATGCCGTTCGAGGTGACGACGAGTTGGGCATCGCGTCTCGCAGACGCCGTGGGTCTCGGCTTGACGGGTGCGGGCGTCGCCATGATCGGCGGCGGGGTCGCGCTGGCGGTACTTGCCTGGGTGTTTGCGCGCCGATGCCGCGCGTAGTCCGATGTGGCACCATATGGCACCGGTTTGCAACCGGTGATCTGGTGTGGCACCGGTTTTCAACCGGTGAACCAGGACGGCGGCATCATGTGTGGAATCCGTCGTGCCGGTTGGTAAGCGTCGAACGCGGCGGCAAACTCCCGGCTTGAAAGCCGGGGCTCTGAGCGTGGCGGCAGCCATTGCATGTTCGGCGGACGCGGCCGACGATGCGCGCCATGTCCGACAAGCTCATCACCATCGACGAAGCAATCCGCATCGTTCACGAGACCGTAAGGCCCCATGACACCGATACGGTCCCGCTCAACGACGCGCTGCAGCGGCGACTGGCCGCGACGGTCGCCACCGACATTGATCAACCGCCCTTCGATCGCTCTCTGATGGATGGATACGCGGTGCGGGCCGCGGACGTTGCACATACGCCGGCCACGCTCGACCTGGCCGGGCAGATCGGCGCGGGCGCCACCGACATCCCCCGTGTCGGACCGGGCCAGGCGGTGCAGATCAATACGGGTGCACCAATCCCGCCCGGCGCAGATGCGATCGTACGCATCGAGGACACCGAACTGATCGACGACGGCCGGCGCGTGCGTGTCAGGGAAGGCGTTGACGCCGGCAAGTTCATCACCCCGCGAGGCAGCTATCGCACCGCCGGGCAGATCGTGCTCGAAGCGGGCACGCTGATGACGCCGCTGGAGCTTGCGGTCGCGGCCTCGGCCGGGGCTGCGGTGGTTACCGTCTATCGCCGACCCATGGTCGGGATCCTGCCGACGGGCACCGAACTGATCGACCACACGTGCGTGCCGACGGGGGCGCAGATCCGCAACTCGAACGAACTGATGCTGCACTCGCTGGTGTGGACCGTTCATTGCGAGTCCGCGACACTCGATCCGGTGGGAGACGACCGCGATGCGATCATCGAGGCCGTCGAAGAGGCATCCTATTGCGACGTGCTCTGCATTACCGGGGGCATCTCGAAGGGCGCGTTCGACTTCGTCCCTGGCGTGCTCGAGTCGATGGACGCCGAGTTCCACATCCGCAAGATTGCCATCAAACCGGGGAGGCCCACGATCTTCGCGACACTGCCCGACGGCCCGCACGTCTTCGCCCTGCCCGGCAACCCGATCAGCGCGTACGTCGGGTTTCAGTTGCTGGTCGCGGCCGCGCTGCAGCGGCTTCAGGGCGGCGAGCCGCCAATTCTTCCGCTCGTGCCCGCACTGCTGCACGGCGAAGCGCCCGCGCCGGGCAAGCGCTGCGGTTTCCGGCCCGTGAGGGCGTATGTCGACGGAACGGGTCAGTGGCACGCGCGATCGCTCGACTGGCAAGGCTCCGGCGACGTCTTCGGCATGGCCACCGCGAACGCACTGCTGATGCGCCGGCCCGGCTCACCGCCGGCGGGCGAGGGGGATCGCGTCATGATCCTGCCGATGACCACGTGAAGCTCTCTGCAAGGTTCACTCACTCAGCGAGCGGCAGGATTCGCCCTGAACGAAATCCGGCGAGCCGCGGGCTTCAGCCCGTGCGGACGTGCCGGGTTTTGGGATTCGCTTTGTGGACGCCTATCGGCGCACCCTGTTTGACCATTGATCGAACCGATGGGCCCGCGAACACCGACAACGCACCGTAGTATCACGCGGCGACTCCGCGCGGGCTGAAGCCCGCGGCTCGGTGTGGCTGTCCGTGCAGCGTTATCGGTTCTTACGCGTGCGGAGTCGCATCCGCGGCAGAATTCTGTACAATGGTGCGCTGATTCCTCACCTGAGCCGTCGGCTTAACCGCGCAGGCCTCGCCCGTTGTCGCCACGGCCTCTGAAAGGCGTTTGCCATGATGTCGCGCTTTCGAGTTCCTCTCAGCCGCCTTGCGTACCGCCTGACTGCGAATTGCGTTGGCGCTGCAATGTTCGCCGTCCTCGCCGGCCCGGCCCACGCCGGCGTGTGGCAGGACGAAGTCGCCGTCACCGCGGACCCCGTGTTTCAGACCTACAGCGCACTGGCCGTCGGCCCCGACGACGCGGTTTATGCCATGTGGCTGGACTGGACCGACTTCGACAACAGCGGCGTCTACGTCAACCGCAGCGACGACCGCGGGCAGACCTGGTCGCAGCCGCTGCTCGTGGCCGAAGGCAAGCCGTATGACAACATCGCTCTGGCGGCGGACGAGGGCGGGCTGCACGCGCTGGTCGTGCGCTTCCGCGAGAACCGCGAGGGCGAGTTCAAAACGCTTTACTACGCCCGCAGCCGCGACGGCGGCGAGACCTTTTCCCGCCTCAAACAGATCGGCACGCGCGACCGCATCGAGCAGATCCGCATCTTCTCGATCGACGGCGTCCTGTACGTCTTCGCGGCCAACTGGGTGAATGAAAACCCTGAGTATTTCCTCTATCACAGCGACGACCGCGGCCGCAACTGGACCGAACTGCCGATCACCGGCATCGGCACCGTTGAACATCCCGACATCGACGTGCGCGACGGCGTCATCCGCATGGTCTATAACGGCTTCCTTCACGATCCCGGCATCAAGTACGCGCTCAGCACGGACAACGGTCGTTCCTGGATCGGCCCGTTCAACGTCTCCGGCGACGCCGGGCCTCATGCACAGCTTCCGCAGATCGCCGTCGAGGGCAGCGCCGTTCACGTGGTCTTCGAGGACGACCGCGCCGGCCACTTCAACGTCAGCTACGTGCGCACCGACGACAACGGCCGCTCCTGGACCCCGGCCGTGCAGCTTAACCAGACGTATTACGGCGCCCGGCCGCAACTGCTGGCCGACGACGAAGGCTTGCAACTCCTCTGGTGCCAGTACCACGGCAACGATGGTTGGCCTAACTCGTGGAGCAGCGGCGACTACGGAATCCTGTGGCATCGCATGAGCCGCGACGGCGGACGGACCTGGACGGACGAGTTCCGCGTGTCGCAGAACGAGCACATTCAACCCATCAATCTGCCCAAACAGGGGGCGAACTACGTCAAGGTCGCCCCGTTGAGCCGCGGCTTCGCGACGCTGTGGCAGGACCGGCGTGACGGCAACTTCGACCTCTACGCACGGACCAACGACGGCGGAGGCGTGCCGTGCGACGCCGTGCGGCGACTGCGGGCGAAGTGCTCAGACACCGGCAAGCTCAAGGCGATCGTCAAGCTCCGCGACGCTGAGTACGACGGCGAACGGGTGCTGTTGCAGTTGGACGTCGTGCCCTGGCCGATCACCGTGCAGCGGCGCAAAGCCGTGCTGAAAGTACCCGGCGTCCACGGCCCCCACACGATCAGCCTGGCGCGGCCTGGGCAGTGCGAGGCGCCGGTGGAGGTGAATTGCGGCTAAGCCGGCGTGCCGCGATCCCGGACGGCTGGCCGCCGATACTTGAGCCCGCCTTCACCGGGTAGCGGCCGGAGAGAGCATTTGCAGGAAACCGACGCCGTTCTGATTCTCGGTTATCTTGAATGCGCCAGTGCCTGAAAGCGTTTGGATACACGCGTGGTGAACCGTAAGCACGGCGTCCTGGAGTTCTTCCTCCGCGGGATCTTCCAGCGACTTCACGGCGATCCCGAGTTCGCTCGCCTTCGTCGCCGAGATATGCCGCGCATGCGAGAGAGTGATGGCGTGGTCGGCAAGTTCGTCCAGGATCCTGTCAGCCTTCGACGCGGCATTGGGTTCACCCGCGAACATTCCGGAGATCAACCACTCTCTGACCATCTCTCGTGACCACTTGATCGCTTTCTCGCACTCGCCGATCAAAGTCGGGTGATACTTGGCGATGATCGGCTGCCAGATCGGGATCGTTCCGGGCCTTGCCTGCACTTCTGCCTTCGCGCGCTCGAATTCCTCGATTACGCCATGTGCCGGTATCCCCCCGATTTGCGGATCAATCGGACCGAGGCTGGAGTGCTTCCCCATCAAGACTTCACGACAAGAGAGCGCAATCATCGTGCCCGCCGACATCGCGATCTGGGGAACGATGGCGCGGATGTTCGTCCCGAACATGGAGCGAAGGTAGTCCACCAGCGATTCGGTGGCAGCCGTCGAGCCTCCCGGCGAGTGCAGCACAAGATCCAGCCCTTTCGTGCGATCGAGCTGGTGGATGACCGCCATGAAGCCGTTCTTGTCACCGTCGTCCACGGCGAAGCCTGCGAAACGCGGCGGTACGACGTCAGATTTCTGCAGCCAGCCAGAATAGTAGACGATGACGTTTCGGCCCGTCAGCTCTGCCAGGTGCCTGATGTACTTACGCCGGACGACATCGTACATGCTGCCAGCGGCGCGCGCCTGATCGCCAGCAGCCTTGACCTCGTCGAGGATGGCCTTCCAATTGGGCATCGTGCGGAGAACTACGGAGCGGACATGTCAGATGTGTTTGCGAGTCGCGGTACGAAGCGCGGCACCTCGACCTCGTCCGCGCCTTCGCCAAGGGTCTCAAACCGCTTCGCCTTGCGCTCGTCCTCCGTCAGCAGCCCCAGCGCATCGAAGGTGCGATCGATCTCCGTCTGTCTGTCAGCCGTGACATCAAACTCCACTCCCCGGTTGCCATTTCGATCAGCCATCGCCGCCACTCCCTTCTTCCGCTCTGTGCCACCAATGCGGATTCTACCCATTATTATCGTATCCGACCTACACTGTCTACCGTATCGGACGATTGGCAGCGTTCGTCCCCGCGCACCCGTACCACGTTGGACGTCAGCCTCAAGATACGGGTATCCCACGGTCCCGATCGCAAGATATTGGCGATCGTTGGCTGAGCCATTTCATTGACTGAGATTCGGCATGGCGGGGCCCTCGTTGCGAACGGTCCTATAGTCCTTGACTCCCCGTTTCCGTTACACTTGAGTCAAGTTTTGGGTCATGC
>CAZYLK010000019.1:0-52355 GCA_964648365.1 uncultured Phycisphaeraceae bacterium
GGCTTCCTGCGGAGGCAACGCGGGGGTACGGTCGCCTGCGTCGCTGACAGGGACTATCGGCGTCGGGAAGCCGCCGAGGCGGCACTGCTTGACGGACGCCCGGTGTTCATGTGGCGTCGGCACTCGATCGAGAATTATCTACTCGAGCCGCGCGTGGTCGCCGAAGCGCTCAAGCGGCTCCAGTCGTCGTTGCTCCGGCTTCCGCACGGTCCGCCGCCATGGACGGCATCGGTGCCGATTGACGAAGTGAGCCTGACGAGCGCGCTTCGTGCGTGCGCTGAGGCTCGAAGTCCGCAGGAAGCCGGACGGATGACGATCTTTCGGCTGTGGGAGGATATCTCGGCATCGGCGGGACGGGTTCAGTGCCGGGTGCCGGATCTGCTCTCCCGTGAGCTGCCGTCCACGCCTGCCGAGTGCCGGGATGCGGTTGTTGCGGAGGCCGCGCGCATCGCCACCCGCGCCCAGGAGGCGGCGGTGTCCGAGCACCTCGCCGCCAGCGCTGTTTCCGATCGCTACGAGCGGGTTCTGGATTCGATCCGCACGGTAGACTATCTGGCTACCGGCAGATTCCTTGAGGAAATGCACGGCAAGTCGCTGCTGTCAGAGTTTCAAAGGTGGCTGGGGGGACGTTGCGGTGTCCAGTTGAGTGTGCGGCGGCTGGTCGGCGAACTCAGCGACGCCTTGCCGATCGTCTACGGGGCCGATCGGCGTCTGTTCGGCGCCGATGACTTTTGCGACTTGGCCGATGGGGTACGGGCCATCGCCGGCCTACCGGCGCTCGGGAGGCCGGGCGATCGCGATGCGCAGACGTAAGCGCGGCAGCCATAAATGACCGCTACCCGAGCAGTTCATCGTGCGGCAGGTCGATCGATGTGCGTTGCCCGTGCCGAGCGGCGGCGAGCGCGCGCCGGCAGGCGACGGGGTCATCGACGTCCAGCAGGTCGACCGTGTACGAGTCGTCGCGCGATCGGAACGTCACGCCGTATTGGCTCGGGACGACTTCCACCTGGTCGAGTTCGATGGACCGCTCCCGCCGGAGCCGGTCGCTCCAGAACCCGGACGGTCGGAGGATCTCGACCGTTCCCGGCGTCACGCGGACGTGCCGGCGCTTGCAGGCATAATCGTGTAGCGCAGATAGGAGTACCAGCGTGATCAGGGTGGCCGCCAGCGCGGTTGCGAGCGTGCCGATGGCCGGGGACGATCCCATCTGCTGGGCGAAGAACCGCTTGTTGACAAACACTCCGAGCAATAGCGCCGCGCCTACGTCGTGCGGGCGCATTGCTCGCACGGCCGAGAAGACCTGCGGCGTTACCAGCGGATCGTCATCGCCGCCCAAGCCACAGAGCGACCACCCAACCGTCCGCGGTTCGGGCGATTCAACGCCCGTGAGGACCGCTTGTCCGCCTGGCGTCATCCTCGACGAGCAGGTTACGAGGATCCAATACGCGCCCACGTAGACCAAGCCCCCACCCAAGCCAGTTGCCGCTCCCAACCGCGGGTTCCAGATCGCCGTCACGGCGCCGGTCAGGCCGACTGCCACAAGAGCGAGGTTGGCGGTTCGAAACGCGCGGAACAACGCTACGTGAACGCGCGAATCCGGCGTGAGTCGCGTTTTACAGTCGCAGCGCGGCGAGGGAGCGGTGGGTTTCTCGTCCGACATGCTCGCATGATACGGTGCGAGCGTTCGGACTCGCTACCGGGAAGACTGACAAGGCTCGAGGGTCTGCGGGCAGTCAACACCGAGGTACGCTCGGGTACTCGAAACTGGCCTGGCTCCCCTGGCCCGCGACTTCCAGCTTTGACCGCGGCAGTTCACAAGCGAGCGTCCCGCCTGTAGTGTGACGGTCGTCGCGGGGCCTGTTCGCTCCGCCGGATGCGTGTCATGGACAGTTCTCGCGAACCGCTGGTCGTCGAAATCTCGTGGGAGGCGTGTTCCCAGACGGGCGGAATCTACACCGTTCTGCGGACGAAGTGTGCGGCCGGGCTGGAGAAGTGCGGCGACGACTACATGCTCATCGGTCCCTTCCGGGAACAGGCGGCCCGAATCGAGTTTGAACCCATGCCGCTGCCGCCGGCCTGGCAGGAAGCCGTTGACGACCTGGCCGGCCGGGGCGTCAAGCTCCACTGCGGGCGATGGCTGATCACGGGGCGCCCGCGCGTGATCCTGATCGACCTGGCGTCGGTGGCCGACCATCTCGACAGCATGAAGTATTTCCTGTGGGAAAGCTTTGGCATCGGCGTGCCCCCGCACGACCATGACTGCGACGAAACGGTGATGTTCGGCTATGTCGTTGCCGATCTGCTCACCGCGCTCCGCAAGCGGGTCGCCGATCGGGAACTGCTCGCCCACTTCCACGAGTGGCAGGCGGCGGTCGCCATTCCGCTGATCCGCAAACGCGGCATCGACGTCGCGACGGTCTTCACCACCCATGCCACGCTCGTGGGGCGCAGTCTCTCCGCGGCCAACAAGGATATTTACGGCGACCTGGAGCGCATCAACCCGGAGGCGGTGGCGACGGAGCACGGCATCCGCCACCGCTTCGAGATCGAGCGCGCCGCCGCCCGCGACAGCGATACGTTCACGACGGTTTCCGAAATCACCGCGCAGGAGGCGGAGCACTTTCTCGGCTGCCGGCCGGGCGTTGTCCTGCCCAACGGCCTGCACGTCGAGCGCTTCGGCTCGCCGCACGAGTTTCAGAATCTCCACCAGCGCTACAAGCAGCAGATCCACGAGTTCGTGATGGGGCACTTCTTCCCCAGCTACGGCTTCGAGCTTGACAAGACGCTGTACGTTTTTCTTTCAGGCCGTTACGAGTACCGCAACAAAGGTGTTGACGTTTTCATCGACGCGCTGGCGGAGGTAAACCGGCGGCTGAAGGCGGAACCGCGCGGAACGACGATCGTTGCGTTCATCGTGGTGCGGGCGGCTTACCTGACCTACAACGTCGAAACGCTGAACCGGCAGGCCATGCTCAACGAGCTGCGCGATACGTGCCAGTCCATCAAGGAGGACATGGGGCTGCGCCTGTTCCGGACGGTGACCGGCGGACGCCTGCCGACGACGAAGGATCTGCTGGACGAGTACGCCGGGGTGCGGCTGCAGCGCATGATCCACGCCTGGCGGCAGGACCAGTTGCCGCCGGTGGTGACCCATGACCTGGAGGAAGACGCCCGCGACCCGGTGCTGGCCCGTCTGCGCCGGCATGGGCTGCTCAATGCGGAATCCGACCCGGTCAAGATCGTGTTCCATCCGGAGTTCATCGTGACGGCCAGCCCGGTGCTGGGCATGGAGTACGACCAGTTTGTGCGCGGCTGCAACCTGGGCGTGTTCCCGTCCTATTACGAGCCGTGGGGCTACACGCCGATGGAGTGCATCGTCCGCGGCATCCCGGCCGTGACCAGCGATCTCAGCGGCTTCGGCTCGTACGTGATGGAGCATTTTCCGGATCACGACGAGGACGGGCTTTACGTCACGCGCCGGCGCGACGTTCCCTATGAGAATTCCGTCTATCAGGTGGCGGGGTGGATTCACCAACTGACCCGACTGTCGTTGCGCGAACGCATCCACATGCGCAACCGGACCGAGAGCTACGCCGAGTACTTCGACTGGTCCAACATGGCGCGCTACTACCGCGCGGCGCGGGTCAGCGCCGTCAAGCGTCATCGGGAGACGTGGAAGGGGTGATGCGGGTGGACGACGGGGCGACCTGCACACAGCCCATTGTTCTTGCTCACGGCATCGCGCGGTTCGATGAACTGGCCCGCAAGGTTTTTCCACGCTGGGACAACGCCGACGATCGCTATCACTACTTCCGCGGGATCCGCAGCGCCCTGACGGCCGCGGGCTACACCGTGCATCATGCCAGCGTGCCCTGGGCCGAGAGCGTGAAGGTCCGAGCGGCCCGCCTGGGCGCCTTTGTGGATCAGGTTGCCGGCGATAACGGCAGCGTCCACATCATCGCGCATAGCATGGGCGGCCTTGATGCGCGGCACATGCTCTACGAGGCCGGGCTTCACGACGCCGGGCGGGTCGCGCGGGTGGCATCGCTTTCGACGATCGGCACGCCGCACCTGGGATGCGTCCTGGCGGACGCGGGCATCGACTGGCTGGGCGGGGCGATCTCCGGCTTCGGTCCGCTGGCTTCCGCCCTGGGTGGGTTCTTCGATTTGACCACGGAGTCGTGCTCGGCGTTCAATGACCGCGCGGCGGCGTTCGAGCGGGACAACGCCGTCGTCTACCGCACCTACGCCGGGGTTCCCGCCCGCGAGTCCGACGTTTCGCTTCTTTTCCGCGGCACGCACCGATATATCACGCAGCACGCCGGTCCGAATGACGGTCTGGTCGAACGGACCTCAGCCATGTGGCGCGACGCACTGTTCGCCGGGCCTGCGTGGGACGCGGACCATCTGCACGAAATCGGCTGGTGGGATCTTTGGGACATGGTAGCGGCGTCGAGCACGGCCCGCCTGGCCCGGATCCACGACCACTATCTGAGTATTGCGGCAGACGTCGCACGCGGCGCGGCCAAGGCCTGGTGATGCACGTTCTTTATATCCACCAGTACTTCGCCACGCCCCACGGAAGCACGGGCACGCGGTCGTACGAGTTCGCTCGGCGCTGGGTCTCCGCCGGGCATCGCGTGACGATGCTGACGACGACGGCCCAATTGACCGATCGCGACCTCGCGGAAGCGCGCGGACGGCGCGTGCGGCGCTTCGCCGTGGACGGCATTGAAGTCGTCGCCCTCGACATTCCGTATCGACAGCAGATGGGCACGATCGCCCGTCTATGGGCTTTCGGCCGGTTCATGGCCTCGGCGTCGTGGCGGACGCTGACCGCTCGCGGCGTCGACGCCGTCTACGCCAGCAGTACACCGCTTACGGTCGCGGTTCCGGCGCTGTGTGCCTGGTGGCTGCGGCGGCGCCCTTACCTGTTCGAAGTCCGCGACTTGTGGCCGGCGGTCCCGGTCGGGCTGGGCGTCCTGCGAAATCGCGTGCTCATCGGCCTGGCCCGCCTGCTTGAACGCGGAGCCTATCGCGGCGCTCGTGCCGTCGTGACGCTTTCGCCGAGCGCGACGGACATCGTGCGCCGGGATACACCCCATGAGAAGCCCGTCATCGAGGTTCCCAACGCCGCGGATACCGAGAATTTCAGTCCCGAGGTCGATGGATCGGACATGCGCCGGCGCATGGAGTGGGGCAGCGCGATCGTCTTCGTCCACCCCGGGGCGATGGGGCGGGTGAACGGCCTGGACGCCGTCGTGCGCGCCGCCATCCGGTTTCGCGATGACCCGCGGCTGCTCTTCGCGCTGGTCGGTGAAGGCCGGGAGAAACCACGGCTCATCGAGATGGCCGCGCGAGAAGGATTGACCAACCTCCGCATCCACGCCGGAGTGCCGAAGCACGAGATGCCGGCGCTGCTGGCGGCCGCGGACGTGGGACTGATGACGGTCATGCCGGCGCCGGTGCTGGAACACAACAGCGCCAACAAGTTCTTCGATTACCTGGCCGCCGGCAGGCCGGTCGTGCTCAACTACGGCGGGTGGATGCGGGAGGCCGTCGAAGAAGCGGAGGCCGGGATCGGCTGTACGATGGGCGACGAGGAGGCGTTCTTTCAAGCGATCGCGCGACTGGCGAGGGATGACGCGTTGCGGCGATCCATGGGTCAGGCGGCGCGACGACTGGCCCTGGGTCGATTCAACCGCGATGATCTGGCGGCGCGTGCCCTTGATGTCGTGACGGCCGCGGCACGGATTGCGACTTGATGGACCACGAGGGACAACCTCCGCATTCGACGGGCGGCGTGCGAACGTGGCTCGCGTGGTTCGCTGCGGCGTCTGTGCTCTATGGCGCGACGATGACGCCCGGTCTGTCCTGGGGGGACTCGGGCGAAGCCCAGCTTCACACGGCCGACGCGACGTGGCTGTTCGTCGATATCTGCCGGTCGCACGTGCCGTATTACGCCTGCACACGCCTGGTTGATCGCCTGCTGCCGGTGGGGCCGGTGATGGCGGCGAATCTGGTGGCGGCGCTGTTCGGCGCCGTGACCGTGGCGAACGCGGCGCTGCTGATGTCCCGGCTTTGCGCGGGGCGCATCGCGGCCGGCGTCGCGGCGCTGGCCCTGCTGCTGTCTCACACGCTGTGGCAGATGAGCACCGCCGCCGAAGTGGTCACCCTGTCGACCGCGCTGCTGACTGCGGAGTGGCTGTTGGTTGAGCGCTTCGTCGCCACGGGTCGGCGCGGCGCGCTGGCGGCGGCGGCGCTGTGCAACGGTCTGGGCGTCTCGACGCACAACATGGCGCTGTTGATGTGGCCGGTCTACTTGTTCATCTGGTTCCGGTACCGCCGCCGTCCCGAGTCGCCGTCCACCGTGACGGTCCTGGCGGCGCTGGCGGCGGCGGTGGTGGGCCTGTCGCCCATGATCGCGCTGTGTGCCGCGTACTATGTGTCGACGGGCGACGCCGAACAGATGCTGAAGTCAGCGCTGTTCGGCACTTACCGCGGGAGCGTGCTGAACTTTGCGGGCCTGCCGGGTCTGGCGCTCAAGTCGGCGGGCTACATCCTGTTGAACTTCCCGATCTTCGCGCCGTTGGCGGTTCTGGGCGTGTTCGAGCTGGGGCGTGCTTCTGCGCGGCCGGTGCGAGACCTGTTCCTCGGCGCGGCGCTGGTCTACTTGCTCTTCGCGCTGCGCTACCGCGTGGCCGACCAGTACACGTTTTTCACGCACTTTCACGTGCTCTTCGCGGTTTTCGCTGCCGTGGGCCTGGGCGCGATCCGCTGGAAGAGGGTGTGGCCGCTGGTGATCTTCGCCTGCGCCTCGCCGGTGCTGTATTCGGCGGCGCCTTCGGGGATCGCGCGGGTTGACGCGTTGCGGGCGCTGCTTCCCGCGCGGGCGTTGCCCTATCGCGAGCCGACCCGCTGGTTTCTGCAACCGTGGCGCGCCGGTGATGACGGCGCGGAGCGGTATGCGCGTGAGGTGCTGGAATCGCTGCCCCGCGGCGCGCTGCTCTGGGCGGACTCAACGCCCTATCCGCCGATTGCCTACATGCAGAGTGTCGCGGGAATACGCACCGACGTGGTCCTCGACGGGCGCGTTGCGGCCAGCCCCTGGGACATCCGGAGTGAAGAAACGGAATCTCTGCGTCCGGAAGCCCTGCTTGCCGGCTCGTGGTTCTCAACGTCGGACCGCCCGGCGTACCTGCCCGCGTGGTTGCGCGACCGCAGCGACGTCGCGTTCGAATCGGTTGGCCCGCTGTACCGCGTGGTCCGGCGACAGGACGCCGGTGGCCCGTAAGCGGGAGCGATGCGAGGAACGCCCCATCGTGGCGCGACGGGCGCGGCGGGGCAAAAAAAAAGGCTTTACAAATCCGACACTCGCCTTAGTATTCCACCCTCGATGACAGAGCGCGGCGTCGTCCGGGTCGTGGCCGGCCGGTGACGTAAGCGGCTTCATCCCGAACCTCCGGCGCGACATCGCGCGGGGCTGCTGCGGCAGGGCTCATCCGAACCACTGCCAAAGGCGAGCGTTGCATGCGCTTGTCCTGCCGCCCAGTTCAGCAGTGCAATTCGCCGGCGGTCTGGCACGACTGATGCCAAAACTCAGCAGGGCCGAATCTGGAACTCAGTGTGTTTGTGCGCGCCGACCGCGGAGGTTCGGCGCAGGCTGATCCGTCGCGTAACGGAATCGTCATGACCGAATCACCATCCACTGCCGACAAGGTGGCCGAACTGGAGCGGCTCCGCGCGCGGGTGGCCTCACTGGAGGCCGAGGTTGCGGCGGAACTCGCGCCCGGCGGCTGGCCGCCGCGGGGCTACTACACGACGTATTACCTGATGTCGGGCATGGTGCTCGGGCTGATCGCCGCGGCCGCCAGCCTGCTGTTCAACATCATCGGCGCCACCATGTTCGGCATGGAGGCGCTCAAGCTCATCCGCGTTTACCTGACGTTTCCGATGGGCCAGAGCGCTCTGACGCTGGACAGCGCTTTCGCCCTTGCGGCCGGTTGCTGCCTGTACCTCGGCACCGGCATGATCGGCGGCATCCCGTTTCACATGATTCTCACGCGGTACTTTTCCGACGCCTCAGCCGGCAAGCGGTTCATCGTGGCGTCCGTGCTGGGCCTGGGCGTGTGGATCATCAACTACTACTGCATCCTCTCGTGGCTGCAGCCGGCGCTGATCGGGGGCAACTGGATCGTGGAGGAGATACCGTTCTACGTCGCAGCGATGACACACCTCATATTCGGATGGACGATGCTGCTGGTCGCTCAATGGGGCGAGTTCGTACAGCGGCCCGTCGCCCGACAGGAGAAGCGCTCATGAGTGGCAGGTTCTCCCGTCGGCGGTGCGGCGCCGCAGTCCTCGGTTCAGCCACGGTGGCGCTGCTGATGGCGTCCTGTGGTTCGCGGGAAGAGGTGGACACGTCCCGCCCGGCGGACTTCGGCTTCCAGCGCAGCGTTCAGACGACGCTGGAGGAGGAGGGCCGGGTGGCCTACGAGCGCTATTGCGTCGGCTGCCACGGCGTCAAAGGCGACGGCCTCGGGCCCGCGGCCGGCTTCCTGCATCCGAAGCCGCGCAGCTTTGTCGAGGCGGACTTTAAGTTCAGTTGGACCCGTGCCGGCCAGCTCCCGACCGACGACGATCTGCGGCGATCGATCAAGGAGGGTCTGCGCGGCAGCGCCATGCCTCCGTGGGATCTGCTGCCCGATCGTACGGTCGATGCGCTGATCGCCTACATCAAGACGTTCTCAACCAAGTGGTCCGAGCGGGGTCCGGGCAAGCCGATCCCGCGCGTCGACGACCCGTACGGGCTTTCCGAGGACAAAAGTGCCGCCATCGCGCGTGGCGAGGCGGTATACCACGGTTTCGCCAACTGCTGGGCGTGTCATCCGGCGTACGTGTCCGAGGAAAAACTCAACGAGCATCTGGTCGCCTTCGGCAGCCCGGCGCGGCCGGGGTTCCGGCCGGGGTTGGAACACAGCGTCGGCAAGGCGAATACGCAAGGCGACATCCTTTATCCGCCGGACTTTCATCGCGACTTCGTCCGCAGCGGCGCGGACCTCGACGATCTCTATCGCGTGATCGGCGCAGGCGTCACCGGCGCCGCCATGCCGACCTGGATCGACTCGATGGATATCCCGGGCGAAAAGCCCGGCGATCCGCCGCTTGTCCAGCGCTCGGACGTGTGGGCGATGGCGTATTACGTTCAGTGGCTGATCGCCAACCGGCCCGCCCGGCTCGACGCCGCCACGCTGGTTGTGCGCCCCCGTGCGCAGAAGATCTACGCCACGGGTGAGATTCCGGTCGGGGCGGCGCCCGACACGTCCGACGGTGGTGATGAAGAATTCCTGGAAGAAGAGGAGTTCTTTGAGGAAGAGTCGCCCTGAGTCGGCCTGCCTGGCCGCGGACTGCGATCGGCCCAGGGGGCCAAAAGAAGAGGATGACCGAATGACGATAGCGGCGGGAGGTTCTATCACGGCTCGGGCGGATGCTCCGGCCGCGCCGGTGGCGCTCGTCGAGCGCAAACTGGTGCTGTGGTACTTCGTGGCGGCGCTGGCCTACATGCTCATTGCGATGCTGGCCGGGTTTCTCTTTTCGCTCCAGTTCTTGCAGAAGTACCCTTTCCCGGGCGTTGAACTGCTCTCCCCCGGCCGTATCCGGTTCATTCATACGAATGGCGTGGCCTACGGCTTCATCGCCAACGCGTTCCTGGGGGCGCTGCACTGGACGGTGCCTCGTTTGACGCTGCGGCCGGTGCTGAGCCGCAACCTGTCATACTTTATTTTCTTCGCATGGCAGGCGGTGGTGCTGGCGACCGTCGTCGGCCTGCTGACCGGGCACGCGCAGGCCGTCGAGTGGGGCGAGACGCCGACCTGGGTCGATCCGGTGGCGCTGCTCGGGCTGATCCTGGTCGCGATCAACTTCATGGCCCCGATCATCAAGCTCGAAGGGCCGATGTACGTCACCCTGTGGTACTTTATCGCCGCCTTCGTGTGGACCGTTCTGGTGTACGGCATGGGCAGTTTTCTGCCGGAATACTTCGTCACCGGCGCGCCGTCGGCGGCGATCATCGGCCTGTTCATCCACGACCTGGTCGGCCTGTTCGTCACGCCCATCGGCTGGGGGCTGATGTACTTCTTCGTTCCGGTCATTCTCAAGAAGCCGGTCTGGAGCCACGGCCTGTCGCTGGTCGGGTTCTGGGGGCTGGCGTTCTTTTACCCGCTGACCGGCATTCACCACTTCCTTTACAGCCCGATTCCGATGTTCCTGCAGTATGGAGCGGTCATCTCCACGATCGCGGTCGAGTTCGTCGTTACGACGGTGATCATCAACTTTTTCGGCACCATCCGTCATCGCGGCGACATGTTGCGGACCAACATGCCGATCCGCTGGTTCTATACCGGCATGGTCTTCTATTTCACCACGTGCCTGCAATGCGCCTTCCAGGCGACGCTGACGTTCCAGCGCATCATCCACTTCACCGATTGGGTGGTGGGGCACTCGCACCTGGTGATGTTCGGCGTCTTCGGCTTCTGGCTGCTGGGGACCATGACGTACCTGTTCCCGCAGCTTCTGGGCGCGTCCGGCTGGTACAAGCCGTCGTGGAATTCGTGGCACTACTGGCTGACGACGCTGGGCATGCTGGTGATGTTCTTCGACCTCGTGATCGCGGGGCTGATCCAGGGTTTCCAGTGGCGGGATCTGGCGCCTTGGGAGGATTCGATCGTGGCATCCGTTCCGTTCTGGCTGGTGCGCAGCGTGAGCGGGACGGCCATCATCGTGGGGCAGTTCTTCTTCGCGGCCAACGTGTATAAGACGGCGATTCACAAGCAGACGGTGGAAGCGGAGGCGGCGGTGTGGCGGGAGTAGGCGTGCGCACGCGCGGCCGAACCACAGGACGGGTTGAGCGAAGGAAGTCGTGTGTAACGTTGAGCGGCGGCGCCAGGCCGGGCGGCTGCATGAGATACAGGCATGTTTGAATCGAAATCCGGCGTATTTCTGATTGCGGGGCTGGGGTTTTTCTTCCTCGCGTTTCTGGTCATGGGGTTGCTCCCGTGGACCATCTATTTCAACGAGCCGGTCCAGTCCGTCGAAGACATCGCACAGGAGGGGATTGTTCCCGAGTTCGTCGAACTCGCGGAGCGCTTTCCGGACCGGTTCAAGCAGCACTTCGGCGACGTCAGCGAGAAGTCCTTCGCCGAGGCGCTGAGCATCGGCCATCGTATCTACGTCGCGGAGGGCTGCTGGCACTGCCACAGCCAGCAGGTGCGACCCGTCTCGCGTGAGGACCAGCGCTGGGGACCGGTGTCGCACGCCCGCGAGTATCAGAACGATTTGCAGCGGCCGGCGCTGTTCGGCACCCGGCGCGTCGGTCCTGACCTGTCGCGCGAGGCCGCCCGCAAGAGCAACGACTGGCACCTGGCCCACTTCTGGGAGCCGACCAACGTCGTGCCGGTTTCCGTGATGCCCTCGTACAAGTGGTTCTTCGACGGCGACGGCTATCCCAACAAGGACGGCATGGCCATTGTTACCTACGTTCAGTGGCTGGGAAGCTGGTTGGATGAGTACCCCTACTTCGACGGCAAGGGACCGGTCAAACACGAAGTGAAGTAATGGCGCAGGCTAGCCGGAGGACGGGCGATGCCCTGCCGGTGACGCGCCGGGGATGCGGGAGTTGACCTCATGATCCCAACTGACGAATCGAGAGGCAAACGGATCACGCTCTGGGTGCTGGCGGTTGGCATCCTGGTGCCGGGCGGCTTCGGGTTCGGCTATAAGCTGTTCCGCTTCATCCAGACGCTCCGAGGCGAGGACGAAGCGACCTTTACCATCGTCCCGCTGGCGAACTACCTCATCATGGCGATGGGGTTTTTGTGCCTGATGAGCTGGGCCATCGGCCACGGCATGTTCAAGAACATCGAGAAACCCAAGTACACCATGCTGGAGCGCGAGCTGGACCTCCAGCGCCGCGAAGCCGCCGCCCGGGAGGGCGACGTCGAGTGGACTCCTGAAGGCGTCAAACCATGAGCGACATGCCGAATCTCTCCGACGATCAGGACCGCAAGTATCATGACTACACGACACACCACATTCCGTGGTACGTCCGGCTGATGTGGGTAGGCTTCTGGATCGGCGGCTTCTGGTACGTCATCAAGTACGCCATCCCGATGGCCAAGAACTACTTCAAATGACCTCGGCCGTGGGGAAAGCCCCGGTCGTGGATCCCGCTGTCGCCGCGTCCGGCCGCAGCGGGGGGGCGTCGCTGGCGTGTACCTACTGCGGCCTGCCGCTGCTGGCGCGAGGTGTGCGCCAGGCGCCGCCGACGGCCGAGCCTGTCTATTGCTGCTACGGCTGCCGCCTGGCGGCCCACCTGACCGACGCACGCGCGCATCCCGGAGAATCAGCCGGTATTCTCGTTCGCCTGGGTCTGGGCGTCGTACTCTCCATGCTGGTCATGGTGCTCAGCCTGTTGCTGTACGGCTCGGACCTCGCGGGGCAGGCCGATGCCTCAGCCTCCGAGTTCCGCACGCACCTCGTGGGTCTGGTGCGTTACCTGTCTCTGGCTTTCGCCACGCCCGTGCTGTTCCTGCTCGGCCTGCCGATCCTGACCAATGCCTGGCGCGAGATTCGTCAGCGCCGGGCGAACATGGACGTGCTGATCCTCATCGGCGTGACCGCTACGCTCTGCCAGTCGTATGTTGCGACGCTCTCCGGCGTCGGACAGACGTTTTACGAAACCGCCTGCATGGTGCTCGTGCTGGTGACCTTCGGCCGCTGGCTCGAAGCCACCGGCAAGCAGCGGGCACACACGGCGATACAGGGGCTGGGCGCGCTGTTGCCCGAGCGCGTCGCCATCCAGCGCGAGGGCCGATCGGTCGAAGTGCCGCTGGCTGAGGTGGTTGCCGGCGACGAGCTGATCATCCCCGCCGGCCAGACGATTCCGGTGGACGGCGTCGTGATCCGCGGCACGGCCGGGGTCGACCGCCGGATCGTCACGGGCGAGAGCGCGCCGGTTCCTGCGGCCGCGGGCGATGAAGTGCTGGCGGGCATGGCCTGCATCGACGGCGCCCTGGTGATCCGTGCGGAACGGGTGGGTGACCAGAGCGCCGTGGGTCGCATGGCTCGTCTGTTGGAGTCGGCCCGGCAGATGCGTGGCCGCCACGAACGCATGGCTGACGCGGCCGCGCGGATGTTCGTTCCCATCGTCGCGGTCGCCGCTCTCCTGGCGGCGTGGTTCGGTTGGCGGCGCGGCGGCGGTACGGAGGCGATGCTCGCGGCGCTCTCTGTGCTGCTGGTGGCTTGCCCGTGCGCCCTTGGCATCGCCACTCCGCTGGCCGCCTGGGTCGCGCAGGGCCGAGCGGCACGGGAAGGGATTCTGGTTCGGGGCACGGCCGTGCTGGAGCGGCTCGCCCGTGTGGGCACCGTGTGCTTCGACAAGACCGGTACGCTGACCTCGCCGGACGCTCGTGTCGAGCGGTTCATCGCTACCGCCGCAGCGGCACGCGAACCGGCGCGCGTGAGCCGAGCCGCGGGCCGACCATCGGGAAACCCTGCGGTGCAGCGGGCATCCGCCAGCCGCTCCGTCGCAGGATTGGGTACGCTCGACTCCGAACCGATATCCGTGGGCTGCCAGCGCGGCGGTGACGCTGCCTCGCGCACCGTGATCGCCTACGCACGCGGCCTCGCGGAGCGCTCGCGCCATGTGTACGCCCGCGCCATTGTGCGCTGGGCGGCCGACATCGGCGTCGAGCCCATCGACTTCGACGGCGTCCGTGAGATCCCCGCGATGGGACTGACGGGCTTTCGCAGCGGGTCCGAGTTTCTGATGGGCAGCGAAGGCCTGATGAGCCTTCGGGGCTTCGCGTTCGACCCGGCGATTCGTGAAGAACTCGCCGCGGCGAAGTCCGTCGGCCGAGGCATCGTCTGCTTCGGTAGCGATGGCGTTGTGCAGGGCGCCGTACTGATCGACGAGGCCGTCCGATCTGAGGCCCGCGCGGCCGTCGAAGCGCTGAAGCAGCGGGGTTGCGACCTCATGCTCCTGTCCGGAGATCACGCCGCTCGCGCCGAGCGCATCGCCGCCGACCTGGGGATCCCCGCGAAAGCGGGCCTGGCGCCGGCGGACAAATTGGCAAGCGTGGCGTCCACGCATCGCGGGGGAGGGGTCGCGATGGTGGGCGACGGGATTAACGACGCTGCCGCTCTTACGGCCGCCGACGTGGGCATCGCGATGGGCTGCGGCGCGGATGTGACGCGGGAGGCGGCCGACGTGTGCCTGCTCGGCGACAACCTCCTGGCGCTGCCTTGGCTGCTCGATCTGTCGCGGCGGACCGTTCGGGTGATGCGGGGCAATCTGCTGTGGGCCTTCGGCTATAACGCCGTCGCCGTGGTGCTGGCGGTTCGCGGCGAACTGCGCCCCATCGCCGCGGCGGCCGTGATGGTGGTCAGCAGCCTCGTCGTTCTGCTAAACTCGCTCCGGTTGGAGCAAACCGGCGGGATGGGTTCAGCGAACGTGACGCAGCCCGCGCGCGAAGCGTGCTTGACCGTATGATCGAAGTCATCCCGGCATTCATGGGCGGTCTGGTCGGCTCGGCGCATTGCATCGGCATGTGCGGCGGCTTCGCCATCACCATCGGCGCCACGAAGAAGCGATTCGGCCCGGCCCTGGCGCGTCAGTTGCTCTACAGCGCGGGCCGGGTCTTCACGTACGCTTTTCTGGGCGCGTGTGCCGGCGCGGCCGGTCGTGTCCTGATCGGCAGCGGCGGTGCCGTTGCGCTGATCCAGCGCGGGCTGTCCATGCTCGCGGGGTGCGTGATGATCCTGGTCGGCGCGGCCATGCTCGGCCTTTTTCGCAAGTGGGGCCGCGTGGGGGCGCTGGTCGCGCTGCTGACGCCGACGTGGCGGCGCTGCATGTCTGCGCCGGGGGGTTTTGGGGCTTTCGTCGCCGGGGTGGCGACGGGGTTCCTGCCGTGTGGGCTGCTGTACACCTTCGTTGTTCTGGCGGTAGGCTCCGGCGATGCGATCGACGGCGCTGCTCTGATGATCGCCTTCGGGCTGGGTACGATGCCCGCCATGATCGCCGTCGGTTGCGGCGGTACGTTCGTCAGCGCCGTCGCCCGCGCGCGGCTGATGCGCGTGGCGGCATGCCTGCTGATCGCGTTCGGCGGCGTCACGGTGCATCGGGGCTACGCGCTCGACGTCGAGACCTGTTGCGCGGCGGACGCGCCGGCCTGATTCGTCACGCCTCGCGACACAGCCGAGCTGCCACTGAGATGTCCATGCAGATCCCATGAGCCGCGCCGCCCTCAACTTTCTGGTCGATTTCGTTCTGCTGGTCGTTCTGGCGGTCTGGTTCGGCATCTCCGTGACGCTGCAGGTTGTCTTCCCTCCCGCCACGCAGGCGGCCGGCTGGACGCTCTGGGGCTTCTCCTACGACGACTGGAGTTTCGTGCAGTTCATCACCCTCTGTGTTTACACCGCGCTCGTCCTGCTGCATCTGATTCTGCACTGGAAGTGGGTGTGCAGCTTCGTCGCGACCCGCTGGGCGAAGGCCTTCGGCACGCGACCGGCCCTGACCGGCAACGTCGAGACGGTCTATGGCGTCGGTACGCTGATTCTCGTGTTGACGTTCGTCAGCGTCTTCGTCGCGGCGGCCGAGTTCTCGATTGACGAGGGCGCGCCCGCCGCCGGCATCCCAACCAGCGTCGCACCACCGTAGCCGGGGACGGGGGCGCCCGGTAACCGGCTCGCCCGCCTGTGCCGGGACCGCGAGCCTACTCGCGATGCCGTGGATACACCCGCGGTTCGGCGCCGGTAGTCGCGGCCCGGCCCGCGTGGAGGGCCTCTGACGGCTGGTCAGCGTCACACCGGCCACTTGGCACGCCAATTGCCGTCGCTCGGTCGTCGGGAGGATCTGCGCGCAGTCGGCAGCGCCCGGGAAATTCGTTGTGCGAACGCGGATTGCGCGGATAAGATCTGATTGTGGTCGGAAATTGTCGAGGCGACATGGAAGCTGGGCGGCCGTGCGGCATCCTCACTTTGCGCGCGAAGGGTGATCCCGGCCCGCGCGCCGGGTTGCTGCTGCCGGTCTGGCTGGCGCTCGCCGCCGCGGTCGGGGTCTTGGCGCCGTCGGCAGTGGCGGACGACTACGAGGACTACGCTGATGCCCGCCGGGACGCGGTGCTGCGGCGTACCGATCTGGGCGGCGACGGCCGCGTTGACGAAGGGAACCACGCGATCCCGGACCTGCTGAAGATTGCCATCGGCGCCTGGGCGCCGCGCGACCCCGCGCAGGACCTGTTGGCCGGCGAGTGGGACGAGGGTTCCGGCAAGGCGTTCCTGCGGGTCGATCTCGTGTTTGACGGGCTGGTCAATCCGCCCGGGCCGATCGACTTCCGCAACGGCGGGTTTGATCCCTACCGGTTCGGCCCGCACCCCGTCTACGGCTTCCTGGAAATGGACGCCGACGAATATGAGTACACGGGCGGCGAGCTTGACTTCCCCTCGGTGCATCCGCTGGGCGCGTCCGCCCGGTTCGGCGGCGTGCCGGACGATCGCAGCGAACTGCGAGACCGCTACGCTCGTGACGGGCGCGATTGCGACGGGGACTGCCGTCGCGGCCGCGACGTGGAGTACAGCGGCGAAGAGTTCCACCTTGCGCTGACGGGTGAAGAGTATTCGCGGCGCGAAGTGCTCACGGGTGATCAGGACGGCCGGTTCGAGGCCGGTGAGGCGTGGCTGACGTACGGAACCTGGCTGCACCGTGCCCACGGCTTCGAGGAGTTCAGCTTCGCCTGCGGATTCGACACGGGCATCTACGATCCGGAGTCCGCGCTGTATTTCATCCACGACGCCAATCGGGACGAGACGCGGCTCATCCTGATGTTCCCGCTGACGCCGAAGGCGGCGTCCGAGTGGTGGAACGAGCCGAAGCAGTCGATGGACTGCGACCCGTATAATCATGCGTCGATCCAGGAGGCACTGGATGATCTCGTTCTGTCCGCCCGTTACTGGGAAGGGCGGCAGGCGGAGTGCAAGCGCGTCATCGAGTACTGGTCCGACGGGCGTCCTGACGATGAGTTGCGCCCGCGCAAGTGGCAGGTGCTCGGCCTCTTCGGCATGTCATATGCTGAGCAGCAGCCACAGCACGAACAGGCGTACTTCGTCTGGACGGATATCTTTCCGGACGCCGAGCCGGGAGACGTCAACGGTCGCAGTGGCGTCGATGACGACGATTTCTTCGAGTTGTACGACTGGGTGCAGTCGGAGGATGGCGGTCCGTCGGACGCCGACGGTACGCGCGACGGGCGCGTCACCTGGGCCGGGTTCGCACGCAGTTTTGCGGTGTACGACGTCGATTACGACGGAGTGATCGACCAGCTCGATGCGCGGTGGATGATTGTCCCCGGCGACTTTGATGGGGATCGGGACGTCGATCTGGACGACTGGCGCGGCGGTCAGGACTGTATGAAGGGTCCGCAGTCGCCGATCGAGGCCCAGTGCCGAAGACTGGATCTCGATCTGGACGGAGACGTCGACCTTGAAGATTACGCCGGATTCATGGTTGCGTTCGGCGCCGGCGGCTGATTAAGGACAATTCCTCAGCCGTAGCGCATTGTGCTTTGATCCAATTCTGGTATACTGAGTCGCGCTGCAATGAAACCCTGTCTGCAGTCGACACGGCCGTCGGTGTCCATCAGTTGCTGTCGAATTATGTCGTCAGACATTTGTCGCCATCCAGGATTGCATCGCACGCAACGGCGCGGGTTCACGCTGCTGGAGATGCTGATCGCCATCGCGATCATCGCGCTGCTGCTTTCCATCAGCCTGTCCGGCTTCAGCCGGGTGCGCGCCAGCGCGCGGTCCGTGCGCTGTCTGACCAACCAGCGCGACGCAGGACTGGCCTTTCAGTACTTCGCGGACGGGACGTTTTCGGAAGATCGCGGGCGCAGCAACCGCTGTCCGGATAACGAGTTCTTCTTCGAGGACTTTGTCGAGAAGCTGTACGGGGTGGACGAGTTCTGGGACGAGCCGATCGAGGAGGCCTTCCCGATCGATCCCTCCCGGTCGACGATGATGTGTCCCGCGGCGCCCGATGAACTCAACCGCGTGCCGGATCGACCGTGTAATGACGGTGCTGTCCTGCCGTTTGAAAACGTCAGCTACGTCTTCAACCGTCGCCTCTACGCGGAGACGATCGTGTTCGAAGGCCGACTGGTCTTCAACCCGCGCACCAAGGTGACCAGCCGCGTGCTGGATCATCCCAATGTCCCTCTGGTCTTCGATGGCGACGGCGAGCGGGCGACGGCCATGCGTCGCCGTCCCTACTTCAGCGCCCCGCCGCTGCCGGACCAGCAGGACATGTACTCGGACGGCTCCTGGTGGTTCCCCTCCAACCGTCATCGCGAGCGCACCAACGTCGTGTTCGTCGGCGGCCACGCTGCCTCCAGCGCCACGCCCGCGGACGAACTCTTCTGGGACTGGAAATACCAGCCCACTCCGCTGCACTGAGCCTTTCCTGCTGAATTCGCGCTTCAACCGCGCCTGCGAATGGCGCGTGGGCGATCGCACATCGTCATGTCGACCACGGTCGGTGCGCACACGCTTGCGCACGAGCGCCCCGCGAACATACTCACGGACCACTACGACCTGATTCGCGGTGTGCGTTTGCACTTCGCGTCCCGGCCGCCAGCGGGGCGCGTGTCCGCTGAAGGCGGTTGGACGCTAACTGATTGTGGGGGAGCGATTTACATCCAAACTGCGCGGGCGGGCCTCGGCGGATTGGAGGCTGGCACGCACCGTGCTTTACCGGGCTTGCAACAAGTCGTTTCGGGCCGTCGGCAAGGTGCCGCACGTGTCAGTTAAGCCCGGAGCAGATCCTCCGAACTGGAAGGTCAAAGGAGTCAGATGATGGAAGTCACTCGCAGGTTGGTTTCTCCGACGCGGATGTTCGCGGCGCTCGCCTTGGCTGGGTTGCTCGGTGTCGCGCAGGCGCAGGCCCGTGACATCGAGATTGGCGCGAGCGGATTCGGTGACAACGGCAACGGCACCGATTTCTTCGCGAAGGCCGACTACGAAGAGCGCTCGGACCGTCGCCGCTCGGACATCGAAGTGTGCAACGGTATTCCCGGAATGGAATACACGATCTGCTTCACGTCGGACAGTTGTACGTTCATTCGCCGCGTCACCGCCAACGACAACGGCTACATCTTCCTGCGGTTCCGCACCGATCAGGGCACGATGCCGCCCAACTTCCCGTTCATCCGCGAAGGCGACATGCTCGTCGTCAACAACCAGTTCATCGCTCCGTTCGTCGATGGCGGCGGAAACGGGAACTGCAACGGTAACGGTAACGGTAACGGTAACGGTAACGGTAACGGTAACGGTAACGGTAACGGAAACGGGAACGGAAACGGAAACGGAAACGGGAACGGGAACGGTAACGGTAACGGAAACGGGAACGGCAACGGAAACGAGAACGGCAACGGTAACGGTAACGGCAACGGTAACGGTAACGGCAACGGCAACGGCAACGGAAATGGTAACGGGAACGGCAATGGCAACGGCCAGTGCGAGTACACCGCCAAGAAGGACGCGAAGTCCAAGGGCGGCTGCATGAGCTGCCCGGTGAAGGGCGATCAGTTGCTGTCCGACATCCAGTGCGGTCCGGATGCCTGCCCGAAGAAGTACAAGGCCAAGCAGGTCGCCTGTCCGGACGGCGGTCCTGGTTCCTGCAAGAAGATCAAGGGCAGCAAAGGCTTCTGCAACGGCAACGGCAACGGCAATGGCAACGGGAACGGCAACGGCAACGGGAACGGCAACGGGAACGGCAACGGTAACGGGAATGGCAATGGCAACGGGAACGGCAACGAGAACGGCAACGGCAACCAGAATGGGAACGGCCGCCCGTAATCGCTGACCGTCAGTCCTCTGAGAGTCGATGAAAGGAGCATGGTGGGCCACGGGCGGTCCGGACGGGTTGCTGAAGCGGGGAAACGAACAGCGACCTGCCGGACCGCCCGACCCGCCAAATGGTGTGGATCCGGCCGCGGACCGACGAACAGACGATCCGCAGCCGGCGCCATACGGTGCATCAAAGACGAACGGACGATTCCTCTACCGGAGTTCAACGATGAGCGTTGCAAAGAAGTTCTCAAGCCTCTCGGTCTTCTTCCCCTGCTACAACGAAGAAGCCAACGTCGAGCGCACCACGCTGGCCGCCCTGATGGCCTGCGAGCGACTGGTCGACGACTACGAAATCATCATCGTCAACGATGGCAGTCGAGACCGGACGGGCGAGATCGCTGAGCGACTCGCGTCCGAGCACGCCCGCGTCCGCGTGGTTCACAACAACCCCAACCGCGGCTACGGCGGCGCCCTGCAGCGCGGCTTCAAGGAAGCGACGAAGGATTGGATCTTCTACACCGACGGTGACGGGCAGTTCGACTTCGGCGAGCTGGAGCACGTGCTCCCCATGCTCGACCGGCACGAGATCGTCAGCGCCTATCGCCTGGACCGCAAGGATCCCCCGCTCCGCAAGCTCAACGCGTTCTGCTGGACGACGCTGGTGAACACGGTGTTCTCGATGCGCATCCGCGACATCGACTGCGCCTTCAAGGTCTATCCCCGTGAATTGTTCGAGGAAATCGACATGCGCTCCACCGGGGCGCTGATCGATACGGAAATCCTCGCCAAGGCGACGCGGCTCGGCTACACCATCGGTCAGACAGGCGTGCATCACTATCCGCGCGTCGCCGGTACGCAGACCGGCGCCAACATCCGCGTGATCCTGCGTGCGTTCAAGGAACTGTGGGCCTTGCGGAAGCACATTCTGACCGTCAGCCGCAAGCGGGCGATCATCAGGTTCGAGCCCGTGTCGCAGGCCGCGACCGGCGGCGCGACGCGTCCGGCGCTGCGAGGATATGCCGCGTCCTGACGATACGCTCATAATCAAATGGTCGCTGTTGCGTCGGGGCGCAGCGGCCGGAATCGAGACGATTCCTCCGCAGCCCCGTCGATCCGATCAGCTCCATTTGCTCCATGGACTGCTCCACCATGACACCCTTTTCGCCCAATACCATGCCCGCTTCCCGCCGGCGCATGACGATCGCTCTGGAACTGCTGGCCGCGTTTGCGGCCGGCGTCTGTCTGATGTCGTTTATCTACGTCGACCCGCGCGGGTACACGGATGAACGGATCGGCGCGCCCGGCTACGATTCCTTCTACCACGTCAAGATGGCGGAGATGATGCCGGAGGTCGGGCTGGTCAGCGAATTCCCCTGGCTGCGCTACGTCTATTTCACGCAGACCGGTGATCAGTTCGTCAGCCATCACTATGGCTTCCACGTTCTGCTGATGCCGTTCGTTCACGCCGGCAAGGCGCTGGTCGGCGACGCGCTGGCGGGCGGACGATGGGCGATCTGCTTTTTCTTCGGTATCAACGTCGCGCTGATCTACGCCCTGCTGATCGCCGGCCGCGTGCCCCTGCGGTGGCTGTGGTTTCTCCTGCTGCTGCTCGCGCCGGGCGACTTCTACCTGCGGCAGTCCTACATCCGCGCCATCAGCCCGTCGCTGATGTTCATGCTGGCCATCCTGCTGGCCATGTTCCGCGGGCGGTACGTTCTGACCGGCATCCTCGTCGGCCTGTACAACCACCTCTATCTCGGCGCCGTGATGTACAGCCCGGTGCTGGTGGCGGTCTTCGTCGGCGTCTCGCTACTGGGGCCGCGCGGCGATCGGCAGATGCCGTGGAAGCTGCTGATCGCGTCGATCGCCGGCTGGACGCTGGGCGTGCTCACATATCCGTATCGCAGCGGCATGTTCGAGTTTCTCCAGTTGCAGGTGCTCGGCACCGGCCTGTCGCCGGACATCCCCGTCGGCATGGAATGGGAACCCTACGGGAACCTGTGGGGGTTTGCGGTGGAGTCCTGCGGCGTGATGTTCGTTACCCTGATCGGCGCGCTGGTCTTGCGCGTGCGGACCGGCCCGAGCCTGACCCGTGAGGAAACGACGCTGCTGGCGCTGAACTTCTTTTTCCTGGCCATGACCATCAAGGCCCGCCGGTTCATCGAATACTGGCCGCCGATGTGCGTCCTGACGACGGCCTATCTGGCGGCGGCGCCGCTGCGGCAGTTCCTCGACTGGGTTCGGGAGCGGATGCGGGCGGTTCCGTGGAGTCTCGCTGCGGTGCTCAAAGGAGGCGCCATCGCGGCGGTGGCCATCGTCTGCACGATGCTCGTCTGGCGGCGCGGTTTCGACATGCAGAACGAGGCGCTGACGGACCGGTGGGTCTGGGGCGCCGGCCTGGTGCTGCTGTTCGTCGCCCCGGTCGTCTGGACGATCTGGACCGGACGTCGGCGCGACAGCGAGCCGGCGCCGCGCTGGCCGATGAAGCTGGTCGACAGCGTGCTCGCCCTGCCGGCGGCCGCGTGCGTCCTGGCGCTGATCTTCGTGACGGCCGGCGACCACCTCGTCCGCGCGAGCCGGCAGAGCTACTGCGGATACGACTTGCGTGGCATCAAGAACATGCTGGAACACGTGGCCAGCGTTTCCGAGCCGGGCGACGTCATTTTCACCGACGACTGGGACGTGTTTCCCGTCTATTTCTACTTCAACGCGCACAACAACTACCTGGTCGGGCTGGATCCGAAGTTTACGCAGGAGCGGCGCCCCGATCTGTGGGCTCGTTACGTCAAGATCACGCGTGGGCAGGTTCCGGATAAGGCGTCGTACCCCGTGTACGGTGAGAATGACGAACGACGGGACGAGGTCATCAAGGTGCGGCTGGAAGACATTCGGGACGAGTTCGGCGCCCGGTTTGTGCTCGTCGATCGCGATCACCAGGACTTTGCGCGGAAGCTCGCCGATTCGGACGGCTTTGCAAGCCTGATCTGGCCGCCTGCGGCGTACGAACAGGTCAAGGGCGCGGCCTATCTCCTGTTTGAAGTGGGCGCGTCCGGCGACGCCGCGTCCTCGCCGGCGCCGGCCCGCGCCGCCGATCAGAACCGACGCCCCCGCGAGCAGCGCGCCGCCGCGCCGTCCGGCGAACGGGTGGCGTCGCAGCAGAGGACAGAACCGCAGATGCACGCGGATGAACGCTGATAGACTCTGTCGCCGCGAATTCTTGCCAGTTCGCGCGCATGTTTCGCCAGGAGCCACGATCGTGGCGGGATAATGGGATCAGGGAGTCAGGGAAGAAAGACCACGAGGTCAAGCCTTCCTCTTCCCCTTACTCCCTTACTCCCTTCGCCCTTAGCTTCTTGGTTGCGGCTGGCAGCCGCCGTTGGAAGAGACTTCCGGACGCGTTGCGCCGCCGGAGCGGCGGGGTTACCGTCCCTTGACGGTCGCCGCCGTGGTCTCGCCGGAGGGGGGTCGGCGGGTGCTGGCGCCTGGATCCCGTCCACCCGACTCGCTCGATACGAGAATCAGGTCATACCGGAGTGCTTTCTCGCTTCGTCTCGTCCGACTCCGGCTTCTTCCGCTACAATGCCTCGCGCCGATGCTTCGTGTCCGACGAGCAGAGTTTTGCGCGAGGTTGATTGATGTCACCCAGTCCGGATCGCCCACGTGGCGGCAGGCATGAGGCCGCGTCCGAGTCTTCGATGCGACGCCGGGGTCGCCCGGGGCGACGGTTTCGCCCGTTTCACTTCTACATCGCGCTGGCGCTGTTCGACGTCCTGGTGATCGTCGCCAGTATCTACGTGCAGCACGAGACGCTGCAGTCGTTCGACCGCGCGCTGCAGGACGTCCACGAAATCCACGCCCGCGACCGCTGGCTCGAAGATCTGCGCAGCACCCTGATCCGGATCAACGCGCCCGGCAATGACGTCTTCACCACGCGCGACCCGCACTCCGAACGGAGTAAGTTCATCAAGGCTCAGATCGAGATGCGCCGCCTGCTGGACGAGCCGCCGCCCGACACGCCGGCGCCGCGCAATTACTCCCAGCACCTGGACGCCATGACGCAGGAAGCCCGCAGCATTTTTGACATCTTTGACCGGATCGCAGCGGGCGGCGTCGCTCCGGAGACCGAGCGGCAGGAGATGGCCGAGGCCTCCAGGCACATGGCGAGCATGGACCGCGCCCAGGCGCGGGCGCTGGAGGTGCTCGGCGAGGAGAACGCCCGACTCATCAGTGCTCAGGACAGCGCGCTCGGCACGCACGAGGCCGTTCTCAAGGGTCGCTCCCGCATCGAGTTCATCTTCGTGATGATCGTCGGGGTCATTCTTGCCGGCGTCACGTGGTACTGGCGTCAGTTGCAGCGGATGGACGAGGCCCTCTTCGCGGAGCAGCAGCGGGCTGAATCGGAAAAGCGCAATCGCCTGGCGTCGATCGGCGAAGTCTGCTTTTCCGTCGCCCACGGCATCCGCAACCCGGTCGCCGCGATCGCCAGTTCGGCGCAACTCGCGCTGGAATACGGACAGACCGATGATCGTACCCGGCAGCGCCTGCACGACGTGGTCACGTCCTGTCGCGGGCTGACGGAGCGCGTGACGAAGCTGCTCTCCTTTGCACGCGAGGGGCGAACCGAGACGGAACAGTTCACGCCCGACGAAATTCTTGAGCAGGCCGTGGCCGAGGTGGCTCATAAGCTCGACGCGCACGGCCTTTCCGTCGAGCGCCGTTTTCGCGCCGACGGCATGTCCATTCAGGGCGACCGCAACATCCTCGTGCAGGCGGTCATCGAGATGCTCAGTAACGCCCTGGACGAACTGAAGCAGGGCGGGCGCGTCACGCTGGTCAGTGAGCGGGCGGTGGACGGTTCGGGCATGGTGGAACTGGGCGTCATCGACGACGGCCCGGGCTTCGAACCGGACGAGGTCGAGCGCGCCTGCGAGCTGTTCTATACCGACAAGGCCGGCGGCAGCGGCATCGGCCTGGCCAGCATCCGTCGCGCCGCCGAGTTGCACGGCGGAACGGTCGTCATCGCCGACGCCATTCCCCACGGCGCCGACGTGCGGATCCGTATTCCGTGCGGAAGGGAATAAGGGAATAAGGGAATAAGGGAATAAGGGAATAGGGGAGTAAGGGAGTAAGGGAGTAAGGCAGTGAGGGGAAGGGTTATGAGGGAATGGTGGCGATACGGAATGAATGGCGGCGCCGGCGCTCAACCGGTGGGCCTTCGAGTCCAACTTGTGAAGTCTGGCTTATGACCGGCGGAAACCCCGGCTTGAAAGCCGGGGCTCGGAGGTGAGTCGCCCCTCTCTTCCCCGTCGTGCCGTCGTGCCGTCGTGGCTCCGTGGCTCCGTGGCTTCTCCCCTTAGTGCCTTCCTGCCTTCGTGCCTTCGTCCCTTCTTCTCCCCTCAATCCCTCTTCATCATCGCCTCCTCGGCCGATGCCCGCATCCACGCATCGAGACGGTCCGCGGCGAGTCGAGCGATGAAGTTGTGCTCGCCGCGGGCGTCGCGAATGACGGCATACGATTCGGTCAGCAGCGGGCCGGCCTCGGAGAGTCGATCCAGGGCCACCAGGCACGCGCCCAGGGCGCTCTGTGCCTCGGCGGTGCGCCAGTGGCCGGGCGGCAGCGACGCCTCGCGGACCTTCACCGTGCGGCGCATCAGTGCTTCGGCTTCGGCATATTCACCGGACGCCAGCTTGAGTTCGCCCAGTTCCAGCCAGGACGCTGAGGTGGCAGGATTGCCCGGCGGCAGAATTCGCTCGCGGATTTCCAGCCCCTTTCTCAGAAGAGGCTCAGCCTCGCCAAACCGCCCCTGCAAGCGCAGGCTCATTCCGAGGTTGTTGTAGGCATTGGCCGTGTTGGGGTGATCCTCACCGTAGACGCGCGTGTGGATATCGAGCGACTCGCGAAAGTAAGGCTCCGCCGCGGCCGCGTCGCCGGAGTCGATCGCCAGCCCGCCCAGGTTGTTGATCGTGACGGCCACTTCACGATGGTCGTCGCCGAGCAGCTTACGGCGCATGGTCAGGGCTTCGGCGTAGTATTCGCGGGCGGCCTCGTAGTCGCCCTGAGTGTGAACGATCAGGCCCAGGTTGTTCAGGTAGAGTGCGAGGTACGTGTGCTCCGGCCCCAGCGTTCGCCGCGCGATCTCCACCAGTTCTTCCATCGTGCGGCGCGCCCGCTCGTAGTCCGCCAGATGGTAGTAGACCCCGGTCAGGTTGTTCAGCGACGCCATGACCTCGGGATGATCCGGCCCGCGGACCCGGCGGCGGACGGTCAGCGCCTGGGTCAGCAGTTCGATCGCCTCGTCCATTCGTCCCTGGTCGCGGCGGAGCGAGCCAAGATTGCTCAGACTGGCCGCAACGTCGAGGTGGTCCGCAGGCAGCAGCGCCCGGCGAATCTGAAGCGCCTCCGTGTGCAGCTTCTCCGCGCCGTCGAAGTCGCCCTGCGCCTGCCGAAGCACGCCCAGCGAGTTGAGTACGAGGGCGGACTGGACGCTCTTACGGCCGTACGTCGCATCCGCTAGCTCAAGGGCGCGATCAAACCGGCGTCTGGCTTCTTCGAGATCGCCGAGGTTCTGATAGACGCGGCCGATCGCTTCCAGGAGCGTCGTCTGGATCGCAGGCTGGCCCGCCAGTGCGCTCTCCATTTCCTCCGTGCCGCGTTCCAGCATGTCACGAGCGCTGAGTTCGCGGCCCAGCGCCTCGTCCGGATCGGCGGTTTTGAACAGACCGACCATGAACTCCACGACGGCGTTGGCGGAGCGCGCTTCCTCGGCGGCCCGTTGGGCGGCGAGGTCGGCAGCTCGCTCGGCCTCGGCGGCGCTCTTTGCTTCCGCGGCGGCGCGTAGCGCGGCCGCGGCCGCGTCACGCTCCGCCAGCATGGCACGGGCGAGATTGTGCTCCGCCTCCTCCCGTTGAAACCACGTCGTAATCAGCGCCGTCACCAGAACCGCGAAAATCAGAACGACCGCCGCCACGGCCGCACGGTTGCGCCGTACGAATTTCGCCGTGCGATAGGCGAAGGTGTCCTTGCGGGCCTGGATGGGCATTCCCTGCAAGTACCGCCGGATGTCCTCTGACAGGTCGCGCACGGACGGGTACCGCCGCTGAGGTTCCTTTCGCAGCGCGGTGAGGATGATGGTGTCGAGATCGCCGGCCAGTTCGCGTCTGAGAACGCTTGCCTTCGCGGGCGGGACGGCGCGGGCCGAGCGCGGCCCGGTCCTACCAGCCGCCCCCTCCGACTCGCCGGACGTGTAGCGCGCGGCGGCCGTGGCACTGTCCGTCGTCGACTGCACCGCGGCGGTGCTCGGCCGGCTTGGCTCGCTGTCGCAGATCGCCTGCTCCAGCGCTCGCTGAGAGGCGCCGGCCAGCCGATACGGCCGCTGCCCGGTCAGCAACTCGAACAGGATCACGCCCAGCGAATAGACGTCGGTTGCGATGGTGACGCGCTGGCGACGCACCTGTTCCGGACTGGCATAGTCCGGCGTCATCAGCCGCACAGTGGATTCGGTCCGCGTGATCGCCTCGGTATGGCTGGGATCGAGCAGCTTGGCGATGCCGAAGTCGAGCAGCTTGGGCGTGCCGCCCTGGGTGACCAGGATATTGCCCGGCTTGAGGTCGCGGTGGACGACGAGGTTCTGGTGGGCGTAATGGACGGCCGCACAGACCGTCAGGAACAGTTCCAGGCGTTGCCGGGTATTCAGGCCCCGGTCGAAGCAATACTCGTCGATGGGCCGGCCGTCGACGTATTCCATGATCAGAAACGGTCGGCCGTCGTCGGTGGCGCCGCCGTCGAGCAGCTTGGCGACGTTCGGATGATCCAGGGCCGCCAGCGTCTGCTGCTCCAGCTTGAAGCGGCGCAGGATTTCATCCGTGTCCATGCCGCGCTTGATGAGCTTGACGGCCACGTCACGATCGAACTGTCCATCGACGCGGGCGGCCAGGAACACGTTGGCCATGCCGCCGGAACCGAGCAACCGCCGCAGTTCGTACGCGCCGACGCGGCGGCCGATCATCGTTTCCGGCTTTTCGTCGCGCAACACGCGGGAGACCGCGTCGAAGTCGGGAGGCTCGATGAATGAATCGTCCGTGCGGTGCGCCTCGAGCAGCGATTCGACTTCGCGACCCAGCTCATGATCGCTGCCGCATTCGGCGGCCAGAAATGCAGATCGTTCCTCCTCGCGCACATCGAGGGCGGCGTGGAAGAGTTGCTTGATGCGTTGGCGGCGATCCACCACTCATGTCATCCATGTGGCACCGGTTTTCAACCGGTGATCCGGTGTGGCACCGGTTCTCAACCACTCGTCCGACGTGGCACCGGTTTTCAACCGGTGGTCCGATGTGGCACCGGTTTTCAACCGGTGTCTTCCCTTCCCAGTTTCAATCCACCGGTTACAAACCGGTGCCACACCAGATGGGCGCCTCACCCGATCCGGCGGTCAATACCCAGTGGCACCACGCAACACACGGCCCCGGATGCTGCCAGCCTACAAGCCCGTCGGCAACTCGCCATCGGTTGATTTTCCGCCCGCCTCGCCGGGTCGCAACTCCCGCCGCAGCCAGGCGCGCGCCATCGTCCACTCGCGAGACACGTCCCGCCGCGGCACCCGGCAGGCTTCCGCGATCTCCCGGTCGCCCAGCCCGCCGAAGAACCGAAGTTCGACGATCCGTGCCTGCAATGCGTCCAGCTCCTCCAGGCGCGTTAACGCATCATCCAGGGCGATCAGGTCAATCGAGCGGGACTCGAAGAGGGCAACGGCCTCATCCATCGCCACGCGATGATCGGCGTGGGGCCGCCCGGCGTTCCGCCGACTGATGGCGTGAAAGACGAGGATCTGCCGCATGGCCCGCGCGGCCACGGCGATGAACTGGCTGCGATCCTGCCACCGAAGCGTCCGCTGGCCGATCAATCGGATGTAGGCTTCCTGCACGAGCGCCGTGGGCTCCAGCGTCCGCCGCGCCGCCGCCCCGGTCAACTGGAGTTCGGCCACCGCCCGCAACTCGTCGTAGACCAGCGCCAGCAGGCGACCGGCGGCATCGCGATCGCCTTCATTCACGTCAACCAGCAACTGCGTCGCTTCACCTCGGGACAGGGTCATTCAGGCATCCCATAACCGCTGCAAGTCTGCTAGACTCCCCCGAGTTTGACAGGCGCGAACCGCGAGTTGACTCGCGTCTCGGGTCGGCGCCGCGAGTTCACTCGCACTCTCATGGTGGGATCGCGAGCAGCGCAACGTCCGGTGCCGCCCTTGATTCCCGGTTTTTCAGGGCGCCGCGGCCGGTGCTCGCCGGTTGCCGCGTGCGCTGTCGCCTGTCAGCATACGGTTTTGCACGACACGTGCCATAGAGGGCATGTGGTTCCGGTTTCCAACCGGTGGTCCGTGTGGCACCGGTTTCCAACTGGTGGTCCGTGTGGCACCGGTTTCCAACCGGTGCTGGTCTCTGCCCCGGTTTCCGGCGGGCGGTCGCGCCGGCGCCGGTGTTGAGTCGGAGATTCGTGTGGCGCCGGTTTCCGGACCGGTGGTCCGTCCGGCGTCCGTTCGTGGCCCGCGCGTACCGGCCGGTAGCTCGTGGCACTGGCGCCACCCGACGGTGGCAATACAATCCGCAGGAGGTAGCGTTCCATGGCGCAGATTCTCGTGGTTGAGGACGAGCCGATCATTGCCCGCAACGTCGCCGACGCGCTCGAGTACGCCGGCCACGAGGTCGAGTCGGTCCACACGGGTGAAGACGCCCTGAAGCGGGCCGAGGAGGTCACCCCGGATCTGCTGCTGCTCGACATCCGCCTGCCGAAAATGTCCGGGCTGGACGTGCTCAAGACGCTGCGGAGCCGCGGGGTCGGCGCCCCGGCGATCGTGATGACCGCGCACGGCAACGTCGAAACCGCCGTCGAGGCCATGAAGGCCGGCGCCACCGACTTCCTCACCAAACCCATCGACCTGAAAGAACTCCAGATCGTCGTCGACAAGACGCTCAGCCATCAGCGCGTCGTCGAAAGCCTCGACTACTTCAAGAGCCGCGAACGCGCCGACAGCGGCGTCTCCACCATTGTCGGCGCGTCGAAGGCGACGCAGGATCTGCGGGCGTTGATCGTACGAATCGGCAAGTCCCAGGCGCTCGCGGGTAAACACCCGCCGGGGATGCTCATCACTGGTGAAACCGGTACCGGCAAGGATCTGGTCGCTCGCGCCATTCACTACGCGGGTCCGCGCGCCGGCGGTCCGTTCGTGCAGGTCAACTGCACGGCCGTTCCCGATCAGTTGTTCGAGTCGGAACTCTTCGGTCACGTGAAAGGCGCCTTCACCAGCGCCCAGGACAACAAGCGCGGCCTGATGGAACTGGCCGACGGCGGCACCATCTTCTTTGACGAGATCGGCCACATGGACGCCGGGTTGCAGGCCAAGCTCCTGACCGCCATCGAGCAGAAGGTGATCCGCCCGGTCGGCGGCCGCAAGGAGCGGCAGGTCGACGTTCACGTCATTTCCGCCACCAACCGCGATCTAGAAGCCGCCATCGAGAGCGGCGACTTCCGCGACGATCTGTATCACCGGCTGCGCGTCGTGCCGATTACATTGGTTCCGCTGCGCGACCGGGTCGAGGACATCCTTCCGCTGACGGCCCATTTTATCACAATGTACGCGTCACGTTTCGGGGTGCGCATCGACGGCATGACGGACGAGGCGATCGAAGTGATGCAGCGCTACGACTGGCCCGGCAACGTCCGCGAACTGTCCCACGTGCTGGAGAATGCCGTTCTGATGGCGGACGAGCCGACGCTCAACGTGCAGCACCTCAACATCCGCAAGCTCAGCCGCCCCCCGGCCGTGGAAGTGGCGCTGCCGGGCGGGTTCAACATCAACGTGGACTTCGAGTCCGGCCGGCCCATTCTGGAAGATGTCGAGAACACGGTCATCCGCGCCGCCCTCGAGTACAGCCAGCACAATCTCACCCGCGCCGCCCGCATCCTCGGCATCACGCGTGACGCCGTGCGCTACCGCGTCAACAAGTACAATGAACGCCACGGCCAGCCCGGCCGCGAGTAGGCGGTCGAGCGCACGACTCCGGCCTTCCACGGGTCCGGCCGGGGTGATTTCGTTCAGCACCGCGGTCCGATCGATCGCCGCGGCTCGATCGATCACTCCTCAAGGGTAGAGGCCCCAGGTCTGAAGTCGGACGACGTCGGTTGCGTAGCGGAACTTGTAGGGTTCGTCGCCAAGCCCGAAGTCGAAGGTGTGGGCGCGTTCTTCGATCGCGGCCAGCAGCAGGTGTCGCAGCAGCACGGCGCCGGGGGAGTGGCCTGCCAGGTCGGGCGCGTAGGTCGTTGTGCCGTACTTGTAGTGGCCGCGGTAGCAGGCGCCGCGGTGATAGGCAATGGGCCGGCCGTTGAGGTCCATGCGAGAGAATCGCAGCCAACCCACGCCGCCCAGATGCCGGGTCCGGACACGGTACGAGTCGCGTTGTCTCGGGTCGTGAAACTGACTGGGCGTGGGCGTGTCGGCCCAGCGGGCGATGTGCTGTTCGAAGAAGGAATCCAGTTGGATTTCGACCACGCGCGCGTCACGGAAGTGGTGAACGGTGAGGTCGCCCAGGCGGCGCAGTTCTTTCTCCCGTCGCAGCGTGGTCTGCTTGCGCGTGCAGGCCAGGGCGGCCTCGGGCTTGCCTCGCAGGTCGATGAGCGGAGACGGCTGTTCGTCTTCCAGGTAACAACGGAGCCGCAGCCGCGCGGCCGTCTGCTGAAGACGCGGCCCGGTGGGCGACGTGTGCGGCACGAAGTGTAATCGCAGTCCGCAAAAGTCCGGGATGTGCCGCCGGACGCCGTCGATCAGCGCATCCATGACGTCCGGATCCGCGGTCGCGCCGATCAGATCGAGCGTGTTGACGGGGCAGAGGTTCATGGCGAACCCGGACTCGACGAACAGCGGCGCAATCAGGAACGGCGATCCATCGCGCTCGATGAGCGTCAGCAACAGGCGGCCGCGGTGCTCGTTCAGTTCCCACCACTGCCGCTGCGCCTCATGCGTCAGGATGCCGACGTCTGTGTCGCCCTGGGTCAGCAGCCGGTTCCACACGTCGGGCGCGACGTGCGGGTCGTCAAAGCTGTCGGCGATGTGGACGGTGATCCGGGACACGTGAGGGGGCATCGCAGCGTCAGAGTTAATGGAGCAGACCGCTCGCGCCGGGCCGATCCGGCGGAATACGACTGACCACGCGCCCGGGGTTGCCGGCGAATACGGAGTAGGGCGGAACATCCGTGTGAACGACGGCGGCTGCGCCGATGATAGCGCCCTCGCCGATGACGACCGGGCCGCAAAGCACGGCGCGGGCGCCGATCCAGACGTTTTGGCCGATGGTCGTCTCACCGTCGCCGCGCGCGTGCGACACGCGCGCGTCCTCAGTCTGTGGCGCCGGATCGCCCGCCGGCACGGCCGCGTCTCGGTCTGCAATGACGACCTCGTGGGCAAGAAAGCTGTAGTCGCCGACCGAAACCCGGCGGTTGGTCGAAAAAATCGCGCCGACGATGGTGCAGTAGTTGCCGACGTGGACTTCGCCGTCCGGCCCGAGGTCGAAGAACGTGCCATGATACAGGCCGCTGTCATGACCGACGGAGAGTCCACACGGCCGGCGGCTGCGATAGTGAATAAAGGCGAACGCGCTGTAGAGCCACGACTGCGGCCCGATCTCGACATTCGCCGGCAGGGAGCGGGGGAACCAGTCATGGGACATGTCGATGTCGGTCATGCCGAACCGCCCGCCTGCTCGACCGGCCGGCCGGGATTGCCTGCGAGTACCGTGCCCGCCGGAACCGAAGAGGTCACGACACAGCCCGCGCCGATGCGTGCGCCGCGGCCGATGGTGACGCCCTTGAGCACGATGGCCCCGATGCCGATCCACACGTCGTCTTCGATGACGACCGGACGACTGGCGATGATCGGGCGCGTTTTGTCGACCGCCATGGGACGACTGGCGATCGCGTCCTGCTTGCGGGCCGCCGGGTCGATCGGGTGAAAATCCGAATCGGCGATGATGGCGTTGTACGAAACGACCACGCGCCGGCCGATCGAGATCCGCTCGGCGCCCATGAAGACCGCGCCTACCAGGATCGAGTCGTCGCCGACTTCAACGAAGCCGGAGGGTTCAATGTTGAACGTCGTCCAGGTGTAGACGCGAACGCGGTCGCCGATGATCAGGCCCGGATCCTGCACGCTGCGGAAGCGGCCGAAGCTGCTCTTGCGCTCCAGCCAGCAGTCTTTGCCGACGCGCACGTTCGCCGGCAGTGAGCCGTAGTCCCAGCCACCGGTGATGTCGTCAATCTGCGCACTCATGTCAGCCCCATCGCGGCGAGCATCTCGCCGAGGACCACACGGGAATCGAAATGCGATCGCGCTAGTTCGACCGCCGCGCTCTGGTGAGCGGCATAGTCCGATTCGACGGATCTGATCGCGGCCACGGCCGAATCGAGATCCGTAAAGGCCAACAGGCCGCGTCCCGTCGGGATGATATCGGAAAAACCCGTGTCCTGTACGACGCAGGGTCGGCCGGCGGCAAGATAACACACCGAGCGGCAACTGAACCAGCCGCTGCGCGTGGCGGTGTAGAGGTTCTTGGCCACGCTGAACTCGCCGCGCGACTGCTGAATGTAGTCGCGATAGACGTTGACCGTCGTCGACACGTCGTGAGAATCCACCACGCGCCAGCCCAGCCGCTTCCATCGCTCAATCGGCGCGCCGCTGCCGCCGGTGGCCAGTTCCAACCGGTGGCTTTTCAGTTTCGCCGGCAAGTCCTCGACCTTGGGAAACTCCATCTCTTTGGTGCCGTAGCGCCGGCCCTGATACTCGACGGGCTTGCGAAAGTTATTCCACGTCATCACCGTCGTCCACGTGTCCGCAGGCGGCATCGGCCGCCAGCAGTCGAGGACGACCGGGGGGCGCGTGGGGCGCCAGGCAAGCCCCATATCGGGGAGGATGCAATCCGGACGGCCCATGCGCTCCGCATAGGTGAAGAAATGATCGTGCTTTCGGTATCCGTGCGCGCCCTGCCAGCCCGGCTTCGCGTCCCACTTCGGGAAGTTGACGAAGTGGTTCCAGCCCGGATCGGAGTCGATCAGCGCCTTGCAGCGGCAGGCCATGTACTCGTCGCGCAGGAGCGTGCCGCCGGAGACGTTCAGAAACAGGTCCGCCCCCTCGACGAGCGTCTCGAACCGGTCGCGCTCGATGCCGAAGCTTCGCCCGTCCATGGCGCGGAAATGCCAGTTGCGGCCCAGCGTCGGCGAGAGTTCGGCCAGCGACTTCTCAAGGAAACGGACGCCGTATGAGCAGTCTTCGCCGTATTCACCCTTAACCGGGTCATAAGTCTGCCAGCCGGTGTCTTCCACGTAGATCACGTCCCAACCCAGCCGCTCCAGGCCGAGCGCGTACTGTCCGTAGTCCCAGGCGACCCCGCCGACGGGATAGGTGGCGATCATGCCTGTCACTACGGCGCGCATGCAGGACTCTCTCCAATGCTCATGAGGACCATCCATCGACGCAGGCGACGTAGCTCCCATCGTCGAGCCGGTGGGCGTCGAGGTGATGCATGCCGCGTGCGTTCCATCCGTCGCCGCTTCCGGTCAGGACGGGGGCGTCTGCGGCCGGGATCTCTCGATACACCTGCGGCGTCAACTCGACGATCTCGAACGCACGCACGTCGAGGCCATACTCAGGGTCGCCATTCTGCCCGAACCGCAACAGGCAGCCATCGGAAGCGAGCACCCGACCGGCAGGGCGGGTGAATCCGGCGCGGCCGGCAGCGACGGGGCTCCGCGGGTGCTCGCGCCACGGACCCTCCGGCCGCGGCGCCATGAACAGACGCAGGGTATCATCACCCGTTCCCACTATCATCCACCAGCGATCGCCGAAGAAAAACAGCGACGGATCCAGCAGAGCGGGGCCTTCCAGGAGCGTAGTTACGAAGGTCCACTCCGTGGGGAACGCCGTCGCCCGATACAGACGCACTTCGCCGCTCTGCCGCGCCTCCGGGACGAGGTAGTACTCCGAGCCGCAGCGAAACACACACGGGTAGGAAAGGTGGAACGGCTCGACGAGGACGCGCCGCTCGTATCGCCACCGCAATCCGTCGCTGCTGGTTGCCAGCGCGATTTCGCCCTTGTTCTCCCGCCAGTTCAGCACTTCGAAGAACATGTACCATGCCTCGGCGTGGCGGACCATGAAGGGGTCGGCCACGAAGACCGCCGCGGCGTCGGTGACGTCATCGCGCGTCAGAACGGGGTTGGCCGCGGACGCGACCGGTCGCAATTCCAGCGGCGACGGGCCGGCGTAGATGCCGATAGACCAGCGCTGGTACTGGCAGTACGTCGGGACGTACACGCGCCACGTTCCACGAGGCGCCGGGGATCGATCGACCACCAGCCCCGCCAGTTCCAGCGCGCGAGCTTCCGCCAGTGCGGCGTGGCGAGCATCCTCCGCGATTGCGATCACCGAAAACGCTCCGACGCAGCCGTAGAGCGATGCGTCGCCGTCGGCCAGCCAGACGGGCATCGTCTCAGCATCGAGCGGCGCCGCCTGTCGGCGGAGATCGTCCACGTCGCGCGGCGTTTCCGGAATTGGGAAGTACTGGCCTTGTTTCATGGCTTTGTCTGGCACCGACTACTCGTGCGGCCTGCCGGCGATCCCCGCCGCTACGATCAACTTGCCGGCTCTCGTCACGCTGACGCCGACATGGGTCGCTCAATCAACTCCCTTGCGATCCCGACGACGCTTCGACTGCGTATCTCCCACGTATGATTCGTCATGACGTACTCGCGCGCCGCCGCGCCCATGGCCGAGGCTTTCGCCGGCTCGTCCAGCAGCGCCGCGATGGCGTCGGCAAGTTTCCCGGTGTCGCCGGCGGGATAGAGCCTGCCGGTCCTGCCGTCGTCGATGACCTCGACGATCTGTCCCAGCGCCGCCGCAACGGTGGGTCGCCCGGCGGCCATGGATTCGAACAGTTTCATCGGCGAGAAGAAGAAGTCGTCGATGTGCCTGTAGGGAACCACCGAGGCATCCATGGCGGACAGATACCGCGGAACGTCTTCGTGCGGCACGGCGCCGGTGAAGATGACCGCATTCTCCAGGCCCATCGCCGCGACCTTCTTTTCCAGCGCCGCCCGCGTGTGCCCGTCGCCGACGAGCAGGAGGCGGCGGCCCGGTTGAGCCCCGTGCAGGAACGCGAAGGCATCAATCAGGCCCTCGATGTCGTGCCATTTGTGAAAGCTGCCCACGAAGCCGACCACTTGCGCGTCGCCGATGCCGTGCTGTTCGCGCACGTCCCGCCCGTGAGCAGGCTCGCGGAAGAGCCGGCCGGAGACCGCGTCCGGCAGTACGTGGATCTTCTGACGATCGGCGCCCAGCCCGGCCGCCCAGTCCGCCAGCCAGGGCGTCAGCGCCACCAGCGCAGCGGCGCCGCCGATGATCCGGCGCTCCATCTTCCGCGCCGTCTCGATCAGCGGGAACTTGACGTACCCGGCCTGCTGATCGCAGAGCGGCGCGTTGAGTTCGAGGATCAGCGGCAGGTCGAACCGCCGGCTCAGTTGCAGCCCGCCGAAGCCGAACAGCGCGTATCGTTCATAGATGAAATCGGGCCGCTCCCGCTCGATGATCTCGGCGCCTTCGACTTGCAGCCAGTGGTTGCACAGAATCGACTTCAGGTCGCGGTCGAGCGAAGCGTTCCAGACGGCCGGATCGTCGTAGAGGTGGTCCCACAGCGCCCGGTGATGCCCCTCCGGTTGCAGCGGATAGATGCGCGCCCGCGTCGGAATGTCGGCGTCGCCGGGCCACGAGCAGATGATAAAGACGTCGTGGCCTTCCTCGACGAGCGCATTGGTGAACTCGCGCACGTGCACCGAGCAGCCCTGGGAGCCGCGCACCTGCACATCGACGTCGGAACAGATATAGGCGACCTTCACAGCCCGGCCTCCTTCCTGAGCCGGGCGGCCGTTTGGCCGGATCGCTCGATCGTTCGCTCGTACGCGGCCAGCACGCGCTGGATGTACTTCTCCTGCGCGAAGTACTCGAGGGCGCGACGCCGGGCCGCCTCGCCCATCCGGCCGCGCACGTCCTCGCTGCTTAGGACGGACTCGATCGCGGCCGTGGTGGCGTCCACGTCGCGCGGCGGCACGAGGATTCCGGTCTCTTTGTCAACGACGGCCTCCGGCGCGCCGCCCGTCCGTCCTGCGATCACCGGACAGCCGCAGGCCATCGCCTCGACGTAGACATTGGCAACGCCGTTTTCATGGTCGGCGGGCGATGCGAAGACGTCGGCCTGCTGGAAGTACCGGACGATCGCCTCGCGGTCGCTGACGTAGGGAACGTGCTCGACGCTGGCGGACGCCCCGGCCGCGCAGGCGCGCACCGCCAGCCGCTCCCACAGCGGGTTGGGCTTGCCCACGACGCGCATGAGGATCTTCGGGAAACGGCTCCTCAGCCGCATGACGGATTCGAATACGGTCACGATCCCTTTGCTCTCGGCGACGTTGCCGACGAACAGCACGGTCGGACGACGCTCTCGCTGCGATCGATCGGCCGGCCGAAACAGGTCGCAGTCTACGCCGCAATGAACAACGTCGATCTGTTCGCGGGGGATGCCTTCGAGGTCGGCCACGAAATCGGCGATGTTGGCGCTCGACGCCATCCAGCCGTCCGCCATGCGGATCGACTCGCCTTCCATGAATCGCGCCGTGCGGTAGAAGCGGCTCTCCTTGTCCGGCCAGCCCATGCGCACCGCCAACATCGCCAGCGGCGCGTGCAACTGGACGATGACCGGGACCCAGTTGTAGATCGTCCGGTTCGTCTGAAACGCGAAGCCGTCGGCGCCGTAGTCGGGAAAGTTGATCAGGTCGAAGGGAGCGTGGCCGTGACGCAGATGGAGGTGCTCGAAGACCGACCAGGAGTACCCCAGCAGATAGGCCGCCTGCTCGTAGAAGGGAATCGACATCGCCGGCGTGCGTCCGGGCGGGCGCAGTCGATGCACCGTCATGCCGGACTCGTCGACGGTCCGCACGGAGCGGCCGTACGTCGCCTTCGCGGCGCAGGACATGACTTCGACGTCGTGGCCCAGCTTCGTCAAGCCGTGGGCCTTGTTCCACGTCTGCGTGCCGATGCCGCCGTCGGCCGTCTCCGGCGGGTACTCGTGGGATACCAGGCAGACTCGCATCTAGGTTCCCGCCCCGCTTCGACTGAGATCATAGATGACGACGCGATCGCTCTCAGCGACGCGGTCGAACCGAGCCAGGTGGCGACGCAGGCCGACGTAGTGGTCGAACCACCAGAACGCCGGCCAGGCAAAGACCAGCCGCCGGCATCCGGCGTCGCGAATCCGCGCAATCTCGGCGATGGCCGCCTCGTCGTCGGCCGGCAGGCCCGAGTCCTGGCCGTCCCGTTCGAGGAAGGCGATCGCGCTGCGACCGGCAAACGACTCGCCGCAGAGTGCCTGCTCATCGACGAGGACGAACGTCTCGCCGGCAGGCACGGCCGCCGCGATTTCCTCGCAAGCCAGTCGTCGGTAGGCCGCGCTATTCTCGGAAAGCCTGTTCTGATGCGGGAAGGGCGCCGCGGGCGCCTCCATGCCGAGGAACGGGCAGAGCTTCTCCCAGCCCTCACCCGCGGCCACGTCGATCGTGAGGAGTCGCGCGGCCGGAATGCGCTCGCGCACGCGCTGGTTGTGCTCGCGGTATCTTTTTCGGAACAGGAACTCGGTCGCGGTGGCGCTGCCGTAGACGAAGTGGCGCAGATCCCATTTGAAGGGGTTCTGTGCGCGGCTCTCGATCGGCTGGCGGTCGTTGAAGTGCGCCCGAATGCTGTTCCACCACGCATCCTCGTCGCGAACCGAGAGAATGCACCGGCAATCCGGATACGCCTCCAGCAGATCGTCATAGAACACCGCCGCGGGGATATCGAGCACGGCGTCCACGTCGTCATAGCGGCGGAAGTCGGGTTGGGCGTTCGAGCCGTCGATCACGTCGTTCAGCCGCCGGTCGTCATAGTGCAGGCTGCGCAGACCCAGGAGGCTCAGCGCGCGGTAGAGCGACGTGGTTCCGGTCTTGCTCAGTCCGACGCCGAGGACCTTCATGGCGCCGCCTCGACGGTTCGCGGGTTGTTCTGTGCCGACGAGTGACAGTCGCCGGCATTGGAGCCCAGATCGAACACGAGGGCACGCGCGTCGCTCGACGTGCATGCGTAGGCGGCTCTGACTTGCCGGATGAACTGCGGGTATGTGTCAAGCCACCAGAACGCCGGAAAGGCCAGTACGAGGATCTGCGCTCCGCCCTTACGCTGACGCTCCAACTCGTCGATCGCCTGCCGATCGTCAGCCGGCGGCCCCCAATAGTCGCCGTCGCGTTCCAGGAACGGCACGACCGAGCAACCGGCCAGAAACCCGTCGCCGAACATGCCCGTATCGATCAGAATGACCCGGCTTCCCGCCGGAATTCGCTTGGACAGCTCGTCGTCAAGCGTCACGGCGTCGCGCAGCCAGGCGTAGTAGCTGCCTTCTTTCATCCAGGACGCTGCGTCGGGCGTCGCGCCCTGCCGCCGCAAATGCTCCGCCAGCAGCGCGCAGTAGGCGGGATATCGCTGGTAGCCGCGGCGCAGCTTGAACATCTCGCTGCGGGCGCCGCCATAGCCGCCTGCGTGAATCCGGTAGCAGCCCGCCGGTTGTTCGAGTCGAGCGATCGTACCGTGGATGGGTGCAAGTTTTCGCAGGAATCCATCGGCGCCGTGCTTGTCGGCGTGTTCGGGCAGGGGAAACACGGCCTGCAGGAACCGTCGTGACCAGGCGTTGCCGCTGGTCGGCGACTGCGGCAGGCTGACCGGGCCGTGGGCGATGAAATGCTCCCGGAAGTCGCCGGAGACGAGGTTGCGGGTGTGAACGCCCCCCAACCGGCGTCCATCTTCATCAATGCGCCACAGCGGCCAGTGGACTTTCACAACAGTTGTGTTGTTGAACAAGCTGACGGCGCGCTCAACGGCGTTCGGCAGAAGCAGGTCATCGGCATCAAGGAAGACCACGATCTGCCCGCGACAGCAGGCGAACCCGGCGTTGAACGCCGACGCCTGACCGCCGTTTTCCTTGAAGACCGTCGTAATGGCCGTTCCGAATGGCTCGATGACCGCGCGCGAGTCGTCCGTCGATCCATCGTCGACCACCAGGACTTCCGTGTGCGGCCACGTCTGATCCAGCGCGCTGCGGATCGCCTGTCCCACGAAGCGAGCGTAGTTGCAGTTGTTGACGATGATGCTGACCAGCGGCGGGGTCATGTGTGTGCTTCCCCCTTCCGCAAGTCGTAGGCGATCAGGTGCTCGTTGTGCGAGACGCATTCAAAGCCGGATTCCAGATGGACGCGCAGTTCGCGATAGTGCTCCAGCCACCAGAAGCAGTCCGGCACGAAGGCCACGTGGGACGCCCCGTTCCCGCGCATCCGCTCCAGTTCTTCTACGGCCTGTTCGCCTGACGCCGGCAGTCCCCAGTATTTACCGTCCCGTTCCAGAAACGGGACGCATCGCCGCCCGGCGAGCGCCTCAGGCGGCAGGCTTGCTTCGTCCACGACGATCCACGTTGCGTCGGGTTCGATGAGCCGCCGAAGCTCCTGAATGACGGCCCGCGCGCCGTAGGCCGGGAGGTCTTTCGACACGACCGGTTCGACGATGATGATCGCGGCGAGGCCCTTCGAGAATCCGGACAGCCGCGTGACCTCGATCGCGGATCCGAAGCTGCGCTGCCAGTCGGCCAGCGATTCCCGCTCGGCGAGTCGATCGGCGTCGTGCAGCAGGACGATCGTTCCCGGCCGGGCGACGTCCATCGCCTGATACAACACGCCCGTACGACCGCCCAGTGACGACGGCGGACCGTCGATGAGGATCACGTCCGCGGATCCTGCCATTGGGGGCGGCTCCAGTGCGCCCTTGTAGACCGGCATCACCCGGCCGGCGAAGCACTCGGTCGCCAGCGGCGCCCACACGAACTTCACGGGTGCGCCTGGATCCTGCGCGTCCAACCGCCGACGCGTCTGCTCGAGGAACGACTCGTCGTGATCGACGGAGGTGATGCCGAAGCCGGTGTCCGATCGACGTTGAGCCCACGCGAGCACCCGGGTCGAGAGGCCGGAGCCGAACTCGAGAACGTGTTCCGGCTGAACGCGCTCCAACAGGGCCACCAGGAACCCGAGCGACTCAGCGTCGATGCTCCACGCCCCGGCCTTGGGACGTGGCGTCACAACGTCGAGGTCGAAGCTGCGGAAATGCGCCATTGCGTACCCGACGGCCCGTCTGGCCGCGGCGACGGCCACGGGCGGCGCCGGCTGACCTTCGTCAGGTGATCCTGCGCGATCAGACGCCACCAGCGAGCCGCGGGCTTCAGCCCGCGCGGAGTCACCGGCTTCGACTTGTTCGCGAGCGGTGCAAAGCGACTCACGCTCCGCGGCCGTGACGCACCCGTCGCGATTAACGCCCCGCGTAGCGCGCCTCATCGGTCCGTTCCCACGCGGCGCGCCCACTGTCAGTTCTTCCGACGCCCCGGCCGGCGTGGCGTTATGCCGCGTGTTCCAGACGTCCAGCGCCGCGGCCAGGTCGCCCTCGGCGCCGATCCGATGCCAGAACTGCTCAAATGGCGACTTGATCTCCTCCAGCCGCATCGTCATCTTCAGCGCCTTGTCGCGCAGAAACTGGCGGATGTTGGCGTTGACCGTGTCCCAGTATTGCCGGCCGATCTCGAGCCGCTGCCGCTCGCTGAGCGCTTCGACCCTGCTGCGCGGATGCGTCAGGATTCCCCACGCGAAGGGGAAGATGATGTTCGCGCTGCGGTTCTCCCAGCGGGAAAGGAAACTCCGCGCGACTTCCTCGCGATCGCGCAGCAGATGGACGTAGAAGGCGTCGCGTCCGTACGTCTCATCAAGCGTTCCCAGGAACCACGAGAGCCGGTTGTCGGCCTCGACGTGACGCTTGGGGTAGAGCAACTCGGAATAGCCGCCACGCACGCCGCCGCTCGCGGCGGGCCGCCTGCTCTCGTGGGCGGCGGTATAGTTCGTCATGTGCCGACACGCCTCGATGAACGTCGTCGAGCCGCAGCGCCCGGTACAGAGTACGAAGACGTTCATGAGCCGGCCTCCGTTTCACCCGGCGAACCATCGCGCCGCGACGACTGCAACGACCACATCCGTTCGTACACGCCGCCCGCCCGCCGAAGCTCGTCGTGGGAACCGGTTTCGACGACGCGCCCGTCGCTGAGCACAACGATTCGATCGGCGGTGCGGGCGGTCGAAAGCCGGTGGGCGATCAGGAACGTGGTCCGCCCCTGCTTGAGCCGTTTCAGCGCGTCGATCAGGTACGCTTCCGTCTGTGGATCGAGCGCAGAGGTCGGTTCGTCCAGTAGCAGCAGGGGCGCATTCTTAAGAAACGCCCGCGCGATCGAGAGCCGCTGCTTCTGCCCGCCGGAAAGCGTCATGCCGCGCTCGCCGATGACGGTGTCATAGCCGTCTGGCAGTTCCGCAATGAAGGCGGCCGCACTCGCGGCTTCCGCGGCCGCGATGATCTCGCGTCGCGTAGCCTGCGGGCGTCCGTAGGCGATGTTCTCCGCCACGCTGAGGCGCAGCAGAAACGGATCCTGCATGACGATGGCGATGTTCTCGCGAAGGCTGGAGAGCCGAACGCCGCGAAGGTCGTGGCCGTCGATCCGGATCTCCCCCTGCCAGGGGTCGTACAGCCGGGCGATCAGCGACACCAGCGTGCTCTTGCCGGCGCCGGTCGGACCCACCAGCGCCACCGTCTGCCCCGGCTCGGCCTCCACCGAGACGTCATGCAACACCGGGCGGCCTGTCTCATAGCCGAACGTCAAACGCTCGATGCGCACGTGAGCGCCGGCGCCATCGCTTCGGACGGGCAGCGCGCGGGCTTCCGCCGCTTCGACGACCGCATGTTCGTCGGCCGAGATCATCTCAAAGACGCGGCGCGCTCCCGCAGCGGCCGAGGCAAAGCCCGGGCCGAGATAGGCCAGGTTCTCCAGCGGCGAATACAGCGCCGCGAAATAGGCCAGCAGCACCAGCAGATCCCCGACGCTCATCGCGTCGCGTGCAACGGCAAGCCCGCCGACCAGCATGACGATCGCCGTGGCAAGCGCGGTCAGCCCGCCGGTGCCGAGCTTGAACTGTTCCTGGCTGACGAGAAAACGCACATTGGCCTGTACCGCGCGCTCCGCCAGATCGCGAAACCGGCGCAGTTCCAGCGCCTCGCGGCCGAACGCCTGCACGACGGGCATCGCGGTCAGCGTTTGCTCGGCCAGCGACATGACCTCGCCCTGGACTTCCTGGTACGCGTACTTCCGCTCGGACATCGGTTTGTCAAAGTAGCGCGTCACGAGCCACAGAGGCACGGCCATGGCCGCCGCGAACAGGGCCATTGTCGCGCTCAAGTGCCACATCACCGCAAACATCGAAATCAGCGTCGCCAGCGACGTCGCCAGCGGCAGGTAGACCTGCATCACCAGATCGCGCACGCAGCCGCTGTCCATCGTCACACGCTGGACCAGATCGCCGACTCGCTGCCGGCCGTGGAAGATGAGCGAGCGGTTTTGCAGGTGCTGGAAGAGGTCGGTCGCCAGCGCATACACCATCCGGCTGCCCGCGCCCGCGCGGACGTAGGCCAGCAGCACGTTGACGAGACGCTTGGCCAGAAAGAGCAGCACCGTTGCCGCCGCCAGCCACGCCAGCAGCCCCCTCGCCGAACCTGCGCCGGGAAGGGCGACGATCCACGCAACCGGCTCCGGCAGCGGCCGGTCCGCGAGCACATGATCGACGATCAGCTTCAACGGCCACGGGACCAGCAGCTTGATGCCCACGAGCGCGAGTGTCGCCACGGCGATCAGGATCAGGCTTGGCCACTGCGGCAGCGCATAGCGGCCAAGCCGGACCCACCACGGCCGGGCGGCGTCGCCGTATGCGGGATAACTGGATGGCCGGGCATCGGTCGGCATGGTTACAGCGACAGCGCCTCCGTCGTAGGGCACTGAGCCTGGACTGAATGAAACCGGCTGTACACGCCGCCGCTGGCGATCAATTGCTGGTGTGCTCCCGCTTCGACGACGCGGCCGGCATCCACCACGACGATCCGATCGGCTCGTCGAATCGTCGAGAGCCGGTGGGCGACGATCAGCGTCGTGCGCCCGTCCATGAGCCGTTCGAGCGCCTCCACCAGCGCGGATTCCGTCTCGGCGTCCAGCGACGCGGTCGGTTCGTCGAGGATGAGCAACGGCGCATCCTTCAGCAGCGCCCGTGCGATGGCGATCCGCTGCCTCTGCCCGCCGGACAGCGTCGCCCCCTCCTCGCCGATCACCGTGTCATAGCCGGCGGGAAGCTGGCGAATGAACGCATCCGCCTGCGCGGCGCGGGCTGCTTCGATGACGGCGGCGCGATCAGCCTCCGGGCGTCCGTAGGCGATGTTATCCGCAACCGTCATTGGCAGCAGAAACGGATCCTGCAAGACGACGGCCACATTTGTGCGCAGATCCCCAATGCGCACGTCTCGGATATCCACGCCGTCGAGCAACACGCGCCCCGACCAGGGATCGAAGAATCGCGGCGCCAGCCCGACCAGCGTGCTCTTGCCCGCGCCGGTCGGACCGACGACGGCGACGACCTCGCCAGGCTGCGCCTCCAGCGAAACGTCGATCAGCACCGGGCGATCGGCGTCATAACCGAAGGTCACGTGCTCAATGCGCAGGTGGCCGCGGACCGGCGCCGGCAGGCTGACCGGGCGGGGCGACTCGACGATTTCCTCCTCGCTGTCCAGCACTTCGAAGATGCGCTCAATGCTCGCCTCGGCGCTTTTGAGCTTGGTGAAGACCTTGAACAGATTCCCCGAGGCGTTTTGCATCCGGCGGACGTAAGCCAGGAACACGAGCAATGTCCCCAGCGGAATCGCATCCGTCAGCACGCGCACGCCGCCGACGTAAAGCACCAGCGCCATGCCGCTCGTGGTGATCAATCCGCTGATCAGCCCGTAGCTGCTTCCCAGGAGTTGTCCGCGCTGCGTGACGAAGACCGCGTCGTCCGCCAGTTCCTGAAACTTCTCCGTATGACGGCCGGAAGCGCCAAAGGCCTGGACCAGCGGCATGGCGCGAAACGTCTGTTGGGCAAATGTGAAGAGGCGAGACTCGGCCTCGCGGCCCAGCCGCGCCCGCCGTTTGAGCGGCGAGCCGAACCAGCGCGACGCCAGCGCGAGCAGCGGGGCGACCGCCAGCGCCACGGTCGCCAGAACCGGATCGAGCACGTAGCCGACGGCGATCATCGCCGCCAGGACCATCAATTCCTGCAGCGGTCCCATCAGCAGGTTGTTGATCACATCGAGAATGCACCACGCATCGCCGGTCAGGCGGCTCAGGGAATCGCCGACCGGGCGTCGCCCGTGATAGCGCAGTGACAACCGCTGAAAGCGCGCGAACAGATCGCTCGCCAGATCGTACGCCATGCGATGGCCGTGGACGCTCCAGGCGAAACTGATCGCGAAGTTCAGCAGACCGTTGAGCAGGAACACGGCCACGCACGCAAGGGCGGAGATGATGACCAGCACGGTCGTCGTCGACCCGCCATCTGCTGCGGTCCAGGACTGAAGCGACTGCGGTATGGCTGCGTCGCCGAGGGCGTAGTCCACCAGCAGCTTCATCGGCCACGGCTGAAGCGCGGCCGCGGCCGACGCGAGGCACGTCAGGACGAAGATCGTCACCAGGCCGCGGCGCCGACGGGACGCATACTGCATCAGTCGCCGGTATCGCCTCATGTGACCTGTGCCTCGACCTGCGACATTGGTTTCGACCGCCGCTCTGTCTCCGCCGGAGCGTCTGCTTCAACGGGATGCGACGTCGATCCGGCCGAGGGCAGCACGTCCAGAAGAGACGCCGATGCGCCGGCGCAATCCGCCATTGCCATCAGGCATACCACCAACCACAGGCAGCCGAAGATCACGCACGGCGCCACCTGTCCGGCCAGCCCGGCCAGCAAGGCGATCGCCCCCGTGATCCACACGAGTGCCCAGGCGCCGGCGCTCAACGTTGGCCACCGCCGCACGCGGACAAGCTGCCTGCCGCCGCCGTGCTCTTCGATGGTCATGCGGGCGCGCACGCCTCCCAGAATACCTCCACGGACGTCCAGATCCCAACGGTCGAAATCGCCACCGGCCTTCGTCCGCAGCCGTCGCGCGCACAAGGCGTGATTAAGCCGGGAGAGCCGCTCTTCCTGCGACGCCCATTGTTCGTCCCAGATCGCCTGCGTGCGCGGGATGGGCAGTACCAGTCGATCGCAGCCGCCGCGTCTCCAGGGCGTCAGACCATAAGACAGTCGCCCCCACAGCCGTACCGCCGGTTGGGCGAGGTGCAGGAACGTCGTCAACGCCCGCTGCCCCACGCGGCCGACAGCGCTCTGCGTTTCCCGTCCCAGTGACTCGTGCATCGCGCTCTGCACCGCCTGCACCAGCGGGACACCCACGGCGATCGCCAGCAGTGGCACGCCAATCACCAGCGGCTGCCACACGACGCTTAGTGCCGCCACGGCCAGGAGCACGACGACGATCAGATACCACTCCGGCATCAGCGGCAGCCACTGGAGCACGCCGGCGGGCCGGGTATAGAGCGATTGGAACAAGCCCGTGCCCCACACGCCGTGATAGACGCGATGCCGCCGCAGGTAGAGAGGGCGGGTCGGCCCTTTGCCGTAGAGCTGGCCGCGCCATGGGACGTGGCCGGCTGCGTTGTAACGATGCGGCCACTTCCGTTCGAGCATGGCCTCGGCTCGACCATAGTTGCGCTGCTGCTTCAGATACGCCCGAACCGATCCTCGTCGATGATGCCAGACCATCGCGCCCGGCGCGAATCCGAGCGTGCCGCCCGCGTCTTGCAGCCGCCAGCACAGGTCCACGTCGTCGCCCGCGATCCGGAACTGGGTATCGAACCCGTCGATCGCTTCCAGCGCCGATCGGCGGAACGCCATGTTGCATCCGGGAATGTGCTCGGCCACGAAGTCCGTAAGCAAGACGTGATTCGGTCCGCCGGGCGCGTGGGCGACGCATTCGGCGATCGGTCCGTCTCCCGGCGGCGCCAGGTTCGGCCCGCCGATGCCGACGTAGTCGGACGACTCGAACAGGCAGGCAAGGTGCTTGAGCCAATCCGGATCGGGCCAGGCATCGTCGTCGATGTAGGCGACGATCTCGCCGTCCGCGGCCCTCATGCCGAGGTTGCGCGCGTGGCTGAGCCCGTTGTTCGGCGTGTCGATCTGGGTAACGTCGAACTGGCGGACGATGTCGGCGGTTCCGTCGGTGGATCCGTCGTTGACGACGATCACTTGAAAGTCCGGATAGTCCAGCCGCATCAGCCCGGCGAGGCACTCGCGAATCGTCTTCGCGCCGTTGTACGTGCAGACGACGACGGAGACGCGCGGCCACCGCCTATTGGGAGGCGTCAGCCCCTCCTCAAACGCCGAGGAAACCGAACTCAATGCCGGTTTGGTCGTCCGATCGCGCGTGGTGAGGCCGAAGTCCCAATCCTCGATGTCATGTCCGCCGCGATGCCACTCGTCCGTCCACGAGAACATGAACGCGCCGGCACACCCGGACCTCAGCACGGTTCGCACCTGCCAGTCGAGCGTGTCGGCCTGCCGTTCGAGGCCGTTGCGCAGGCTGTCCAGCCCGATCTCCGCCATGACCAGCGGCATCTCGTCCACGAGATTGTGCAGGCGTTGAAGATAGGCGGCCAGCTTCGATTGCGTCTCCAGATAGACGTTGAAACAGGCGAAATCCACGAACGGCAGTTGGAGATACTCCGTGCTCGGATAGTTGACGTACGTGACGAGCGTCTGCTCATCCTGCGCCTTCGCGGTCAGATACAACTCTCGAAGGAAATCTTCGATGGCGCGCCGCCCGTGCCAGCGGACGATCGGCGCCGGGATTTCATTGCCGATGGCGTAGGCGAGGATCGCCGGGTGCGCGTGGCAGCTTCTGACGGCGCCGCGGACGGCCGTCAGGATGCGGCGTCGGATCAGCCGGCTGTCGAGAAACGTGACGTGCTGCTCCCACGGCAGGCCGACCATCACGCGCAGCCCGTGACGCTGCGCACAGTCGAGCAGCCACGGCGGCGGCACGGTATACGTTCGTACGGCGTTGAAGCCATGCGCCCGCATCCGACGGAAGTCGTCTTCGACGCGCTCGGGCCGGCCATATTCGCACCCCGCGCTGTCGGGGCGGAACGGCCCGTACGTAACGCCCCGGATCGGCAGCTTGCGGCCACCCGCCCAGAGGAACTTGCCCCGGACGCCGACTCGCGGCAGTTCCACAATCGATCGGGCGCTCTGCGCTGCCGGCGCGGCGTCAATCCGCGAGTGCCGAGCGTCCCCGCATTCGCACAAGGCCGGCGACATTCCAGTCCCGCCGACGCGGCTGCGACGCGGCGACACCTGCCGCGGCGCGCGACCGGAAGAACCGACGGCGCAGAGGCTGTCCGGGTCAGCCAGGCCCGCCAGGATGGCATCCTCGCGCGGCGGTCCGCCGCAGATCGGACAGCAGTCGCAGGGGACGGCGCCACAGCGCGAGCACGTCCGCGACGCGCCGCCGGCGCGAACGCTTCCCCTCGCATTGGCTTTCATCGAACTCTCCCCCCTGCATCTGGACGGACGATCGCGTCAGGCGGGAAGCCGGTACCGGGCTCCGGGTCTTCCCTGATCGTGCTGCGCTGTCTCGCGCGACGGCCGAACGGCGCTCCGTGTGGCAGCAACGATGCCAACGTCGCCGCCGCGCCGGAATGGCGATGCTATCCTTGTGGCCTGACACGGCTTGCGCGCGGTCAGCCTTCGTCATCGCGACTGGCGACGCGACGCAGAAGTGGCCGCCAGCAGCCGGCAGCGGCGGCGTTTCGGTCGGCAGCGGCCGAGCAGGGGGGTGACGCCGAACCCGAACGAAACCCGCCTTTCCATGGGTTGCCGACGTTGAGCGTCGCATTGCTCCGGGTGGGCGCCGAAACCTCTGGATCGTGTGCTGGATTGCGCCTGATCGAAACCGACGTTGCGTGCGCGAGGCTGCCGGCGCGAGAGCGGCGCCAAGGCGGTGTCGGTCGGGCCACGGCCGACACGCGTCTCGACGTGAGCGACGTGACCGGAAGGGCCGAAATTCCGCCGGCGGTCGCCCGCCGGAGCCCGGCGAAAGAGATTCGATCATCGGAGTACGACGCCGGGCGACTTGTGGTACAATGCACCCGGACCGGCGATCTTACGAACAACAGGGTGCGGATCATGGAGTCAGCCATCCCCGCAGAGGAAGTGACGCGCCTTCTGGAGGCGGCCGACGATCCCGACTCGGGAGCGGCGGCCCAGCTTCTGACTCTGGTCTACGACCAATTGCGCACGATCGCCCGCCAGCGGATGAGCCAGGAGAAGGCGGGGCACACCCTCCAAGCCACCGCGCTGGTACACGAAGCCTACCTGCGCCTGGTTCGCGACGGCGACGTCCACCGGCAGGGGCGAGCCTATTTCTTTGCGGCCGCGGCCGAGGCGATGCGCCGGATCCTCATTGATCGCGCCCGGCAAAAGGGCCGCCTGCGCCACGGCGGCAACCTCAGGCGAGTCGATCTGGAAGAAGCGGACCCGGCCGCGCCGGCCGAAGATGATCGCGTGCTGGCGCTGGATGAGGCGCTGACCCGTCTGGCGACGCAGCACCCGTCCAAGGCCGAACTGGTCAAGCTGCGTCACTTCGCCGGACTCTCGATCGAAGAGGCGGCCGAGGTGCTCGGCGTCTCTCGCGCCACGGCCTATCGCCATTGGGAGTACGCCCGGGCCTGGTTGCTCCGTGATATCGAAGGTAGACCCGGCTCCGGGACGTGAGGCCGCACCGGCCCGCACCGGACCGCGTTTTTCATAATCTCTCGCCCCGCGTGAGACAAGCCACGGGGTGGCGACGCATTTCGTGTAGCCAAGTTCCTCCTGCCGGAGCCAGCCGATGTCTGCGCGATCGATGGACGAAGAGACGATCTTCTGCGAAGCGCTGGAGCACTCCTCGACCGAAGCTCGGGCGGCCTACCTTGACGAGGCCTGTCGCGGCGACGCCGATCTGCGCCGTCGCGTCGAAGGCCTCCTCCAGATTCGCAGCGCGCACGCGAGCTTCCTGGCCGATCCGGCTTCATTCAGCGGCATGCCCGTCCGGGAAGTCCCCGACGCCGACTTCGACGGTTCCGGTGCGGTGATCGGTCCGTACAAGTTGCTTGAGCGGATCGGCGAGGGCGGGTTCGGCAGCGTGTACATGGCAGAACAGCATCAACCGGTGCAACGCAACGTCGCGCTGAAAGTCATCAAGCCGGGTATGGACACGCGGCAGGTGATCACGCGTTTTGAGGCCGAGCGGCAGGCGCTGGCGATGATGGACCATCCCAACATCGCCCGCGTGCTCGACGGGGGGGCGACCGATGCGCAGTCGCCACTGGGCGCGGGGCGGCCCTACTTCGTGATGGAACTGGTCAAGGGAGTTCCGATCACGCGCTTCTGCGACGAGCAGCGGCTGGGCCTTCGCGATCGGCTGGCGCTGTTCATGGACGCCTGCCACGCGGTCCAGCACGCCCACCAGAAGGGCGTCATTCACCGCGATATCAAGCCTTCCAACGTGCTGGTCTCGCGCTACGACGACAAGCCGGTGGTCAAGATCATCGACTTCGGCATCGCCAAGGCGGTCGAAGGGCGCCTGACCGACAAGACATTGTTCACCGAGTTCCACCAGTTGATCGGCACGCCGGCCTACATGAGTCCGGAGCAGGCCGGCCGATCCGACCTGGACGTCGACACGCGCAGCGACATCTACTCGTTGGGCGTGCTGCTTTATGAATTGCTGACCGGCACGACGCCGTTCGAGTCGCAGCGGCTGCGCAGCGCTGGCTTCGACGAGCTGCGCCGCATCATCCGCGAAGAAGAGCCGCCCAGGCCCAGCACGCGCGTCAGCTCGCTGGGCCTCGCGTGGCGCACGTCCGCCCGCGAACAGTTCTCTCCTCGGTCCGAGCCGCGCGCGTCAGCCAGCGGACCACTCCCTCACGTTCGCGGCTCTGACTGTGCTCGCGGCTCTGATGAGGGTCCCCGCGGCGATGCGGCTGGTGCCGCTTCCTCATCCGGTGTCGAGATCGCCTCCTGCCGCCGCAGCGATCCTGACTTGCTCGTTCGACTGCTCCGCCGCGACCTCGACTGGATCGTCATGAAGTGCCTGGAGAAGGACCGCACGCGGCGCTATGAGACGGCCAACGGCCTGGCGGAGGACGTGCAGCGTTACCTGTCCGGTGAGCCGGTCGTGGCCGCGCCGCCGAGCCGGGTGTATCGCGTGCGCAAGTTCGTGCGGCGCAACCGGGCAGTGGTCACGGCGGCGACGCTGGTGGCGGCCGCGCTGGCTCTGGGGATGGCTGGCACGACATTTGGCCTGCTGCGCGCCGAGCAGCGCCGGGCCGAGGCGGACGCGGCGCGGGAGCAGACACAACAGGTCTCAGACTTCCAGGCGTCGATGCTGCAGGGGATCGATGTCGAAGCGATGGGCAGAGGCATCAAGGAGCAATTGCGCGAGCAGGTGCGGGCCGCGCTGGAGCGCGAGTACGTCGGTGAGATCCCTGACCGCCGCCAGCGCACGCCGGAGGAAGTCGAGGCAGAGTTGGCGGCGTATGACGAGCGCGCCGACCCGGCCCAGGCGGTCGATGTGGCGCGGCGGGTCATGGACGAGTTCGTGCTTGGGCGGGCCGCCGACAAGCTAGAGGGGCGGTTCGCCGACCAGCCGCTGGTCCGGGCGCAGCTCCACCACGCCCTCGGTCGTACCTACGAGCAACTGAACTTGTACGCAGCCGCGGAGCCGCATCTGAGTGCGGCGCTGGACATTTACCACCGCGAGTTGGGCAACGACCATCCGAACACACTGAGCTCGTTTAACAACATGGGCCACCTGCTCAGCCAGCAGGGCAAGGCAGCCGAGGCCGAGCCGTACTACCGCACGGCCCTGGAAGGCCACCGTCGCGTGCGGGGCGACGACCATCCGAACACGCTGACCTCAATCGCCAACATGGGCGCGCTGCTGCTGGAGCAGGGGAAAGGGGCCGAGGCTGAGCCGTACTACCGCGAGGCGCTGGAGCGCAGGCGCCGCGTGCTCGGCGACGACCACCCGGCCACGCTGGAAGCGATCAACGGCATGGGCTACTGGTTCGAAAGGCAACACAGACTGTCCGAGGCCGAGTCGTACTTCCGCGACGCGCTGGAGGGCAGGCGCCGTGTCCTCGGCGACGACCATCGGGACACACTGTCGTCGATCAACAACGTGGGCCACGTACTCCGACGGCAGGGCAGGCTGACCGAGGCCGAGCCGTACCTCCGCGAGGCGCTGGAGGCTTGCCGCCGCGTGCTGGGCGACGAACATCGGGTCACGCTGCGCTCGATCAACAATCTTGGGCTG